>SVNM01000056.1 GCA_015066875.1 Ruminococcus sp.
CAGGTACCGTTTCGGTAGTCGAGGTGGAGGTGATTCACCGCCCCCTTAGTCAAGCTGACTGAACAAAACGTTCTGTCAGGAGACTCCTTCGTGAAACGCTAGGTGGTCTGTCACAAGCAAACATCCACCCGCACTGTTTCGGTGCAGGTGGTATGACGGTGAACAATTCGTTCACCGTGACGGGACGAAGCATCCCGTCATAAAAAGAGACCATGTCGTGAATCACGACGTAGACATAATGAAGCAAATAGTCGTAGCGTAAACAGAGGGCGCCCTGATTCAGGGCTACCTTTACAGAGAACACACAACGCAGTCAATTCAACAAAACCGATGAGATCGTGAAACACGACCCCATCGGAAGCAAAACCACCGCCCTGATTCGGGGCAGTGGTTACAGAGAATCCAAATTCAAATCAAGCGGTGGGGCGTGAAGTACGCCCTACCAAAAATAAAAGCTGACGTCAGTCTGACTGACATCAGCTATAATTTCAGGAGGATAAAAATATGAATAATACTGTAAAAATTTTCAAAGACGCACAGGACAAGCAGATAATGAATGGTATTGATTTACTGCTCAAGGCTGAAAATCACAAGAAGTACACTGAGCTTCTTCTGAACAAAGAAGTTGAAAAAGCAATCAGGGGAGAAGCAACGTCAGGAAAATAACCGTATTTATTGCTCTTCCACAAACTCGACGACAAATTGTCGTTGAGTCTGATGATTCCATTTTCATGAAAAAGAGAGTAAAATTGAGGTGAGCAGATGACAATTATTGAAATCGAAAAGAAGGAACTGCGCAAGTCCTTTGAGAAAAAGCCGTACAAGGTAAAATCAAAATCCAAGGACAGCACAGGCGAAACCATCACCAACCACGTTTTCTTTGAAATGCTCTGCAGTACAATGAAGGAGGAATGCAAATGACAGCAATCGAACGAATCAAGGGCAGGGGACGAGTTCCTCGTGCCGCACTTTACGCAAGATTTTCTTCAGACAATCAGCGTGAGGAATCCATAGAAGCACAGCTCCGTGCCATGCGTGAATTCTGTGCCCGTAACGGCGTTGCGATCGTGGAGGAATTCTGCGATCGTGCACGCTCGGCTACAACCGATGACCGTCCCGAATTTCTCAATATGATCAGCACATCAAAGGAAGGACATTTCGACATTGTCCTTGTGCACAAGCTGGACCGATTCTCCAGAAACCGCTACGACTCCGCTTATTATAAGCGTGAGCTTCGTAAAAATAATGTCACTCTCATGAGCGTACTTGAAAATCTGGATGACTCACCCGAAAGCATCATCCTCGAATCCGTCCTTGAGGGTATGAGCGAATACTACTCCAAAAACCTTGGCCGTGAGGTTATGAAAGGCATGAAAGAGAGTGACCGTCAATGCCGCTACACAGGAGGTCATGTGCCGTATGGCTTCAAGGTGAATAAGGAAACCTATCGCTTTGAAATTGAAGAAAAGGAAGCCGAAGCGGTTAGAATGATTTTTCAGGGAGTATGCGACGGCCTTGGCTATGCGGAAATCATTGACAAGCTGAACTACTTAGGCTATCGCAACAAGGCAGGCAAACCCTTTGTGAAGAACAGTATCACAGAAATGCTCAGAAATGAAAAATACCGTGGAGTATTTATCTTCAACAGAGCCGCCGCAAAAACGCCTATGGGTACTCGCAATCACCACAAGAGCAAGCCTGACGGTGAGATGATACGCATCGAGGGCGGTATGCCAAGAATCGTCGAGGACGATGTATTCTTCAAGGTCAGCGGTATCATCAAGAGCCGCAGTCAGAGAACGACCAGTCTGAGAGCAAAGGAAACTTATCTTCTCACAGGCAAGGTGGTATGCGGATACTGCGGCAGTGCCTTCACAGGAAACTGTATGCACTCAGGCAGGAATAAACGTAAGCACGTCACCTATAAGTGCGGCGGTAAAAGCAAACGTGGGGAGCTTCACTGCAATGCAAAGGATGTGAACCGCAACTATCTGGAGCAATTTGTGGTACAGCAGATCAGTGAAATTATCTTCTCAGAGGATAGAATTCCTCTGATTCTTGCAGGGTATGAGGATTCACTCGCCATGCTGAATCAGCAATCCGATTCGGTACTGAACACGCTGAAGGAACAGCGACAGGGCATTCAGACGAAGATTGACAACATCATATCGGTAATCACCCAGTCGGGCAGTCCATCGCTTCTGACAACCCTTGACAGGCTTGAACAGGAGCTTGCACAGGTGAGTGAGAAAATAGAAGCGCACGAGCAGTCAAGCGGCTGTAAGAGCGTAGATCCTGCCAAGGTCGTTGCTGCATACCGCAAAGCACAGCAGATGTTTCTCGATGGCACACTGCCACAGCGCAGACAGCTCATCAATCTCTATGTCAAGCGAGTGGTTGTCTATGATGACTACGTCCGCATAGAGCTCCATAACGTTCCCGGCAGTCTCAAGGGGAACGATGCAAGACTCACTGATGACAGTGAGCCTTGCGATGTACATATGATTCTGGCACGATTTTCACGCAAAAAAATTCACGCTTTCATCCCAAGGGACAAAAACGTGAGTAAAATTGGTGGAGGCGAGGAGAATTGAACTCCTGTCCGAAAGCTCATTCACGCAACTTTCTACGAGCGTATTTTACCTATTGAAATTCCCCTGAAAGACCGCCGATAAACGGGCTGAATTACAGAGTAGTCCGAATACAATTCACAGGCACGGACGCTCCTGAGAATCGTTCACCGCTAATCGACGCCCAAGCGACAGTCGCGGTAGTCTGTCGGTGGACGGAAGCAGACTTAAGCTGCTACCTGTAAGCTTCTTGAGCTAACAGTAATGTTATTTCTAGCGTTTATATTTAAACGTGGCGCAGTTTAAGGAGATTACACCAAGCTCCGCTCGCTTATCACGCTTCAAAACCCCCGTCGAAACCTTTACGCCCCCAAAATTTGTGGGAAGCTGATGGGAAAAATCAGCGCTGAAGTAGATTATACACGAAAGAGACTTCAAAGTCAATGAAAAAACGGTGACAGAAAGATAAAAAAAGCTTTACATATTACGCGACTTAAGATTTCTTTCGATTTCACGCTTAGCGTCACGTTTAGCGGAGTCAGCGCGCTTATCGTAGAGCTTCTTACCTTTACAGAGACCGAGCTTAACCTTAACCTTTGAGTCCTTGAAATAGATACTGAGAGGGATAAGAGTAAGACCGTCCTGTTTGATAACACCGAAGAGGCGGTTGATTTCCTTGCGGTGCATAAGGAGCTTACGAACTCTCAGGGGATCGCGGTTAAAGATATTGCCTTTTTCGTAAGGAGAGATGTGCATACCCTTTATAAAGAGCTCACCGTTATCGATAGAGCACCAGCTGTCCTTAAGATTGACCTGACCGAGACGGATAGATTTAACCTCAGTACCAACAAGCTCGATACCGGCTTCAAAGTCTTCAATAACGAAATACTCATGACGAGCCTTTCTGTTATCAGCGATTAATTTAGTACCTTTAGAACGCATACGCACAACTCCTTTCCAAGAAAGATTATACACTAAAAGCTCACGAATGTCAACAGAAAAACCGATGACAATACGGTAACATTCTGTCTATAAAGGAAGAAGGGGAGTACAAAGATAACAGACAGGGGAGTGTTGACAAAGGTGGAAAGAGTGTTGAAAAGAAAGCAAGCTATAGCGATAAAAAGAGTACGTGAGTTGAAAGTTGTTAACAATAGTTGAGAAAAAGTTGAAAAGTATGTTGAAAACCAAGAGTACATTATCATATTATAACAATCTCATTCACATCTTAATTTACATTTACAATATCAGATTTCAGTTTCATTATCATAATATATATCATTATAGCACACAAACGTGCACAATTGTGATTTAGTATGATGAAGCGGACTTTTCTCTTCTTTTTTCCTCACGTTTAAGAGCAAGCTCCTGCATACGACGGCACTTTTCATCATATTTTTCACAGTCACGTTCAACCTGACATCTGATAAATGAAAATGCCATTTCAGCACCTGAAGAAAGCTCTGGAAGCGGTTCATCATTGACATAAGCAAACAGAGCCTTGAAAAGTCTGCCTGCCTCTTCATCAGACAGCCTGTAGATATGGTTGAAGTAATCGTGATAGAGCACGAAGCTTTTTTTCTTTGGCATAATAAAAACCTCCGTAAGAGTCTTTTATAAGAGGGCAGAAATGAAAGCTCATTCAATCGGAAGCGGTTGAATAAGCCGAAAAGTTTACAAAAAATTAATATTTAAAAATATACTCTCAAAGACTTGGAAAACGCTGAGGAATGTGATATAATATATAAGAGTGTATTTTTTTATCTTAACGGAGGTCTATATGAGAATAAGACATAAACCATGGGCAAAGCCTGAGCTTGAGGCTTGTCCCTTTTACATAACAGAGCCACAGGAGCATAAGGGAAAATGGTGCGAAATCTTCCCCGACAGCTCAAAACCCCTTTATGTTGAGCTTGGCTGTGGCAAGGGAGGCTTTATATCACAGGCTTCTCCCGCGCACCCTGAAAACAATTACATTGCAATGGACATCAAAAACGAGATGCTTGTGCTTGCAAAGCGTAAGATTGAAAATGCCTACAAGGAGATCAACGCTCCCACAGACAATATCCGCATTGCAATCCAGAATATCGAGCGTATCGACCTTGCCTGGGACGAAAATGACCGTGCAGACCGAATTTACATCAATTTCTGCAATCCCTGGCCT
Source organism: Ruminococcus sp. (assembly GCA_015066875.1). GTDB lineage: Bacteria > Bacillota > Clostridia > Oscillospirales > Ruminococcaceae > Ruminococcus. The sequence continues at coordinate 4,735 of SVNM01000056.1, forward strand.
AAGGACCGCCATAACAAGCGCCGTCTGACTCACACAAGACAGCTTCTGAACTACAAAAAATTCCTTAAGGGCGATTTGTGGTTCAAGACAGACGACGACGAGCTTTTTGAAGAGTCTCTTGACTATTTCAAGGAGGCAGGATTTGAGATAAAATTCCTCACCCGTGACCTCCACAGCGAAACAGGCATCGAGAACTTTGTAACTGAGCACGAAAAAATGTTCACAGAAGAGGGCAAGAAGATCAAATTTCTCATTGCCGAGCCCTTGAAATAACGGAGGAGCTATGGAATTTCAGAAAAATACCGATAAATTTTCTTTCGGATTTTCAACTCAGAAGGTAGCGGGAACAAGCTTATCGGTGATGTCTCCCGAAGTTGTCACAGTAAACGCAAAGGCGGTTATGACGGGAGAAAACAGCGTTTTCAGGGGACTTGGCTGTATTTCGGCAAACAACTCCTCAAGGCTTCTTCTTGACTACAAGGCGCTTTATCCCGAAGTTTATACCGAGATACTCCGTCTTCTTTTTGAAAAGGACTACGGAGCCTGTTTAACTCATCTTAAGCTTGAAATGGGAGCTGATATCAACTCCTCATCAGGCACCGAGCCTTCAACAATGAGATTCGAGAGCGAAACCGCAGACGTTACAAGAGGCGCAGGATTTATTATCGCTTCCGACGCACTGAAAATCAATCCAGACCTGAGCATCGACCTTCTCAGATGGGGACAGCCCAACTGGATAAAAAATGCCTTTGAAAAGGGCACAGAGCAAGGCTTCAAAGCACGCTATAAATGGTATGCCGAGACCATTAAACAGGCTTACAATAAGCTGGGAATAAAGTTTACTCACATCAGTCCCGACGCTAACGAGACAGGTGACGCAGACGAGGACTGGCTCATATATTTTGCAGATAGGCTACGCAGTGACAATACTATCCCTTACGATACTGCTTCAATAAAAATTGTTGCTTCCGACGAGGTAGGCACACGCACCATAGCCGAAAAAATGCTGAAAAATGAGGCTCTGCGAAATGCCGTGGATATAATCGGACTCCACTATACAACATTCGGAGACGATAACACAAAGCGTCTTTTTACCGACTATGGCAAGGAAATATGGTACAGCGAGGGCATTGCTCCCATGAATATCCCTCAGCTTACAGTGAAAAAGGATATGAACGGCCTTACAGGCAGAAACGGCGCAGTTGATATGGCGACAAGAGTCATCAACAGCGTTTACAACGGCAATATGACCATGTACGAGTTTCAGCCTGCCGTTTCAGCATATTACGACGGCTCGTGCTACTATCCCAAGCACATTATTAAGGCGAATACTCCCTGGAGCGGTAATTTTGAGCTTTGCTCAGGATTTTACACTGCTATGCACTTCACCCGCTTTACAAAAGAAAACTGGCATTTTGTTGAGGGAGCGTGCTACGGCGACGGCGAGGAAAATCACTTTATCGAGAAAACAACCTCCAACTATATGACTTTAATGGCAGAGGACTGCTCTGACATTACAATGATTTTCGCCAACGAGAGCTTCACAACACGTAAGTACCGCTTTGATTTTACAGGAGCTGACTTTAACGGAAAAGAGCTTTCCTTTGTGGAGAGCTGTGCTCCCAACAACACAAAAAACGTAAGCGAAAACTGGTTCAGAGTAAGAGAAAAAAAGCTTATCACCGATGATACAGTTGAAATCACAGTAAAGCCGGGCTCGGTGCTTACAGTAACTACGCTGGACTGCGGTTTTGTCAAGGGTACAGCTACAGTAACTCCCGAAATACCAAAGGCTCACCGCCTTACAATGCCCTACAAGGACGATTTCTCCTACAAGAAAATGGGCGGGGACTTCCTTTCACAGCGAGGAAACGCTCCGCTGTACACTACAGACCAGGGCGGAGCCTTCGAGGTTGAGTGCATAAACGGCAAAAATCGTCTCGTACAGCAAATTACAAAGGAAATTATCCCTGATAACTGGCGTTTCAGAGGAACTCCTGACCCCATAACGACTCTTCTTGACGACAGCTGGGTGAACTATACCGCTTCGGTAAATGTAGCTCTTACAGGCGATGATGACTCTTATGCGGGCATCGGAGTACGCTATGACAGCGCAGTAGCCTGCGAGGTAACCTCAAACTGCGGATTTGCTCTTAAGCTTTACCGCAGTGGCAAGTGGGAGACTCTGTTTATGGACGAGATTACCGATACAGGAACAGCTGAGCTTTTCAATAAGGACGGGGATAATACTCTTACAGTATCCTCAGCGGGAAACCTCTACCTTGCCTACGTAAACGGCAAGCTTGTGTCAAATTACAACGAAAAGAACGCTATGCAGGCAAAGGGCAGAGTTGCGCTTCTTTCAAGCTACCATAAAAACAGCTTTGCAAATCTTGAGGTTACGACCCTTTCCTCAATGAACAGATATGCAACAGCCTGTGACGCTCTTGACCTTAAGGTAAATTACGGGGGCGAGGTTTCACTTAACGGCTGTGACTCATATAAATTCACAAACAGAACATCTGCTACAATGAAAACGGGAGCTACCGCTACTCTCAGCTATAAAGGCTTCGGATTTGCCCTTTGCGGAAGCTGTGAAACGGCTAAAATCAAAGTGGAGCTTGATGGAGCTGTACTGTGCAGTGATAAGGAAATCGGCGGAAGCTTATACCGACAGTCTTTCTACAGATATGACTCCTGCGGATTCGGCTGGCACAACCTTAAAATCACTGTGACTGAGGGCGAGGTTATACTTGACAGTATCCTCAGCTACTCAAACACTCATACCGATGAGGAGTTTGACGCTCCGCTGAATATTACCGAAAAACAGCGCAATAAAACAAATACAATCGCTAAGGCTGTGGCAGTAGCCACCGCGGGAGCTGTCACTGCTCTCATAGTCAAAAAAGCCTTCAGGCGTAAAAAATAAGGAGGGGTTTATGGAAAACTCTATCATAATCAAGAATATCCGTGCGGTTGACGCCAAAACAGACCGTATCACCGATGTTTTCATCGAGGACGGCAAAATTGCAAAGGTAGGCGAGAACCTCCACTGCGGTGCGTATGAGGTCATCGACGGCACAGACCTTGTGCTTATGCCCTCGCTTTTTGATATGCACGTTCACTTCAGAGATCCCGGACTTACCCATAAGGAGAATATCCTCACAGGTTGCAGTTCGGCTCTTGCCGGAGGAGTTACAGGCGTTGTCACAATGCCCAACACAAAGCCTCCCTGTGATAATCCCGAAACCATCGAGTATATAATCAACAGGGCAAAGGATACGGGAGTAGACGTATATCCCTGTGGCTGTATTACAGGGGGAATGTCAGGCAACGGACTGTGCGACTATGAAGCACTGAAAAATGCGGGCTGTATCTGCATTTCAGATGACGGACGTCCCGTTGAAAATGCCGAGATGATGCGCAAGGCTCTTGAAATGTCAAAGGATAACGGACTTCTCGTTATTTCACACTGCGAGGACCTCTCCATTATCGACGGCGGAATTATGAACAAGGGAGAAATCTCTGAAAAGCTTGGTGTAAAGGGTATGGACAGAGCTTCTGAGGATTATATCACTGCAAGAGAAATTATCCTTGCACAGTCAACAGACGCAAGAATTCACATCGCCCACGTGAGTACAGAGGGTAGCGTTGAGATTATCCGTTGCGCTAAAAATCACGGAGCTAAGGTTACCTGTGAGACTGCACCACACTATTTCCTTCTTACAGACGAGCTTCTTTTAAAGCGTGACGCTGACTACAGAATGAATCCTCCGCTCAGAACAAAGGCTGATGTTAGAGCTGTAATCGACGGTATCAAGGACGGTACAATCGACTGTATCATCACAGACCACGCTCCGCACACAGCAGAGGAAAAGGCAGATTTTGAAAAGGCTCCCAACGGAGTAGTCGGCCTTGAAACCTCATTCTCTGCGACACTTACGGGACTCTACCACACAGGCGAGGTTCCGCTGAAAAAAATTGTAGAGCTTATGTGTGTAAATCCCAGAAAAATCCTCGGACTTGAGACTCCTGCAATAGCCGAGGGCAAGCCCGCAGACCTTATTATTGCCGACATCAACAAGAAATGGACGGTAGAGCCTGCAAAGCTCCATTCAAGGTCACACAACACTGTTTTCAAGGGAATGACCTTAACTGGAAAGACTCTTGTTACAATATCAAAAGGAATTATAAGATACGACGAAAGGTGAGATTGCTATGTCATTTGACAGACTTATTGAGAAAATTATTGAGATGAAAAACCCCACAGTAGTAGGACTTGACCCTAAGCTTGAGTACGTTCCCGAGTACCTTCAGAAGCGTTACCTCGACGAAGACGGCTGGACCTTAAAGGCTGCCGCAAAGGCTATTTTCGCCTTCAATCAGGCTATTATCGATGAAATCCACGACATCGTTCCCGCTATCAAGCCTCAGGCTGCTTACTACGAGATGTACGGACACTACGGCATCAAGGCTCTTGAAAAGACGATCAGATACGCTAAGCTCAACGGAATGTTCGTTATCACAGACGGCAAGAGAAACGATATCGGAGCAACTATGGAAGCTTACACAAATGCTCACCTTGGTACAGTAAAGGTCTGCGACAACGAGATAGAGCCCTTTGCAGCTGACGCTCTTACAGTAAACGGCTATCTTGGCACAGACGGTATTGATCCTCTTCTCAAGGTTTGCCGTGAAAAGGACAAGGGTATCTACGTACTTGTAAAAACATCAAACCCTTCAAGCGGAGAGATCCAGGATATGAAGCTTGCTGACGGAACTCCCATTTACTGCCTTATGGGCGATATGTGCGAAAAGTGGGGCGAGGATACTATCGGCAAATACGGCTACTCTGCAGTAGGCGCTGTTGTGGGAGCAACTTATCCCGAACAGCTTACAGAGCTGAGAAAGAGACTTCCCCACACAATGTTCCTTGTTCCCGGCTACGGAGCACAGGGTGGCGGAGCAGAAGGCCTTAAGGGCGGATTTGACGAAAACGGTCTGGGAGCTATCGTAAACTCCTCAAGAGCAGTAATGTGCGCATACAAGAAGGAAGGCTGTGACGAGCGTGATTTTGCAAAGGCAGCACGCCGTGAGGTTATACGTATGAGAGACGATATCACTTCCTACATTAATCTGAAGTAAAATTCAACCATTCAAGGACAGTCATAACGGCTGTCCTTTTTATTTGTTTAAACGCTTGCTAAATGAGAAGAAATGTGGTATAATAATTATAGCTGTAATCTGCGGGGCAAAAGGTTCCCGCAACTCCCGCTCTTGTTCATCGGGAGGAGTATTACATATCGGGTTTCTCCCGAAAAGGAGGTCGGAAATGAAGTACACACAAGGAAAATACATCATACTTAAGAAATCGGCAATAGCACGCAATATGTACAGCTTTGAGATGCTTTGTCCCGAGGTGGCACAGATAGCTCAGCCGGGACAGTTTGTCCACATCAGAGTGGAAGGCTTTACACTGCGCAGACCTGTTTCAATTTGTGAAATCAACCGCAGTAAGGGAACTCTGCGAATTGTTTTCGAGATAAGAGGCGAAGGCACAGAAAAAATCGCTGAGCTGAGAGAGGGCGACGCAATGGATATGCTTGCTCCTCTTGGACACGGCTTTACAATTAACGACGATTACAAGAAAATCGTTCTTATCGGCGGAGGTATAGGCACACCTCCCATGCTTCCCATAGCACAGCACTACGGAGAAAAAGCAACAGTAATCACAGGCTTCAGAAATGCGTCTGCGGTAATTCTTCAGGAAGATTTCGCAAAGGCAGGAGCTCAGACAATACTCTGCACAGATGACGGCTCACAGGGAATTCACGGCTTTGTAACACAGCCTCTGAAGGAGCTTGCAGAAAGCGAAGAAATCTCTGCGGTATATGCCTGCGGACCAATGGGAATGTTAAAGGGCATCACAGAAATCTGCGCAGAAAAGGGAATTTACTGCGAAATTTCACTTGAAGAGCGTATGGCTTGCGGAATAGGCGCTTGTCTGGGCTGTGCATGCAGAACAAAGAAAAACGACGAGGAATACTTTGCACACGTATGCAAGGAAGGTCCCGTATTCAAGGCAGAGGAGGTGCTCTGGTAATGGCAGATTTATCTGTAAATGTATGCGGAGTAGACTTTAAAAATCCTATAATTCCGGCTTCGGGAGTATTCGGCTACGGAAGGGAATACGAAGAGCTTTTCCCGCTTTCAAAGCTTGGCGGAATTGCCACAAAGGGAACAACTCTTCACAAAAGAACAGGAAACTTAGCTCCCAGAATAGCAGAGACTCCCTCAGGAATGTTGAATTCCGTAGGACTCCAGAATCCCGGAATCGACCACTTTATCGAGTGCGACCTTCCTTACCTTATGAGCAAGGACACTGTAATTCTTGCAAATTTCGCAGGCTCTACCGTTGAGGAGTGCGTAGCTGTAGCAGAAAAGCTTGACAAGACAGACGTTCATATGCTTGAGCTTAACATATCCTGTCCCAACGTAAAACATGGCGGAGCAGCCTTCGGAACAAGCTGTGAAATGGCTTCAGAGGTTACCGCTCAGGTCAGAAAAGCAACAAGCAAGCCTCTTGTGGTAAAGCTTTCACCCAACGTTACAAGCATTGCTGACATCGCAAAGGCTGTTGAAGAAGCGGGAGCAGACGCTGTATCACTTATAAACACACTGCTGGGAATGAGAATTGACATTAATACAGGACGTCCTATCCTCCGCAACAACGTAGGCGGAATGTCGGGTCCCGCAGTATTCCCCATAGCAGTACGTATGGTATGGCAGGTTGCAAACGCTGTAAAAATTCCCGTAATCGGTATGGGCGGAGTCTCTACAGGCCGTGACGCTATCGAACTTATGATGGCAGGAGCTTCCGCTGTACAGGTAGGAGCATCTATCTTTACCGACCCTTATGCTCCCGTAAGAATTGTTGAAGAGATGAACGAGTTTCTCGACAGCAAGGGAATCAAGGACGTAAAGGACATCATCGGCACAGTAAAGCCATGGTAACAGGCGGTGTAAAATGATAATAATGTCAGTGGATTTCGGCGATTCAAGAACAGGTATCGCCATATGCGGAAAAAGCGAAATGATGGCTTCACCCGTATGCGTTATCAATGAAAAGGACTTTAACCGCTGTATCGAAAAAACAGCCGAGCTTGCAAAGGAGCATCGTGCTGAAGAAATCGTTGTTGGATATCCTAAGAATATGAACAACACAATAGGCGAGCGAGCCGAAAAATGCCAGCTCTTTTCGGAAGAACTGGCAAAGCTTGTAACTTGTCCCATAAAGCTGTGGGACGAGCGCTGTACAACGGTATCGGCTCACAATTACCTCAACGTGACAAACACAAGGGGCAAAAAGCGCAAGGCTGTTGTAGACGCTGTTTCAGCTGTAATAATTCTTGAAAGCTATCTTGAATTCAGAAAAAACTCAGGACTTTCTACATAACAGACGATGTTAAATCGTCAAGCAGAGCTCCCACAGCTTTAAGAGTCTTACCTGCATTTTTTCTGATGCTTTTACGCTTTTTAGAGCCCGCAGAGCATACGGCATAGGCAACAAGACCTGTTGCAGTACCAACGGCAACACCCTTGGAAATTGCTTTAATGTCCATATATATAACAAAAACCTCCCTGAACGGTATTTCCGCGACATCTGCCGGTAAGGGAAACATCACGGCAACATTATTTTCTGTCGCATAACATCAAATATTCAACGAGGCATAAAAATGTATAATCTTAACATAGTACTTGTCGAGCCACAGATTCCCCAGAATACAGGAAACATCTCAAGAACCTGTGCTGTTACCGGAGCAAGGCTTCACCTTATACGTCCCTTTGGCTTTGAAATAAGCGATAAGCACCTCAAACGTGCGGGACTTGATTACTGGGATAAGCTCGATATAAGCTATTATGATGATCTTGAGGACTTCTTCACAAAAAATAAAGGGGGAAGCTTCTACTACTTTACAACAAAGGGCAGAAGTGTTCACAGCGATGTAAGCTATCCCGATAACAGCTACCTTATTTTCGGGCGTGAGGATAAAGGACTTCCCGAAAAGCTACTTTATGAAAATCCGGAAAGCTGTGTGAGAATTCCCATGAGAAACGAACTGAGAAGTCTTAATCTGTCAAACTCAGTGGCAATAGCAGTGTATGAGACACTGCGCCAGTGGGATTATCCCGACCTTTCACGAGAGGGCAGATTAACGCAATATAAATGGTAAAGGAGTTTTACTTATGCAGAAAATTATGATTATGAGCGATACCACCTGTGATCTCAGCAAGGAAACAATCGAAGAGCTTGGCATTAAGGTAGTACCGCTGAAAATTACCTTCGGCAACGAAACATACAAAGAAACCTTTGATAAAACAACACTGGAAATCTACGAGATGATGGAGAAATCCCCTGAAATTCCCAAGACATCGGCAGTAAATGCATATGAATTCGAAGAAGCATACAAGGAAATCTACGAACAGGGCTACACGGATATCATCTACGTAGGAATCAACTCAAAGGGCTCAGCGACCTTCAACAACTCACTTATGGCTAAGGAGAACTTCTTTGAGAATAATCCCGAAGCAAAGGGAAAAATCAATATCCACAACATTGATTCAAAGTGCTATACAGGTGTTTACGGCTATCCCATCAAGGAAGCGGTAAAGAAAATCAAGAAGGGCGCAACTGTCGATGAGCTTATTGCATATTTCACAGAGTGGTTTGACAGCGTATCGGTATATGTAGTACCTCTCACACTTAAATACGCAAAGAAATCAGGCAGAATTTCCGCAGCCGCAGCTTTTGCGGGAGAAATGCTCGGACTTAAACCTCTTATCGAGTTCAGAGACGGCGGAACTACAACCCTTGAAAAAATCAGAGGAGAAAAGAACATTGTCTCAAAGGTAGTAGCTTGTCTTGAAAAGAATATGGTTCCTCAGAGCCCATACGTGCTTGTCTGCGGAAAGGACGATACTCTTTCAAGAGAAATCGAGAAGGAGCTTTACAAGAAATTCGGCAGAAAAGCTGAGGATTGCTTTACAGTAGGCGCAGCAGTAGCAGCAAATATCGGAATTGAATTCTGTGGAGTAATCTGCCGTAAAAAGAACGTGCAGTAAGATAATACAAAGTAAAAGAGGGTACCGTTAAGGGTACTGTCTATACGGAAGCATTATGCGTATTTAGTGGGGGAACCTTTCTGAAGAAAGTTTCCCACCATACCCCCTACAAAGACTTTTGAGTCTAATTTAAGCCCCATAGGGTGCACACAGAGAAATACTTGGATTTCTTCTTTACTTGTTGTGTGTACCCTATGGGGCTTAAATTAAAACTTGAAAGTTTTAGGAAAGGAGTTTGAGGGATAACCCTTTTTCAAAAGGGTTTCCCTCAAT
>SVNM01000107.1 GCA_015066875.1 Ruminococcus sp.
CTTTTAAGAGGGGTCAAGAGGAACTGCTTGCCCACGGACTATTTGCCTGCAAAATAGTCCTAGTGGGTTAGAACTATTCCGATGAATAGATTTGCCCCTGAAAGATTCCCGAACAGAAAAGGAGTGTAAAAACGTTGAGCTACGCAATTATCAGAAATGAAAATCACAAGATGAATGCCGTACCCCTCCTTGAACGTCACAACGAACGGCTCAATCATAATTACAGCAACAAGGATATTGACCTGTCACGCACATCTGAAAATTATCACCTCAAGAAAATCCAAGCTGAAACCTATCAGCAGGAATTTGAGAGGATACGCACCCGACAGGAGTTGAAAGGCAACTTACGTCTGCACGGCGAGAAGCAAAGCACCATTCTCTGTGAGTTTGTAATTACATCGGATAAAGATTTTTTCGACAGGCTCGGCAAAGAGAGAACACGGCGATTCTTTGAGGACGCTTACGATTTTGTAACGGCAAAGGTTGGCGGCGAGCAATACATCCTCTCTGCTGTGGTGCATATGGACGAAGCCACTCCTCATATGCACGTTGCTTTTATTCCCGTCATCAACGGCAAGGATAGAAAGGGCAACCCTTGCAAGAGAATTAACTGCTCAGAGTTCTGGAAAGGGAGGGACAGCTATTCCCGTCTGCAAGATGAATACTATGATTTCATCACCTCCCGTGGATACGACTTGGAGCGTGGCGAAAAAGGAAGTACCGCCGAGCATTTGTCTGTTGCTGAATACAAGCTAAAAAAGACGGAGGAACAGCTTGCCGCAACAACAGAGCAGCTTGCAGAGATTAAGAATATCGAGGAAATCAAAACCGCAAATCTTCCGCTGAACACAGTAGCAATCAAAAAGGACGATTTTGAAATGCTCTCCGTTGCGGCGAAGAATTATGTGGGGACGAAAAATGCAGAAACGGAAAATGTCCAACTTAAAGCGGAGTGTCTTTCTTTGAGAAATGAGAATGAGAAGCTTAAATCAGAGAGGGACAACCTATCGGGGCAACTTCATCAGCTGGAATATGAATATGGCAGGTTTTATGAAACTGTTGCAGATGATATTGATTTTGCAAAGGAGAACGAGAAACTAAAAAAGGAAAATGAAGTTATTTCCTCGCAGCTGCATATATTGACAAATGATGTGATGTGTTTAAAACAGGAACGGTATCAGCTTGAAAAATGTATCGAGAACAAGGAAAAAGAACTCACCCAGACCAAATCTTTGTTGAAAGCTCTGCAAGAAAAATTCGACAAGGTTATGGAATTTATCAGAAATCACAGTCTTAAAGAAAAGCTGGAGGAGTTCCTGAAGCCTGTTGTTAAGCATAAATCAAGATAATTTTTTATGGCGTGCCTTTGCACTTCTTGACTTTACAACGCGAAAGTGATATAATTGAGGTGTAGAGGTAGTCATAAATGAATTGTCCCAGACTATGGAGGTATTCAATTATGGCAACAATAAGAAAGCGTGGAAATACATATCAGATAAGAGTAAGCTGCGGCTACGATACAAGCGGTAATCAGGTTATTCAGACAACCACTTGGAAGCCTGAGCCGAATATGACGGCTCGGCAAGCTGAAAAGGAAGTTCAGAAGCAGGCTATGCTGTTTGAGGAAAAATGTCTGAAAGGTCAGATTACAGCAAACGTTAAGTTTGAAACCTTTGCGGAACAGTGGTTTGAAGAATATGCGAAACTTAATCTTCGCCACACTTCGTATGAACGTATGCGACAACTTTCACAGCGTGTATATCCTGCAATCGGACATTTAAGGCTGGACAAAATCACAGGCAGGCACGTTCAGCAATTTATCAACGAACTTGCTCTTAACGGCAAGAGTATGAAAACTGGAAAGCCTTTATCAAGAAAGACAGCAATTCATCATCTGAGCTTCATTTCGGACGTATTCAGCTATGCGTTTAAGATGGATATGCTGTCAGAAAATCCGTGCAGAAAGGTTACTGTTCCAAAGGGCGAAAAGAAAGAAAAGGAAATCTACACTCTTGAGGAAATCGAGAAACTGTTCAGGCTCTTGAAAACTGCTCCGCTGAAATACCGCACATTCTTTACACTTGCAATTTACAGCGGTTTCAGACGTGGCGAACTTCTCGGCTTGGAGTGGAAGGACATTGACTGGGAGCATAATGTAATAAGCGTTCGTAGGACGTCGAATTACACCGCTGACAAGGGTATTTATACGGATACCACGAAAACGAAAAAATCCCAGCGTTCCTTAAAATTTCCGCCTATGGTAATGGATTTGCTCAAAGAGTACAAATCCGAACAGGACGAAGAAAAGATAAAGCTGGGAAGTAAGTGGATTGATTATGACAGGCTGTTTGTAAAGTATGACGGACGACCTATGAACAACAATACACCATATTTCTGGTTTACGGAGTTCTGCAAGGAAAACAATTTCCGTTTCTGTGACATTCACAGTATGCGGCACTTTTATGCCTCGGCTCTGATCAATGAGGGCGTCGACGCTGCTGCGGTTTCAGGTGCGTTAGGTCACTCGGTT
>SVNM01000057.1 GCA_015066875.1 Ruminococcus sp.
AGCGTTCCGTTTACCGCATTATTGATAAACTGTGGAAAATGCTTTCCCTTGTTATAGTATCCAAGAGTCGCACTGTCGTACTTTCTTCCGATTACAAGGCTTCTCAGGTCCTGGTAAAGTGTATCTATGAGACTTGAAACAAGAACCTTCCAGCCGAAATTGAACAGCACCTTGATTCTTTCCATATTGCAGACTCTTTTTATTCTCACCTTTACAACGAAAATCATCATTATACAGGTAATTGTTATATTCGAAAGGCTCTGTACCACAAGCGCCCAGAGTCCGCCTCCGTTTACAGCAATGTAAACTCCCAGGAAACCTGAAATAAGAATTGCTCCCACGTGGCTGAAAAACAGCTTTTTGAAGTCCATATGTCTGCTGATTTTAGCTATCTGTATTGAGTTGAACGCACCGGGGAAAAGCATCAGCGCAAGCACTCTGAAGGGCGTAACTATATGTGGCATTTTGAAGTAATCGGAAATAAACGGCGCACCTGCAAATATTGCGATGTAAAAGCCCAGAGCTATTGCCATACTTACCCAGAATACTGATGAATAGTCTTCTTCATCAACGTCTTTATTCTGAATAAGTGCAGTATTAAAGCCCTTCTGAACAAAAACATTGGCAAGGGTTGTGAATATGATCATAAACGATAATTCACCATAAAGAGCAGGTCCCAGTATTCTTCCGAGAACTATCTGAAGAACAAACTGTACACCAAGACAGCCAAAACGTTCAAGAAACTTCCATATTACACCTTTTGCTATTGTATTACGCGCCATTTTTTACTCCTTTGATCAGTGTACGGATTTTCGTTCTGATTTTATGTACAAACGGTAAAACCGCACATATACGGATATACATTCTTTTGCCCTTGGAAAACTCCTTCATACCCTCGGCATTTTCTTTTTTCACAAGCTGTTTGAAGTCCTTTTCAAGCCACAGAACCCTGCATCTGTAAATCGCAAGGTTACAGTCGTATTTATTACCTGTATATTCATTGTAAGCACTCATCATTTCGTACATTTTTCTTGTATGGATAAGGTGCTTTTCGCTGTTTTTCTTTGTTTTTGCTGACCAGCTTCCTATGCTGAATTTACGGTATGCCGACATACATTCGGGAAGATAGTATATATTTCCCTTTGCAACCATATTGAGAAGCATAGGTTCATCGCCTACATCAGCCACAAGTCTGAACTGAGGCGGATTATTTATATATTCAATCCAGATATCAGCTCTCATAAAAAAGCTTGTTGTCTGAAAAGGATATTTTGTCTGGATTTTAAGAAAGCCTGCCGTATCGATTTTGCCCTCAGCAAGATCTTTTGCCGGGCGGAAAAGCTCTGTGGGAGTTCCGTCCTCATTAACATCGTTTACCTTGTGCACGCACATAGAGCAATCGGGATTCTTTTCCAGTATGTCATACTGCTTCTGCAGTTTCAGCGGATCTGTCCAGTAATCATCGCCTTCGCACATTGCCACATACTTACCTCTTATAAGCGGTACAACGTGTGTTTTCCAGATAGGTATTCTCTGCGAATGCTGATTTTCCTTCTGTAAGACAGGTCTTATTATATCGGGATATTTCTCCGCATATTCCGATATTATTTCTGCTGTTGAATCTGTAGAGGCATCGTCGTGAACAAGAACCTCATATCTGAAATCACATTTCTGTGACACAAAGCTTTCAAGTGTTTCTCTGATATATTTTTCATGATTAAAGGCAAGACACAGTATACTTACCTTTACTTCCTGATTACTCATAAAAGTTTTCTCCTAATTCAATTCATTGCCGTATGCAGTCAGATTGACTCCCAGATAAAGGTATACGGCAGTAATCCATGAGCGTCCTGCATAAACAGGAGCAATCCCCAGCCTGCAAACAGGATACACATAACCATTGATATTATATATCTTATATACTTATCAAGCAGAAGTCTCTCGATTACTTCAGGTACTATCATACAATAGCCGTATATGAAGTATGTGATCATTCTTGATACAAACCACATCTTCGATCTCAAGAGCGATACTACTGCATAAAGAATGAAGCCTATGATTATTATTCCAAGTCTGTTTTGTTCTATCTTGTTTTCTTTTTTTACAAGTCTGTTTGGTTCTTTTGTAAGAGTGAAGTATGCTCCGCAGAAAATCATACTATAAATACCAAGCCATATTACCGAAAATCCCGATGAACCCATTGCCCAGTCGCCTGTCGCATAGGCATACTGCGGAAACACGCTGATAAAGACGCCTATCACAAGGTCAAACAGCACAAACATTGCCAGCGAACCTGCCAGATAAAGCCACATTTTTGCTTTGCTGAAGTTAAAACCTATTATCTTCAGCACAACGAACGCCATAAGTATTATAGCACTGCTGTGTGCCAGTGATGCTATAAAAATAAGAAGTACAGCTTTAACGAGCTTATTCTGTATAAAAAAGTGAAGCGCTATAAGGAAAAACGCACCTGCTACATACTGACGGGTTATATTTACTTCCGATGTAAGTGCAAATGCCGTAAACATTACTGAAGAAAATGCCACATTGTTGGAATATCTGTATATAAACCACCCGAATACAGAAAGAACAAATATATCCATAACCGAGTTTGCCAGCCACGCACTTGGAATTATCTGTCCTATTCCCCATACAAATACTGTGTAAAGATACTGTCCTTCGCTTTCTGTCTCGGTAAATTCCATAAGCTGAGAAAAAGGCAGACTGAATAAATAGTTGAAGGAACGCACTCGGTTAGAGTAATCGATTCCCACTTCATATCCTCTGAGGATTGCAAAAAGAATCAGCATACCCCACATGACAAACATAAAAAGCTTCTTTTTCTGCTTCGACGAGTTTATTGTATCGATTATGCTGTTGCCGAATATACCAACAGCAAGAATCAGCGAATATCCTATCATTTATTTACACCTTAATATTTATTCCGGGATTTTCACCCCTGCACATATATATTACATTTTTCTGTATTTCTGGCTGAGCACACAGAATGTTGTTACCATATTCATACTCAGCAACAGTTTTTTGAGTTTTGCTCTTGATGATAACTCGCCGTAGGATACCTCTTTTATCGAATCCTTAAAAGGTGATGTGCGAATAAACTTCAGAGCGTCACGTCGACGGTTCTTCTTATCCGGATTATCCTTGTGATAGAATTTAAGATAGAGAACATCGGTTATCATACCGAAAATAAAACGCATATAATCGTATGAGATGTTGTGGTATGATGAATTTGCAGATAATTTTCCAAGCTCTGCGTCCATTCTTTCTGCTATGGGAGCAAGTCTTTCTGCAAGCATCATACGCTGTTTGTCCATATTTGCCGAATAGCGATGGCACACGCTTTCATCGTTCATTCTGTAATGATACAGAGCGTCATCTATATGATAGAAGCCCTTTGCTTTTTCAAGGCACCAGGCTATAAACACCTTATCCTCGCTTTTGGCAAGTCCCACAGGATACTGAAGACAGTTTTCAGTAAGAAATCTTCGGCTGTAAACCTTATCCCACGAATAATACATAGGTTCTGTTCTCTGCTTCTGTGCATTGGGAACACGCATCACTCTGCGGTACATAAATTCCTTGCTTTCAAACTGTGTCAGATCGTAGAAATGCTCTGTTTCGATACCGTAATCCATAACCTTGCTCTTATCAGCTGATTCACGGATACAGCGGAACATAAGAATGTCATATTTTTCATCAACACGCTTGCTGAGTCTTTCAAGTGAATCAATCTCAAGCCAGTCATCAGCGTCTACAAACATTATCCAATCGGCACAGGCATTTTTAATTCCGTTATTTCTTGCAGATGATACACCCTGATTTTCCTGATGTATCACCTTTATTCTTTTATCTTTGCCGGCATATTCGTCGCACATTTCCGCACATTCCTGACGGCTTCCGTCATCTACAAGTATAAGTTCAAAATCTCCCATTGTCTGGTTAAGAATACTATCCAGACACTCCTCAAAATATTCCGTAGCAACATTATATATCGGAATAATTATGCTGTAAAAAGGATTATTCATTCAATTTCTCCTTGTTATTTGTTATATGAAAATCCGATAAATCAGTCTCTGTATCTGATACACATAAATGCTTCCGCATATGAAACGCCTATTGTACCGCCTCTGAACTTGGCAAGGGCACGGATTCCCTCTGCTGATCTGGGATGTGGATCCTCCTTAAGCTGAGCCTCATACATCTCCATAGCAGTAGTCTTGTTATCGATAAAGCCTGTGATATCAATGAATACGTTAGGGATAAACGCCTTATCTGCTGATGGATAGTGCCAGCCTGTTTCCGAAAGTGTTTCATATGCAAGCACAGTTTTTACATATGGTGCAGATATAGGTCTTACAGCAACCATAACAGCCTCTGCGACAATGGCATGGTCTCTGTGCATATCTCCGCTGAAGGGAATATATACTATATCGGGCTGAATACGTGTTACAACCTCTGTAACGGCATTGTTGAACTTTCTTGTTTCCACATGGGGAAGCTCAACAGTGGGAAAATTGAGAAAAATAGTCTCTTTAACGCCAAGATACTTATGAACCTTTCGTGCCTCGTCCTGCATAAGCTGTTTTCTGCTTTCAACAAGCGAAGCTGTAACCTCGCATACATAAACCTCATCGCCGTTTGCTATGTGTTTAGCCATTGTTCCGCCGACGCCAAGAACCTCATCATCATTATGAGGCGCATATACCAATACTTTCATTTTTTCCCCCTGATCAGTGTTTTCTCTTGCTTATATCTTCTTTGTATCTGAATATTTTCTGAAGTGTATATGTGAAATAAGGCTTCATATCGCCTTTCCAGTAAACAAGGTCTGTTGTATTCTTCCAGCTGAACCATGAAGGCTTGCAGGAAAATCTTTCCTTTGACTTAAAGAACCACGATATATCTGCATGGCTGTGTCTTGCCATAAGTCCGAATTTTTTATTGTCGGGATACTCTGTTACTTCCTGGTCATACGCCATTTCCATAAGCTGTTTTGCTATATTGATTCCGCAGAACCAGCTGAGCTTTACGCCCGCAGAGATTCTTCCGTTGATTTCAAGAAGTTTTGCCTCGCCTGTTTCCTTATCTATCATAAAGCCCACATTTGCAAAGCCGTGCCATTCAAGAGCCTTAAGAAGCTCACGTGAGTAGCGGATAGCGTCAGGAGCGTCGATTGAACGTGTAAGAACGGCAGTTCCCGCATCGATAGGATACCATCTGAGAACCTCCTGTGCCATTGAAGCGCAGGTTTTGCAATTCTGATCCATAAAGATGTATGTACCGATTCTCTTATCGAACTTTACAAACTCCTGAATTACGTACTCATCGGGGTTGAATGTCTTTTCCGCAAGAGCCTTGTCAAATTCTTCTCTTGTTTCGAATTTATGGAATCCGATTGAACCAAGTCCCTGTCTGGGCTTGATGATCACGGGGAATTTTGCTTTGCTGAGGTAATCCTCAACAGTCTGGCTTTCACGTCTTGTATAAGGGCATGGAATGCCTATCTCAAGAGCCTTTTCGAATGTTCTCTGCTTGTTGAAAGCCTGGATATACGCAGATCTGGGCGCACAGGCAATCTTTACATACTGCTTTATCTCGTCCTCATGCAGAGTAACCTTATTTGTTGTGATTTCAGCTACAGGAAGAAGTACATCAAAATTGCCTTCCTTAAGAACCTTCATAATGAATTCTTCAAAACCATCGTGCGAGCCTGCTGCATCGTAATCGAGAATTCTTGCATCGGGAAGCTTTGAATTATAGCATACATCAAGCTTTGTTGAGCAGAGTACTGTTACATGACAGCCTATTTCCTTAAGACCGTGAAGAATTGTAAGTGTCTGGCGTCCGCCACCATCTGTAAGTAAAACCTTAATACCATTAAAGTTCATTAAGAACTACCTCCTGTTTGTTTTCTGATGCTCTGATTTTTGCAAGCTCGGGAATTTCCTTGAAATTCTTTTTGCCGAGTGCTACTGCAACTATCAGATAAATTGTTCTGAATATCAGGCTGACATCATATGTAAATGAGATGTTATCCACATAGTAAAGCTCAAGCTTCTGTTTTATGGGATAGACCTCTCTTTTGTAAGCGTCATTATCTGTATATGTATCACCGACAATATAATCATAAAGGCTTGCTGCGCTTGTAAGGCCGGGTCTTACCGCTCTTACTCTTTCGAATTCGCCTGTGTACATCTTGCTTGCCATTGTCATAGGACGGGGTCCTACAATTGACATATCGCCTTTTATTACGTTGAGAAGCTGAGGAAGCTCATCAATCTTTGTCTTTCTGATAAACTTTCCGAAGGGAAAGAGTCTTTCAGCATCTGCAACACACATATGCTTGTTGTTTTCTGTTTCGTGCATTGATCTGAACTTGTAGAAGTGGAAAGGCACACCGTTTTTTCCTACTCTGTCTGAACGATAGAAAACAGGTCCGGAACTTGATACCTTTACACCGATTGCTGCAATTAAAAAGAACGGGCTGAGCACCAACAGTGCAGATGCACATAAAAATATGTCAAAAAAACGTTTTACAAAGCTGTATATCAATTTCACTCAAAACATCCCCTGATTACTTCAATAATATAATCCTGCTCTTCGGGTGTCATTTTATTATCCGAAGGCAGACAGAGTCCTCTGTTGAAGAGGTCCATTCCCACATCTTCAAAGCTTCCCTCGATATAGGCATTTGTTTTAGCTCTACCGTTGCCCTTTGCAGTTACAAATGGGTTCATTCTGTAGATAGGCTGAGCGTGCATAGGCTTCCACACGGGTCGTCCCTCTGCGTTTATCTCGTTAAGCTTTTCAAGAATTTCAGTAGGACAGCTCTTGCCCTTTTCGGGAATATAAAGAGCCTTCTGACCATCGCGCACCTGTTTGCACATAGCGTCTTCGTTGATAAGCATACATGAAAGCCAGAAGTTAGGCTCGCTGTTTTCCTCGTCATATGGATTCATAATCACGGGAAGGTCCTTGAAGCCTTCCTTATATCTCATATAGATTGCCTTTTTCTGAGCGATATGCTCATCAAGGTAAGGAAGCTGACCTCTTACAACGCCCGCAATGACATTTGACATACGGTAGTTGTAGCCTACCTCCTCATGCTGATACCAGGGCGCAGCTTCACGGCTCTGTGTAGACCATTTTCTCACCTTTTCAGCGTCTTCCCTGCTGTTTGTGAGGAACATTCCGCCTGAGCTTCCTGTGATGATCTTATTTCCGTTGAAGGATATCGCATTGAAATCGCCCAGATTTCCTGTTTCTTTTCCCTTATATGTAGCTCCGAAGGACTCTGCTGCGTCCTCAATGATAAGAGCGCCGTGCTTATCGCATATAGCCTTGATTTCGTCGAATTTAGCGGGAACTCCGTAAAGATGAACAAGCACCACAAGCTTTACATCAGGATAAAGCTCAAAGGCTTTTTCAAGAGCAACGGGGTCCATATTCCATGTATCTCTTTCCGTATCAATAAAGACAGCCTCACCATTTTCGTATGCAATAGGATTAACTGTTGCATCAAACGTCACATCTGAACAAAAAACCTTATGTCCATAGAGACTCCCTTGGTGGGGCTTTGGCATTCCATATAATTGCTCACCTGCCAACTTGGTAGCAAGGTGCAGTGATGCAGTACCGCAGGAAAGTGCGACTGCATACTTACAGCCCGCATATTCTGCTGTAAGTCTTTCAACCTCATTGATATTCTGGCCTACTGTTGACATCCAGTTTGTCTCGTAAGCCTCTGTAACGTATTTAAGCTCATCTCCGTGCATTGTGGGTGTAGCAAGCCAGACCTTCTTCTCAAACTTCTTCATTTCCAAAACCCTTCTCTACTATATATTTATATAAAGCATATCCCATAACAGCGCCTATGGTATTATGAAACAGGTCATCAAACTCCATAAGTCCTCTGCCGGTGACATACTGTGTTATTTCTATTGCCAGCGAGAACATAAACGCTGTTGCTGTAACTATTCTGATATCTTTCTTTACGATAATCGGCATCATAAAGCCCATCGGCATCAGCATTGCCAGATTACCTGCTATCTGTCTGATATAAAAACCACGCTCCTGACCTTTGAGAACACTTGCAAGTTCCCAGAAAGGCGTAAGCATTGCACGTTGTCTGCCGGACTCTCTGTCTATGAGCGTGATCCACAGAACCGCAAACAGATACACCGAAAATATCAGCATTATAATCCTTTTTTTCAATGTTCCTCCCGTGTGAAACGACACTGCAATTCAGTTGTTTACCGTGATATACTTTTAGTTATCGCATATTACATCATACATTATAAATTATAGTACACAAGCCTTGCCTTTGTCAAGTTAAAATAAAATAAACAGTTGAATTTTGGCACATTGCACTATTTAATTTCTTATTTTGGCGATTTAATTGATAGCGAATGTTTGCTATGCACCATTTATCCGCACTTTATTGCACATTTTTCCAAATGCCTGTGTCAGAAAAGCAGTCTGCCCTTTGCACAAGGCTACGTTCGCCCCTTGCTGAGCATAATTGTGTTGAGTTTTCAAAGGCATTGTGGTATAATGAGGTTAAACAGGTCTGCTTTCAGATTATACAGCAGTCAGAGGGGTGAAATTATGAACAAGCGTACGTTTATCACATTTCTTGCGTCCGTTAGTGTGACATCGGCACTCTTGTACGCATCATCAGTCAATGCAGTCACTGCGGAAAACAGCACACTGCCACAGGGCTGGCTGTTGTGGCATAATTACAGCAACTACTCTGCCCTCGACAGCAAGCTGTATCTGCGCTCTCCCGACGGAGCGGTACAGACTGTTGAGGGAGACTTTATCCACGCTATGAACGGACATTTCGGTGCTTCACCCTTTCAGTTTACCTTTATGGCAATTGATGAAAAGGCTGACGAATGGGATATTTTCCTCTGTGATAACGGCAAAATCACAAATCTTACACAAAACAGCGGTTTTCGCAACGAGGACCCTAAATTCTCGCCCGATGGCAGAAATATCGTTTTCAAGCGCGGTTACTGGAGCAACAGCACTGATAATTTCGTTTACGACCTTGCGGTTATCAATGTTGAAACAGGCGATATAACTATGCTTACAGATACTCATGAGGAAGAGGCTATGCCCTGTTTTTCTTCCGATGGAAAGTCCGTTTACTATGCGCTGTACAATGACTCAATCGGCTCGATACACTGTCTTGATACGGAAACAAAAACAACGGAAACCATATACAATCAAAGCGGTATCAACGCTTATTATCCTGTTGTAATGGACAGTATGCTCTACTTTACAGCCTGGACCTCTTCCGATAATCACTGCGACAGGATTATGTGCTTTGACGGGGAAAGTGTTACTCCCCTTCCCTTCAACTGTGCGGATTACGACTGCTCAGATGCCTGTCTCATTGATGACAACACAATGATTTTCAGCAGTACCGCTGAAGGCAGTTACGACCTTTTCTTCTATGACGGTGAAAGTGTGACTCGTCTTTCAGAGCTCAGCACTGATATCAATGAGCTCGGCGCAGATTTTTACTCATATGATGAATATAACGGAAATACTCACGCAGACGGAGATGTCAACGCTGACGGAGTGATGAATATCGCCGATCTTGTACTGCTGAGCAAGTGGCTTCTTGACTCTGACAGCACTCAGCTGAATGATCCGCTGTCCGCCGACCTTTGCAGTGACGGTGTGCTTGACGTTTTCGATTTGTGCGCTATGAGAGTGAAACTGCTTTCCTCTGAAAATGAATAGCAATGCAGAAGCACGTCTCCTTCCCCACCTGTAATTCGCGGAAACTGTGGCTCTGCCTCTTACCTGAGGAATTGAATTTTCATAATCGGTGTGGTAAAATGAATAAAATCAGACAGATAAAAACAAAGGAGTGACTGCCGGGTGAATCAATGGTATTTTGATATTATTATATTAGCTGTGTTATCATTATTAACAGTTGGATTTCTCTCTTGCGTAATTATGATTATGATACCAAAAATCAGAAAGCGAAAAGCTAAAGCTATAGGCATTTCAATCGGTATCAATGCTGTTTTGCTTACAGCAACTGTTTTGTATTCACTCTCTCACTCTACATACTGCAAATACAATGATTGGTCTGTTTTGCAGAGCAGTATTTATACTGTTGAGGACAAGTACGGCCAATTTGATCTGGGAAAAGTTACAGATAATCAGAAGGGCTGTGTAGCTTATTATATTTACACCGATAACGGACCGGTTATGCCCGACCATCTGAAGCATTATTACTATATCGAATATGATGAAAACGGTATCGTCTATAATGTGTACGATGCTTGTCAGCCGGGCGGTTGATAATCCCGTTTTTCAAAACCGTTTTCTTTAAGCCATATCCGTTAATGCGAGTACGGCTTTACTGTTTTTTCTGCCACAACTTACCACACCTCTTGCCTGAGGTATTGAAATTTAGTAATCGGTGTGGTAAAATGAAGCTGACAATGAATATTCAAATAAGGAGTTATTATGATTACAGATTGCTATGACATCAAAACAGACCCTGTTATCAGCCTTAAGGATTTTTACGGCGAGCCTAAGCATATTACAGATATTTGCCTTATTATCTTTTCCATTGATATACATAATCATCTGCTTGAAACTTATGAATGTGAAAAAATAGGGCTTATGAGCTCATGCAACGGAAATATCACTATCTATAAAATGAATTACAAGGGCAGAGATATCGCTTTCTATCTGACAGGAATCGGCTCGGCTCTTGCTTCTGCTTTCTGCTACGAAGCTCATTGGCAGACAGGTGCTACTAAGTTTATTATGTTCGGCTCATGCGGAAGCCTTGACAGAGAAAAAACAGAAGGAAGATTTATTGTTCCCACAGAAAGCTATCGCGGAGAAGGTTGTTCTTATTACTATGCCGAGCCCGCTGACTATATAAAAATAAAAAACAGCAGTAGACTTTCCGCTGTTTTCGATAAGCTGAACATACCCTACGTTTCAGGTAAGGTCTGGACAACCGATTCTATGATAAGAGAAACTGTTGGGCTTGTTGAAAAGCGCAAGGCAGAAGGCTGTATTGCCGTTGAAATGGAGCTGGCAGGAGTTCAGGCCATGTGTGATTTCTATGGCCTTGAGCTTTATGATTTTCTTGAAGCAGGCGATGTGCTGGAGTCAGGTGGATACGAGGTCGATGGCCTTTACGAAGCAAATCACAATCTCGGTAAATTGTATATCGCGC
This sequence comes from Ruminococcus sp., assembly GCA_015066875.1. Taxonomy (GTDB): domain Bacteria; phylum Bacillota; class Clostridia; order Oscillospirales; family Ruminococcaceae; genus Ruminococcus. Next base: position 11,240 of record SVNM01000057.1, read on the forward strand.
TGGAAACTGCTCTGTGCCTGTGATTTCATTCTTAGCAATAATTTATAATTAATGCCGTACCCGTTAATACGAGTACGGCTTTACTGTTCCTATTGTTTCAATTCGTTACGCACTGCCTTTCTTGTATTGAGTTTACGGGAATGATGCGGTATAATGAACACAATAACAATTCAGAATTTATAGTCAGGCGGATATGAAAAAAATTATTATAATCGGTTGCCCCGGAATCTGTATTTTTATTCCGGATATTCCTTTATATCATTCTTTTGTTTTTCAGTTGTCTCTGCCTGCTTGCGTATATGAGCATCATAGCATTTACCGCAAACAGTTCGCACATAGTACCTCGACATATTTCTGCGCTCGGCATTATCCGCACCGCATATTTCGCAGACCGAAGCACTTTTCTTCTCATACTTGCGGACAATCCCCGTTATCTCATCACGCAGGCGTTGTTTCGGATCTTCTTCTGAATGTCGGGGATTAAGTCTTATACTACTTCCGCTACCTATAAAATCCAGGGCTTGTAACTTGCAGGGAGCGTCCTCATATTCATAGTAAAATCTTAATGTGGCAAACTTCTGTTTGACCTGAAGAACAACTATGTCCACAGGAAGCTGATACTCAGCATATTTTTCTGAAAACTAACTTTGTCAACAGCACCTGATTGAGACACTACGTACCCATTTAATGTATTGTTCTTTTTACTTTTGCTATGTGCTCCTTTACACACCTTATATCAGATAACTAGAAGACAACAGAATAATAGCAGAGAATAAAAGGAATCCCTTGGCGAATTCAAGATTCACCAAGGGGAAAATTAAATTATGGAATTTTCTTAGAAAATAAATTGTTGCCATTCGTAACATCAGGAAAATACGCAACAACAACTTCATGCTGTCGCAATGTGAAATGTGGAAGCGCACAATTTTTTCTGATGTTGAATTCACGTTAATCGTTTAAATTTGTGAATGATTAACGATTTTATAATTTAAAATATATTTGGCATACTACCATTTAACCGCAAACAAATAGCTAATATTCCACATACAATTATAAGTAAAAGAATAGCTTTAGTGTATCGGTCTGATATCCTTAATGAGTTAGACTCATTTGTATAAAATATTCCTTTTAATTCATTAATTTCAAGTTGTTCTTTGCGCTCTTTGTAATATAAATTTTGTTTTTTCCATTTCAATACAGCTAGATATATTATCAGTATTATTACGGGAATATCAAAATAACTAATTAAGTTTTTCATTTGCCACTCCAATACTTCATATTTTAACTTGTACAATTGATATTCCATATTTATTTATAAAATCTCGAATCATCTTTGCCTGTTCTGTAGACATAGGAATATTCGGTAAAACAAGTTCGAGTTTATTTTTCTCAATTATATCACAAACTTTATCAAATAACAATATCCAATCTTTTTAAAGGATAAAGTTAACACAAATCTAAGAAAGCCATTGATGTATAACGAAAAGCTTTTAACGGCAAAATCACTCTTGAAGAATATACAGCACTTATAAGGAATTAAAGAACAGGTGCGTAACGAAGCATGACGTTACGCACCTTTATAATATATCTGAGTGTCAGAACTTATAAAACACTCCGTTGATTTCAACACCAGCAATAGCTTCAATGTCTGTCGGCTCTTTGAAAAATGTGGAGAATATTACTGTATCGTATTCCTTTCCTTCGCCGTTCACAGCGCAAAGCGACAGGTAGGCATTGTATTCTACAGCCGAGCTGTCTTTTCTTATGATTTTTACGGAATCCAGCTTTTCATCTGAATTGCTCCACATAGAGCTTCCGTCTTCCGAAGTCTCATACAATCCGTTATTCTCGCCGTAAATCATTAGTCCGAGCGGCGAAAGCTTTACGCCTGCAGGGATATACAGCTTATCGGCGGCGTAAGAGCTGTCAAGTTTTATATCAGTAAGCTCAACCGATTCTGACACGTCAAGCATTGCGCAATGCATTTCCTCTGAAGTCATTACATATTCAATTTTAACACAGTCCGAATTTAACACAACATCTTCCGAAGTACAGCTTATTCTGAACACACGGGAGTTCTCCTCTGCAGTATCGGTTATTTCCTCATCGGCAATTCCGAACATATAGCTGATATGAGCATCTGTAGAGTCATCGGGCTTGATAAAAAGGCCTCTGTTAAGCATCTCTTCCGCAGTTCCTGCGATGTCGAAAGAGGCAAATCTGTTGTCGAGCCATTTTTCTCCCACATCATCAAGAGCAGTATACTTTACAATTGCGTAGGTATTGATTTTATCGGATACAATTCTGCTTACCGAAAAATCAACGTGACCGTCACTGTCCTCGAAAATGTTTTCGATTATCTCTTCCGATATGATGCTGTCATCATTGAAAAACTTATAGAATACCGATTTTATTTCATCTGCAAAAACAGTAGTTGTTCCCGCAAGTACAGCTACAGCTATAATGCTTGCGGTTATTATCTTAAGCTTCGGACGTCTTACTGTTT
>SVNM01000058.1 GCA_015066875.1 Ruminococcus sp.
GATCTGAGGTTCTTCTTGCCGGTGAAGAGGGCGGATCAAACGCTTCCACAGTATTTGCAGGTATGGGCTTCTCAGCAGTATTCAAGTTTATAATCGACGGACTCAAGGCAGTTCCCGGCGAGGTTTCACTCCGCGTAAAAGGCTTTGCAGGTGAAATCGGAACACAGATTTATCCCGCTGTAATGAGCGTAGGCTACATCTGCGGATTCCGTATTTCTTCATATATGTTTGCCGGCGGTGTACTCAGCTGGCTTGTACTTATTCCGCTTATCGTAATGTTCGGCGGCGACACTGCAGTGTTCAATGACGCATCAAAGACAATCAGCGATGTATTTGCAGCAGACGGCGCAAGCGGTATCTGGGGCACATATATCCGTTATATCGGTGCCGGAGCTCTTGCAGCAGGCGGTATTATCAGCCTTATCAAGTCACTTCCCCTTATTGTACGTACATTCAGAGACGCTCTTAAGGGAATGGGCAAGGGCAGCGTAGCAGCTTCACAGGAAAGAACAGCACAGGATCTCAGCATGAAGGTTGTTCTTGGAGCAATCGCAGTTCTTACAATTGCAATCTGGCTTATTCCTGCAATCCCCGTTAATTTTATCGGTGCACTTATCATTGTAGTATTCGGTTTCTTCTTTGCAACAGTATCATCAAGAATGGTAGGACTTGTAGGAAGCAGTAACAACCCTGTATCGGGTATGGCAATTGCAACACTTCTTATTTCAACACTTATCCTCAAGGCAACAGGAATGAAGGGCGCAGAGGGTATGACAGCAGCAATTGCAATCGGCTCAATCATCTGTATCGTAGCAGCAATTTCAGGCGATACATCACAGGATCTTAAGACAGGATATCTTCTTGGCTCAACACCAAAGAAACAGCAGATAGGCGAGGTAATCGGTGTAATCGCATCAGCACTTGCAATCGGCGGAACATTATACCTCCTCGATAACGCATGGGGCTTTGGCTCAGACGAGCTTGCAGCACCTCAGGCAACACTTATGAAGATGATCGTTGAAGGCGTTATGAGTGCAGAGCTTCCCTGGGAGCTTGTATTTGTAGGCGTATTTATTGCAATTCTTGTAGAGGTAATCGGAATTCCCGTACTTCCTTTTGCAATCGGTGTATATCTGCCTGTACAGCTTAACGCATGTATCCTCATCGGTGGTATTGTAAGACTTGTATTTGACAAGATGAAGTTCGGCGGAAACGAAGAAAAGAAGAAGGAAGTTACAAACGATGGTATCCTCTTCTGCTCAGGTATGATTGCCGGTGAAGGTCTTGTGGGAATAGCACTTGCACTTCTTGCAGTATTCGGCGTAAGCTCTAAGATCGACATTTCAGGCTTGCTTGGACTTCCTGAGGTAGTAAGCAACATCGGAAGCCTTGTGGTATTCGGTCTTGTAATTGTTTCACTTCTGAAGTTCACAGTCTGGAAGAAGAGAGGAAAGTGAAATCCTTAAAATGAAGCGCAGACAGGAAAAAAATGAAAATTATCTTGAGAAAATCCCTAAGCGTCCTGAGTGGATAGAATGGAATACAGACGAAGAGGGAAAAGTTACTCTTGATATAGAAAACAAAGGTCTGATGAACAGGATAATGCAGAAGCTTTTGAAAAAGCCCAGGGTATCACATATTCATCTTGACGAAATCGGAAGCTTTGTATGGCCGATGATAGACGGAAAAATGAGTATAATGGATATGGGCAAACCGCTTGAAGAACACTTTGGAGAAAAAATCAATCCGACCTTTGAACGTCTTGCACAATTTTTCAGAATTCTTGAAAGCTACGGCTTTGTTGAATGGAATAAAACAGAATAGTAATGAAGAAAGCTCCGACTTGTTCGGAGCTTTTTTGTTGTGTCACAGCTGGAAAAACTGCAACGAAAAGGAAAATTCACACAAAAAACATTGAAATATATGAAAATATATGATATAATTATATAAATTTTTGAGAGGGGAAATTAAATATGAAAGGAAAAATTACAGCAGGAATTACTGCGCTTCTGCTTCTTGCACAGCAGAGTGTTCCGTTTGTCTCAACCGGTGCGTCGGATACTACCGCTACAGAGAATATAGTTACGGGTGATGTCAACTGCGACGGCGAAATAGACCGCACAGACCTTGTTAAGCTTCGTGATTATCTTGTGGGAAAAGGCACTGTTGACGCAGATAAGTGGCAGAATTCCGATATGAACAGTGATGGAGTCATCGATAGCTTTGACCTTGTTGAGCTGAGAAAATGGATAGCCGAGTCAGACCGTCTTGCGGGACTTGTAATTAACGAGGTCTGCACATCAAATAAGGGCTGTTATCAGGACTCATTCGGTGCAACTCCCGACTGGGTAGAGGTTTACAACAGCTCAGACAAGGCGATTGATTTAAGCGGAGTAGGCGTTTCAGACGGAAACAAAAACAGATTCAAGTTTGCCTTCCCCGAAGGAACGGTTATACCTTCAGACAGCTACATAATCATATGCTGTGATGACGCTGTAAATCAGGCAGAGGGCGAGTACCATGCCTCATTCAAAATCAGTGCCACAGGTGAAACCATCTACCTTACAAGTCCTGTGTGCGGAGATATTGATTCGGTGGAGGTTCCCGCAATCAGCGAAGATCTGACATACGGCAGATACCTTAACGGCTCTGAGAATTTCAGTGTGCTTTCAGCAACTCCGGGAGCAAACAACAATACAGCTGAAAAGCTTGATGTGATAGAGGCTCCCGTATTTTCTGTTGAGGGAGGCTTCTATGACGAGCAGTTTACTCTTGAGCTGAGCGATATAAACGGCAACGAAATTTTATATACAACCGACGGAAGTGATCCTGCTGTATCGGAGACAGCAAAGGTTTATAACGGCGGAATAAACATCTATAACAACACAAGCGAAAGAAACAATCTCAGTGCTATCACAGATATCACCTTACAGGATTACTCTGCTCCTTCGTACAATGTAGACAAGGGAATAATAATCCGTGCGGTGTGCAAAACAGCTGACGGAACATACAGCAATGTAATCACAAACGGATATTACATAGGCAAGAACAAGTCGTACTATGATGATTTCAAGGTAGTATCCCTTTCAACAGACAGCGATAACTTCTTTGATCCCGATACGGGAATATATATGGTAGGAAGCGAGTACTACGAAAAGCTTGCAAGCGGACAGGTAAGTCCGACGCTTGATAAAAACTCCTCTGAAAATCCCACAAACTACAATAAGCGTGGCAGAGAGTATGAAATTCCGGTAAATGTTCAGGTTTATGAAAACGGAGTGCTTGCATATACAAGCGATGTGGGAGCAAGAATTTCAGGCAACTGGTCAACAGGCTCAGCACAGAAGAGTATCCGTCTGTATGCAAGAAGCGAGTACGGCGACTCTAAAATGCGATATGAGTTCATTGAGGGACTTACAAATTCAAAGGGTAAGATCATAGACGAGTACGATAAGGTTACTCTGAGAAACGGCGGTACGGAACAGGGACTCACACGTTTCAGAGACATTCTCATACAGAGACTGTGCGCTGACAGAGCCGTTGCCATTCAGGAGGGCGAGCACTGTATCGTGTTTATTGACGGCGAGTTTTGGGGATTCTATCATATCCGTGAAAAACAGGACGCAGATTATGTTGAGGCTCATTACGGAATTGATAAAGACAACGTAACCTTCCTTAAAAACGGCGAGATAGACGAGGGCGATACAGCTATTGCCGATGAGTATCAGGAGTTTCTTAACTGGGCGTCAACTGCCGATATGACGGTAGAGGCAAACTATCAGAGAGCTTGCGATACGGTTGATATCCAGAGCCTTATGGACTATATCACCATTGAAACATATATAAACAACGCCGACTGGGCAACGGGATATATGAATAACTGGATAGCCTGGAGAGTAAACACAACCGATGAAACAAACAGCTATGCCGACGGAAAATGGCGCTTTATGCTGTACGACCTTGACTTCAGCAGTGACTATTACGACGACGGAAGAACTCTTGCGGGCTTTGACTCGCTGAATAATCTGTGCTATGACGATGCACCGTATAACTTCATACCATTGTTCGGAAATCTGATGAACAACAGCAATTTCAGAAAAGACTTCTATAAATCCTACACAGACATAATGCGTGAGAACTTCTCGCCTGTTGAAGTAGGTGAGAAGGTTGACGAGTACAACGCAGTTCTGGGAGAGGCAATAAACGATACAAATATCAGATTTGACCAGGAATGGGTGAATATAACCTGTGATTCCGAGATTGCTCAGCTTAAGCAGTATTTCGTTGACAGACGCAACACAGCTAAAATGTACCTTGATAAATTCTTCGGAATTGAGTACGATTATACAGCCGGAAATGATATGGTGAATAATGCTTCGGGCTGGAGCTTCTATGGAAGTGCAAATAAATCAGGTTCGGGAGACACCTTTAACCTCACAGTAAACAAAACGGGAGTAAATGACTGGGATATTCAGTCGCAGTCGGGTGCGTTCACACTTGAAAACGGCAAGTACTATCAGCTTACATTTGAAGCTTCCTCCACAACAGGAGCTGAACTGGCCTACTGCATAAATCATCAGGTAGGAAACTCATGGCCCAATGCAACATCATCATCTGGAATAGCCCTGACTCCACAGCTTCAGAAATACACATATCTGTTCTATATGAGCGCAGATACGGCAAGCAACTGGAGACTTTGCTTCAACTTCGGAAAAGGCTCAGGAACATACACAATAACAAACGTAGTGCTTGCTGAGGTAAATTATGAGACAGAGCTTGTTAACGAGGTAGGTAGCTGGAGTCTCTATGACGCAGGCGGAAACGGCTCAATGACGCAGAACGATGTCAACAGCGTAACTGTTCAGACTACAGGACTTCCCGATAACAGCTGGGAAAATCAGGTGTTCTATTCGGGAATGGTATTTAACGCAGGTAAGAAATATGAATGCAGTTATACAGTAAAGGCTGATACGGAAGCAGAAATGACAGTTCATGTTCAGCAGAATTACGGAGACTATACTCAGTATGCAAAAGAGACTGTAACAGTAAACGGCGAGGAGAAAACATATACCTTCAGCTTTACAGCAAACAGTGATTGTATTGACGCGTCAATATGCTTTGATTGTGGCGGAGCAGTTGGAACATACGAAATCAGCGATGTGTCGGTGAAGTGTGTTGGCTGAGTAGAGTAATCTGCTTAATATTAAGACAAAACAATAAAGGGTACCGTACTTGATGTACGGTACCCTTTTTAGCATTGAAAATAAATTAATCACCGAATGAAACGCCGATATCCTTAGCAGCAATAACGAGATGATTTTCAGTATCAACAAACTTTGTCTTTCCAGCGATATCAGCAAGCTTGTTGGAGGTAATCTTATTGCCGATTTTAGCAACAGTTCTGCCGTATTTTTCCTGAGCAATAAGATAAGCTGCGTGAACACCGAACTGAGTAGCAAGAACACGGTCATAAGCACTGGGAGCACCGCCTCTGAGCATATGTCCGGGAACGCACACACGAGCTTCAACGCCTGTATTTGACTGAATCTGAGCAGCAATTCTGTTAGTAGCAGTAGTCATACCTGCCTCAGCACGCTTAGCGGCACGCTCTTTCTTCTTCATCTTGGCTTCATTAACATCGAAGCAACCCTCAGCAACAGCAACAATAGAGAAAGTTTTTCCCGAAGCAGTTCTGCGGAGTACAGCGTCGCAAACCTTATCGATATCATAAGGGATTTCGGGAATGAGGATAATATCTGCGCCACCTGCAAGACCTGCATTGAGTGTGAGCCAGCCAGCCTTATTGCCCATAATCTCACAGAGGAGAATTCTTGAGTGGCTTGCGGCAGTAGTATGGAGTCGGTCGATAGCCTCAGTAGCGATATCAACAGCAGTATGGAAACCGAAAGTTACATCAGTACCGAAGATGTCATTATCGATAGTTTTTGGAAGACCGATAACATTAAGACCTTCGTCTGAGAGAAGCTTTGAGGTCTTGTGAGTACCGTTGCCTCCGAGAGTAAGCAGACAATCCAGCTTCTGCTTCTTATAAGTTTCCTTCATATTCTTAACCTTATCAACGTTATCATCGCCGATAACCTGCATCATCTTGAATGGCTGGCGCTTAGTTCCGAAAATAGTACCGCCCTGGGTAAGAATACCTGAAAAAGCAGAGGGAGCCATATCCTTGCAAAGATTATTGATAAGACCGTAGTAGCCGTTTGAGATTCCGACAATTTCAACGTTATCCTCGCCGAATCTCTCGTAGCACGCCTTAGCCACGCCTCTGATTGTAGCGTTAAGACCGGGACAGTCTCCGCCACTTGTAAGAATACCGATTCTTCGTTTCATAGTAAAACCTCCGTTTATAAAATTTCGCATAATCTGTAGCGAAAAAAGTAGCAAAATTACTTATACTGATTATTATTCTTTTCAAAAAAGGCGGGAATATCCTCAGGAGGCATAGGTTTGCCGTAAAGATAACCCTGAGCGAAATCACAGCCTGCCTTTCTGAGAATATCGGCCTGAGTTTCGTTTTCGATACCCTCAGCAATAGTTTCGATTTTCTTTGACTTAGCGATTCTGATAACAGCAGAAACGATTTCGTAAGCGATGTTATCGCTTTCGATGTCGGTGATAAAGGATCTGTCGAGCTTGAGGAGGGTGATGGGCAGAATCTGAAGGTAACTCAGTGAAGAGTAGCCTGTTCCGAAATCGTCCATAGCCAGCTTGACGCCAAGATCTCTGAGGCTGTTCATCTGAGAAACAGCGAAGTCTATATCACGAAGAGCGAGAGATTCAGTAAGCTCTACCTCAAGCCATTTCGCCTCAAGACCTGAACGTGCAAGAGCCTCAAAAACCTTATCTCTCAGGTCCTTCTGATAGAAGTCTGAGGAAGCGAAATTAATAGACATAACGATATGCGGGAATCCCATACGTTGCCAGAGCATATTCTGACGGCAGGCTTCATTAAGCACGAATTCGCTTATACGTCCGATAAGGTGAGAGCCCTCAGCGATAGGAACGAAGGAGCCGGGCTGAACGATAGTTCCGTCAGGTTTTATCCAGCGGACAAGAGCCTCAACACCGACGATTTTACCTGTAGAAAGGCTGATTTTAGGCTGATAGAAGAGCTGAAGCTCGTTATTGTCGATAGCGTCTGAAAGAGCCTTTTCCATTTCAGAGTTTCCGATAATAGAATCGTGCATACCGTGCTCATAAGCACAGATATTTCCCTGACGGCTGTTTGATTTAAGAGCAAATTCAGCGTGTTCGAGAATATCGAGGAAAGAGTTACCGTCATCGGGCATACGGGAATAACCGGCAGAACAGCTGAGGTTAAGTGAAGCATACTCATTGACAGCCAGTCTTGAAAGGTCTTCCTGAATAGCAGAAAACGTACGTGCAGGAAGCTCATTGTCACCGTAATCGCGCAGAATGAGAGCGAAATTATCACCGCTTATACGCGCAGCAAGACCGCCGGGACTTACATATTTATAGAGCATATGGGCGAAATCGCGAAGGAGCTTATTGCCGTTATCATAACCACAGGTATCATTAACGATATGGAAGCGGTCGATATCAAGAACAATAACCCAGTAGGAATACTCAAGCATTCTTCCGCAGTCATATGTTTCCTGACCTGTTTTGAGAAGCTTGTTTCTGTTGGAGATTTCAGTAACCTCGTCCAGATAAGCAAGACGTTCAATAATAAGGTCTTTTTCTCTGTCGTGAGTGATATCAAGGAAAGCACCGCCGAAAACGGGGAAGGTATTATCAGCGACCTGAATAACCTTAAAGCGGTATGAGAACCAGCGATAAGAGCCTGAAGCGGTTTTCATTCTCATTTCGAGATTTTTCACATCGCTTGCGGTATGCTTTACCGAGTTCATCCATTTGAAACAGCTGTCATAATGGATACGGTCATTCGGGTGAACGTATGAGCGGAACTCATCAAAGCTGATGGTATCGCTTTTAAGACCGAGCATACGTGTGATTTCTGGGGAAGCATAGTAATGGGAGTCATCACGGCTCATAAGAACGCCTATTTCCGAAAGCTCCATAGAAAGAGCGAAGCAGTCGTTAGCGCTTTTGAGGTTACTTTGAAGGCTTTTGATTTCCGTAAGGTTAAAGCCTGTGCTTATATAAAGAGAAGTTTTCTTGTTCTTTTTGAAAAGTGAAGTACTCCAGATAATACTTGTAGTCTTGCCGGTGCTTGATTCAAACTGTGTATCGTGCTGTTTTTCGTGGAGACGCTCGCAGATTTCCGGGGTAACGCTGTCGATATTGAAGACCTTGCAGAGAACCTCCTTATGGTCGAATTCAGTGCTGTTGATATTAAGAAGGTCACGCAGACGCTTGTTCATAAATACAGCGGAGCAATCATCGGTCCAGATAATAATTTCGGTATTGAGATTTTCGGTAATAGAGGTAATCTCGCTGATATCGACGGTAGTGAGATTACTGTTTGTGACGATTTTGAACACAGCAAGAGCAATCCAGAGAATAGTGACAGTAATGAGGAAAACAGAAAGGATAGCAAAAGCCAGTTCAGGTTTAATATAAGCATAGAAAATGACAAAAGAAGTGGCAGCTGCCATAATAAAAGCGATAGTGATAGAATTTCTGTTATTCAAAAGCAGTGCACCTCCAAATCAAAAGAATATACATACATTATAGCAAAAATGCCCTAAAAAGTCAATCGTAAATTTATAAAATCAAGTGAAATTTGCCTAAATTGACGTAAAATAACAAAAAACTTTCACAGAAACAACACTTTAGGGGATTATAATGGTATAATATAAAAGACAAAAATGAAAGCGGAGGTTACTTTATGGCACACATATTAATAGTAGACGACGAGATTAATATCAGAAAGGTTGTACGAGAGTATGCCGAGTTTGAGGAATATGAGGTAACAGAGGCTTCAAACGGCATGGAAGCAGTAAATTTATGCCGTGAAAACGACTATGATATTATAATAATGGACGTGATGATGCCTCGTCTTGACGGATATTCAGCCTGCAAGGAAATACGCAAGAGCAAGAATATCCCTGTAATAATGCTTTCGGCAAGAGGCGAAGAGTACGATAAGCTTTTCGGCTTTGAGATAGGCGTGGACGATTACGTGGTAAAGCCCTTTTCTCCCAAGGAGCTTATGGCGAGAGTAAAGGCGGTTTTAAAACGTAACTCAGCCCAGAACGGAGCTGTTCAGCAGGATAAGTATGTGTATGAGGGCTTAGAGGTCAATATTTCGGGCAGAGAGGTTTACGTAAACGGCGAGCGTGCGTCAATGACTCCTAAGGAGTACGACCTTTTATTCTATCTTGTAAAGAACAAGAACATAGCTCTTTCAAGAGACAAGCTTCTTGAAGAGGTGTGGGGATATGACTTTTTCGGCGATGACAGAACAGTTGATACACATATAAAAATGCTGAGAAACAGTCTTGGTGAATACAGAAAATACATTGTAACGCTGAGAGGAATGGGATACAAGTTTGAAGTTCTGTAAAAAAATAGCGGAAAAGATGTCGCAGATGCCTCTGAGCCGTAAGATATGGGTGTATTTTATGGCTTTTACCGTTATAGTATTTGTGCTTTTGTGGGTATCGCAGATTTTCTTTCTTGAGCACTTTTACGAAAGTATGAAGGTAAGCGATGTGGCTCAGGCTTCAGAGAGCATCGAAAAAGCCTATGATGAGCTTGAATCAAGAGCTTTTTATGACTATATCGAGGAAACAGCCGTTGACAACGACCTTTGTATTGAAATTCTCGACAGATACGGCAGACCTATCTACTCCTGTGAGGTGCTTGGCGATTGTATTATTCACGGCAGAGGCAACAGCATTTCAACATTCTGGCAGAGAATTAAATCAAGCAGTGAGGGAGTAATCTACTATAAGGTGAAAAATCCCCGAAGCAACTACGATATGCTGGTGTACGGCTGTGAAATCGGAGGAGACGATTATCCCGACGGATATCTGCTTGTTAATTCAGCACTTGTTCCCGTAGGTTCAACAGCTTCCATAATCAAGCGACAGCTGAAGATAATCACAGCGATTTTAATAGTAATAGCGTTTGTGATATCACTTTACGTATCAAAGCGAATTGCCCGTCCCATTACGAAAATAACAGAATCGGCACAGTCGCTGGCTAAGGGAGATTTCTCAACCGAATTTAGAGGAGAAGGCTATCTTGAGGTAAAAAAGCTTGCGGATACCCTTAACTATGCGGAAAGAGAGCTTTTGAAGGTCGATACAATGCAGAGAGACCTTATTGCGAATATTTCCCACGACCTGAGAACTCCGCTTACAATGGTAAAGGCTTATGCCGAGCTGATACGCGACCTTTCGGGCGATAAGCCTGAAAAGCGAAGAGAGCACCTTGAAATAATCATAGATGAAACAGACAGGCTTGCTCTGCTTGTAAACGATGTTCTTGACCTTTCAAAGCTTGAAAGCGGTAAGGAACAGCTTAAGGTTTCGGAAATTGATATCAAAGAAGAGCTTGAAGAGATAATCCAGAGGTATAAGGGAGTCTCTGAAAAGAGAGGCTATCATATACACCTCAGCTCAGATGAAAGCCGTATGGTAAAATGCGATATACTGAAAATCGAACAGGTAATCTATAATCTTATCAATAACGCAATCAACTATACGGGCGAGGACAGAAATGTATATGTAAGGCAGATAAATCTTAAGGACGAGGTTCTTATCGAAATCGAGGATACAGGCGACGGCATCGAAGAGGATAAGATAAACCTTATCTTTGACAAATATTACCGCAGTGAAAATCATAAGCGAGAGGTAATCGGCACAGGACTGGGACTTTCCATAGTAAAGGCAGTGCTTAAGCTTCACAACTTTGACTACGGAGTAAGAAGTACAAAGGGAAAAGGCTCGGTATTCTGGTTTAAAATCAAATGTGAGTACGATAATGTACAAAATGTATAAAATCTGCGCGTAAAAAAACCAAAAGATTGTCAATGATTATTTTGATATTTTTCACAAAAAATACACATATTTAGGGTATAATATATATGCTGAGGGAGAAATCCCAAAGCTGATTTTCATGGTAATGTAATGTTTACCCCAACATTACATTATAAAATCCCCAATAATCCCTATATCATGGCAGATGAGCTCCTGTTGAGGGGCTCATTTGTTTTGTATTTTGCTTTTGAGTGGTAATACGATAAATTACAATAGGTAATAATATCCGGAAAAAATATTTTAACCGCTATTGACAAAAAGGAACAAATAGTATATAATATCTTGGTAATAACCTTATCAAGAGTGGCGGAGGAACAGGTCCTGTGAAGCCCGGCAACCTGACCGATAAAAGGAAAAGGTGCTAAATCCTGCGGTTTATCCGGAAGATGAGGATTTTTTAGAAAAAAATCAGAGCGTCTCTTCCAGGGGACGCTCTTTAATTTTCAGGAGGTATAATATGAACAGAAGAGTTTTATTCACATCTGAGTCTGTAACAGAAGGACATCCCGATAAAATCTGCGATCAGATTTCTGACGCGGTGCTTGATGCTATTCTTGAACAGGATAAGTTTGCAAGAGTAGCCTGTGAAACAGCTGTAACAACAGGAATGGTGCTTTGTATGGGAGAAATCACAACAAAGGCAAGAATAGATATTCCTAAGATCGTAAGAAACGTGGTTGTTGATATCGGCTATGACAGAGCTAAGTACGGCTTTGACGGACATACCTGTTCAGTACTTACATCAATCGACGAGCAGTCTCCCGATATTGCAATGGGAGTTAACGAGGCTTTTGAATACAGAGAGGAAAATAACGACAGCGACGGACTCTCAAACGGTGCGGGAGATCAGGGCATTATGTTCGGCTATGCCTGCAATGAGACTAAGGAGCTTATGCCTTTGCCTATTTCACTTGCACATAAGCTTTCATTAAAGCTTACAGAGGTAAGAAAGAACGGCACACTCCGTTACCTTCGTCCCGATGGAAAATCACAGGTAACTGTAGAGTACGTTGACGGCAAGCCTGTAAGAGTAGACGCAATTGTTGTTTCATCACAGCATTCAGCTGATGTTTCACTTGAGCAGATCAGAAAGGATATCGTTGATTTTGTAATCAAGCCTGTTGTTCCCGCAGAGCTTATTGACGAGAATACAAAGTATTTCATCAATCCCACAGGACGTTTCGTAGTAGGCGGACCTCAGGGCGACAGCGGTCTTACAGGAAGAAAGATTATCGTAGATACATACGGCGGATATTCAAGACACGGTGGCGGAGCATTCAGCGGTAAGGACCCGACAAAGGTAGACCGTTCAGCAGCATATGCCTGCCGTTATATCGCAAAGAATATCGTAGCAGCAGGACTTGCCGATAAGTGTGAGGTTCAGCTTGCATATGCAATCGGAGTTGCAAAGCCTGTATCAGTTCTTATTGATACATTCGGCACAGGCAAGGTTGAGGAAAGTGCTCTTGCAGAAGCTGTTTCAAAGGTATTTGACCTTCGTCCCACAGCAATCATCGAGATGCTCGACCTGAGAAAGCCCCAGTACAGAAAGCTTGCGTCATACGGACATATGGGCAGAGAGGATCTCGGCGTAGCATGGGAGAAAACAGATAAGGTTGAGGCGCTTAAATCAGCCCTTGCGTAAGAGGAGCATAAAATGAGCGAGCTTAAAAACTATGCTGAGATAAAGTTTGTTAATCCCGTGCTGATTGACATTCTCCAGCATTATGCGGAAAACAACGTTCTTGCAACTTTTGTTTCTGAGAGCGGAGAGATTTCTATGAAGTTCAGGCTTACTGAGCCTCAGCAGGAGGCTCCGAAAAGCTGTGAGCAGGTTCTGAGTCTTTTGTTTGCACTTCTTGAGAGCAACAGCGAGAGTCCTGTAGGAAAGATTTACGCGCAGTACAAAACAGAAATACTGCGTGAAACAGTATTGAGACTTTCCCACGTGCTTGACGGCTTCGGTACGGTAAAGATTTCGATGAATACAAGCGTGAAGGTTCCGGGCAAGAGCGATCAGACCGTTACAAAACATACTGAGTTCACACTGAACCGCACAAAAACAGAAACAAAGACACTTAATGAATAATAAAAAGACAAGTCGCTTCCCGTAGCGGTGATGTTCTTATAGGAGAATATATAGTATATTGAGGGAAACCCTTTTGAAAAAGGGTTCTCCCTCAAACTCCTTTCCTAAAACTTTCAAGTTTTAATTTAAGCCCCATAGGGTGCACACAACAAGTAAAGAAGAAATTTAATTATTTCTCCGTGTGTACCCTATGGGGCTTAAATTAGACTCAAAAGTCTTTGTAGGGGGTGTGGGGGAAACTTTCTTCAGAAAGCTTCCCCCACTA
>SVNM01000059.1 GCA_015066875.1 Ruminococcus sp.
CAAAATAAGTGGCTGACAAGTGGCTGGCGGTATTTCCGGACAAAAAGAAAACCCACAAACGCCGGTATATAGGCATTTGTGGGAATGTGGTGTGGTGACGCAAGCTTAAACATAGTAGAAACATTCTTTACTGCTAATTCCTTTGGGATTATTGCGTATTTAAAATGACATTATTAAAAGCTCAGGTTGCACGCCTGAGCTTATTTTTTTATATTACGTTTTAGAAGCTGTTTTTAATGCTTCAACAAACTCCTTGCCCTCGTTACTGTTGTAAAAAGCCTGTATTTCGGGCAAAAGCAATCTTGCTAACGAGATAATAATGTTATTTGGGATTTCAATTTCACGTTGGTTACTATCTACGTCTTCATTCATTTTACCCACCTTCTTTAGATTATAAGGAAAAGTCGATTCCCTTGTTTTTGTTCTTTTTTGTAATTCTCGCTACATACTCATCAAGGCTTTCGTTATCGCCAAACGAGTTCAACTTCTTATCCAGTTCAGCCTTGCGTGTAGAACGAATCTGCTCGTCTTTGATATTGTTAATGTATTGCTGAGCGTACTCTCTGAACTTTTCTTTCATTTGTAAGAAATACTCGTACTCTGATTTCAGTTTTTCCTTTTCCACTCTGTTTGTATCAGCGTTGATTTTCGCCATTTGGCGTATCATACTGCTGTTAAGCATTGCTACACGCATTTTGAGCGTTGCTTCTTCTTGTACTTTTTGAGCTTCACGCCTTACCTTTTCAGCCTCGGCTTTAGCTTTAGCCGATTCTTTTTTGGATTTTTCAGCTTCCGTCTTTGCCACATTCAAAGTTCTGTTTGTAGCTCTACGTTCGCACTCTAAATGGTAGCAATCGTCCATCAACGCACCTTTATGTTCTTCAAGAGCATTGATGGTGTCCTTGTGCTGTTTGTATTCTTCTACCTTAAAAGAATACCCACGGCTTTTCTGTGGAGCAGAAATCTCAATACCGTGCTGAATACATATTTCTGTCAGCACGTTGAGTTCTGCAATTCTCCAACGATTTATAGCATTTTCACCATTACCATATCCCATTTCCTTTAACGCCTGAGCAAGCCCATTCTGCGTATCAACTCCACGTTTGTAATGTCCAATAGGAATGTAGTCAATATGCAGGTGAGGTGTCGCCTCATCATTATGCAAGACAGCATTGAACACATAGAAATTCGGATTACGTTTCCGAAAACTTTCCATATATTCCGTAAGGCATTCGGCGGCAATTTTAGCATTGGGCGTGCCTGTGCCTGTATCGTCCTTACAGCCTACCTGAACGATATCTTCATAGAAGCTTTTACGCTTGTCTGAAGCAGTAATAACATTATTACAAGGTGCATGGGAAAACGCATAATCAAAATATCCGTTTTTAATTCTGCGGTCTGCTCTTTTCTGCTTTGCGTTGTAACGCTCAACAGCTTCCGAGAAGCAGTTTTCATAAGCCTCGGCAATAGGAATTTTCACAAAAGTAATATTCTCTTTCGTTTTGGAGCTGTCAACATTCTTCGGTTTGAATGTTCTGTTATTATGCGACAAGCTACCTTTGCCCTGACAGAATGATATTGTTTTAGCTGACATCACATTCTCCTTTCTTTTTTCGTGTATCACCTTACTTACGGCTGTGTCGTAAGTAACCCCATAGTACTTGTGACAGCAGAGCTATCACAAGTACAGGGGCTCTGCGAGGCATACGCCTTCGGCGTGTCATTCTCCTTATATATTATTATATAAGGGGAATTTGACATATGAATCTTCTGTGGACTATCTACTGAATTCACAACCATCTGAGTCATCATCTGAATCAGAATTGATATATGCCACGAGTTCGTTTGCCATTGACACTCTACTCATGTAAATTTCTTCCGCCGCGGTTTCACGGCGTTTC
This sequence comes from Ruminococcus sp., assembly GCA_015066875.1. Lineage (GTDB taxonomy): Bacteria > Bacillota > Clostridia > Oscillospirales > Ruminococcaceae > Ruminococcus. The sequence goes on from SVNM01000059.1 coordinate 1,902, forward strand.
TTTTCATGAGGAATACAAGGCTTTGTCCGTGGGATAATGATTACAATTGATTCATCATGCACGTCGATTAAATAATTCTTTGCACTTGTCACAGAACGTACCTTTCCGTTTCTTTTAGCCATACTTTCTCACTCCCTTCTATGTGTATTAAAGAGCTCTTTAGTACATAGTATCACACCTTCGTTCAATGTTCAATGTTGAATTTTTGTTCATATCATGTTAACATTTAAAAAGCGCTCATATATGAGCGGATTTTTGAAAGTGTAAAATTTCAGACCAAAACTTTGTTAAAAACACACAAAAAAGCTGAGCCATCAATCGTGGCTCAGCTTTATCTTTTTCATCTTTAAACTGCGTTTCAGGCTCTCCGCAACCGATAGCATTAAATAAATCTCGTCGGCAGTGCAATCATTAAACACCTCTGCAATATCGGAATTTATCTGTTCTGATGTATCGGCGGTAAGCACATCACAAAGCACTTTGTCGGTTGTAACATTCAGAGCGTTGCAAATGTTTATGAGCGCTGGCAATGACAGCTTTGTTTTTGCACTCTCAATCTGTGAAAGATGCTGAGGGGAGATTCCTGCCATTTCCGACAGTCTGTCTTGTGTGATTTTTTGTGCTTTTCTTATCTTTTTAATCCTCTCGCCAATCAGTGCGTAATTCAACTCCATATTAAAAACTCCTATACAATTTACTTTAAAACTATTGTAATTTATTTCGGAGTGTGTTATAATAAGCTATATGTTAAGTCTACGTATAAACGGTAGTTTTGAAGAAATTTTCTTTAAAACTTATATACCGCCATAGGCGGTACAATGGAAAAAATAAAATATTTAAGGAGTAAATATCATGGGTAAGTTTTTAGGAACAAAAAAGGATAATCTCTTAACGGTTGGAGTAGGCATCGGATTTTTATTGTTAGTTGGTCTCGCTATTGCACTTGGAGATATTTTCCTTTACATTTTAGGTGCTTTAATTGTTTTAGCGTGGATAATTTTCACACGAAGCGACCTGAAAGCAGGAAAAACAAACTGGTTTATTGTTGTAGGATTTGCTGTACTTGTGTTAGCAGGAATAGTTACTGTCAAAGGATGGTTTGAGTTAGAGAACTTAAAAAATGACAAGGTTGCAAAGCTTGAAAACACTGCTGTAGAAATTGTGAATGACGAATTAAAGCTTGAACTTGAAAGCGAAATTGACAAAAAAGAAAATGAAGTAAAGGTCAGCTTTTTTATTGCACTGGGCGGTGGAGTCCTTTTTTGTGTAGGTCATATAATCAAGGCTTGCTCAAAGCAGAAAACTGTCGTTGTAGAAAGAGTTATTGAAGCACAAAAAGCAGAAAACACTACGGTTTCATCAAGTGCAAACAACAGAGAGTACATATTCTGTCAAAACTGTGGCGAAAAGCTTTCTCCTACAGCTAAATTCTGTAAAGGCTGTGGACAAAAAAACGATGAATAACCCCTCAATGCTCAAAGTCTATTCTTTGAGCATTGCTTTTAAAGAAAGGAAAAGCTTATGAAAAAGCCGATAACTTTAATTCTTGCGTTGACGATGACATTGACTGTAACTGGCTGTGCTGAAAATGAAAATTCAAAATCCGAAACTACTGCTACAACCACTGCAACAACTACTACAACGACTGCTATAACTACTACCACAACTCAGCAGACAACTACTACCCCGACAACGACAACTACTGTAACAACAACCACAAAGCCGACTAAAAATGATTTGTGGTTTGACGAAACCATAGCTGTACCGTCAAGAACCTTATCATACGATGATGTGTTCACCTATGACTATGGTACTGTCTTCAAGGGCTACGATGTCTACGAATTCGACAATGATATCACCGTTGGTGCTGTAGCACTTGATAATCTCACATCTGATTCACCTACTGTTGTAGACTACGAAGCATACTACGGCATCAAGGCTTGGACTGAAGGAGAAGATTATATCTGTTTCACAGTGTATAATCACAGCAAAGACCATCCTATCAGCAATGCAATTGTTATCAACAGTGCAGGTGCAGTCAAGCAAGCAGCCATCAGTTATGAAAATGGTATTTACATTAACACTGATGGTCTTGATGAAGGTTTGTACGCATTCCGTGTAAGTTTCGACACAATGGATATGTATACTTACTTCTATATTGCAGACAATGGTGTCTTCACCTGTCGTGTTGATAAAGACAGATGGGTAACTGCTGATGAGATTGCTAATAGAAGAGCCCTTGTACAAGATATCATTGCAGACACAGGTATTACACCTGAAAACAGTCTTGACAATTCTGATATTGTGTACCCACAGTGGGATAGTGACAAAAGTCGTTGCGATACTGACTTATGGATTGACTTGTCATACGAACTTGTCGGTGACCATCCAGACTGGTCAGATGAGTTTAAATTGTTCGTGTTCAATGAATGGATGATGAGTAACATCAGATATGACTGGTGGAGACACGAAAACGGTCAGTCACGAGCTGCAGAGTACAACGACTGGACTGGAACCTACAGTATGTGGGATTTGAAAGTTGGAGTATGTTGTGACTTTAGTAATGCACTCATCATTATGCTTCGTGAGCACGGCATCCCTGCTACATCACTTGAAACAGCTACACATATGTGGATTGCTGTATACATCGATGGTGAATGGAGAGAATTCGACACTATGTCAATGATGCCTTATTATTCATACGAACTTGACGCATCTGATTGTGTGAATTTAGGATGTGATTACGGTTGGTATGGATTCTGGACAGAAGACAATGATATCAATACTGCTGGAGCAGACATCTGGACTTACAATCGTGCCAAATACGGTTACAATGTCTACAACTAATCAGCCACTTATAGCCTACCCTTCGGGGTAGGCTTATTTTTTGTATCATCTTCTTGTAAAAATCAGACTTGCCAAAGGCAAGTCCAATCGGTATATAAGAAAATATAACAAGGAGGATTTTATGCTAATTCATACTGAAACAAGTCTGCGAGACTTTCAATTCTGGGCTGGTGGTGCGGATAACGCTAACTGTCTGACCTATGAACAGCTTGATATTATCGAGAATATTCTCACGGATATCTACCCCGAGGGAATAGACGAAACGCAGCTGAACGACCTTATGTGGTTTGATGAGGACATTATCGCTGAGTGGCTTGGTTATACGGATTTTGAGGAGCTAAGAAATGACAGTGTACCTTGGAACTGAAAAAATTTGTGCAACAGCAAATAACAAGTTGACTTTTTGCACAAAAAAATATCTACTCATAAACGAGCAGATTTATTTTTGCGTTTGTTCAACAAGCACAAAAGTGGTCTGCACTTTTTGTTTGTAGCGCACAAAACGCTTTAATGAGCTGAAATTTAAGGTTATGGAGTTTGCGAATAGACGTAATGCAATTTGTATGCTAAAATCAAAATAATTTAACTCAAAAATAAGGAAGTGATATTTATGAAAGCTGTGATTTACGCACGATATTCAAGCGACAATCAACGTGAGGAATCAATCGAGGGACAGCTCAGAGAATGTATGGCATTTGCTGAGCGTAAGGGATATAATGTAATAAAATCATACGCTGACAGAGCGATTTCGGGCAAGCGTGCCGACAACCGCCCTGAGTTTCAGCAGATGATTACAGACAGCGCAAGGGGAGAGTTTGATGTAATTATCGTGTGGAAAATAGACCGTTTCTCCCGTGATAAATACGATAGTGTTATCTATAAGTCAAAACTGAATAAGAACGGCGTATCGGTTATTTCAGCTACAGAGCCGATTGACAGTTCTCCCGAAGGTAAACTTATGGAATCCATCTTTGAGGGATTTTCGGAATACTATGTAAAAGACCTTGAACTTAAAACAAGCAGAGGTATGACGGAAAACGCAATCAAGGGTACATTCAACGGCGGGAATGTAACTTTCGGATACGCAATCGATAATGATAAGCGTTTTAAGAAAGACCCTATAACTGCGCCTATCGTAACGGATATTTTCGAGCGTTATGCTGACGGCGAACCTGTCCGTAGCATTGTTGACGAGCTGAACGGAAAGGGTATCACCAATAACGGAAAGAAATTCACATATCATTTTATCAACTGGTTATTGAAAAATAGGCGTTATCTTGGGGAGTATACATTCAGAGAGGTGGTTAATACCGAGGCTATACCGCCCCTTGTATCTGCTGAAATCTTTGAAAAATGTCAGAAAAGATTAAGTGCAAACAAGCACAAATCCGCTTCATTCCGTAAAGTAGAAGAAAAGTATCTGCTTACGGGCAAGGTGTTCTGTGGATATTGTGGCGATACAATGTCGGGTATCAGCGGTAGAGGAAGAACGAACAATACCTACCGCTATTATCAGTGTATGACCTCAAAACGTAAGCGTTGCCATAAGAAGACTATCACAAAGGATATTCTTGAAAGTGCCGTGCTTACGCTGACAATGCAGATGTTTAATAATAAGGCTCTCATTAAGCGTATTTGCGATACTTGTTATTCAATGCAGAGTACGGAAAGCACACAGCTTCCTGCGCTGAAAAAACAGTTGAAACAGAATAAAAAAGAAATTGACAATGTAATGAAAGCCATTAAAGCAGGACTTGTTACAAAATCCACCAAAATGGAGCTTGAACGTCTTGAAGAAGAACAAGAACGTATTGAAATTGAGATAGCCAAAGAGCAGATAGTACGCCCGATAATCCCAAGGGAGAATATTGAAGCTTGGATTTTGAACTTTGCGAAAACTGACCTTAAAAGTCAGGAACAGAAACAAAGGCTCATTGATATTTTCGTCAACAGTGTTCATGTGTACGATGATAAAATCGTGGTGCTGTTTAATTACAAGGACGGCGAAAAATGTATTCGTATTGACGAACTCTCAGATAAAACAAAAAAGCCGAGCACTCATAATGAGTGTTCGACTTTGTTTAAGCTTGGTGACCCGTACGGGAATTGAACCCATGATTCCGCCGTGAAAGGGCGATGTCTTAACCTCTTGACCAACGGGCCTTTTTGGTAGCGGCAGTAGGATTTGAACCAACGACCAATCGGGTATGAACCGAGTACTCTAGCCAGCTGAGCTATGCCGCCATTCCTTTAGTGCTTAATTATTATACAACGAAAACGAAAAAAAGTCAATAGAAAAAGACGATAAAATTTATTTTTTGTATACATACACAAACTAAGAGGCTTTTTTGTTTTGCTAATAGGATGGATTCCACAATTTTGTGCAAAAAGAGTGGTATAAAGCCAATTCTCAGACTGTAGAAAAAGTCAATTTACTGATTCGATTTACTCATGGATGTCCAACTGTTTCTACAGATTGATTGTTTTTCGTGTATAAAAGTAAGGACGACCAATGGTCGTCCGCATGAATTTTGATTCAAATTATTTATTGACATTCTGAAAACACCAAAAGCCGTTCTTTGAATTTATTTTCTTCTTGTACCGTTCTTTCTGTCGGTACTTCTTTTAAGATCGCACTGACGTTCCTCACTTGTCTGCTTGAAACGTGACATCATATCTTCGAAAGACATCTCTGAAACGGGCTGCTGTTTTTTAGGCTCCCAGACATTAGCTCTGCTGCGGTTCTGACCGCCGTCGCCTGCTCTTTTCTGATGCTGTCTCGGTGCCGCAGGAGCAGCCTGATCGTTCTCGACAGCCTTTTTAATGGAAAGGCTCACCTTTCCAGCCTCATTCACGCCGATTACCTTTACCTTGACTTCCTGATTTTCTGTCAGGTGATCTCTTATCTCGTTAACGAATGTGTTAGCGATTTCAGAAATGTGAACCATACCTGTTCCGCCGCCGTCGATATCGACAAATGCGCCATACTGAGTTATGCCCTTCACCTTACCGTTGTAGATTTTACCTATTTCCAGCTGCTGCATATGTATATTAAACTCCTTTAAAATTAATCCCTTGATGTATCGTAGAATCTACGCTCGTCCGGATAAGCATAGTCTCGTTCTTCGAGAGCTATCCTTTCAATATAGACTGACATATCATCACTTTCAACGATCTGCTGAAGATCGGCATTTTCAACCTCATATGCGTCAATTTTCGCCTGAATCGAATCAAGTTCTCTTTCTTTTCCGGCGCAGTCTCTTTCAGTTGTGTAAATTATCATAACGCATCCGGCAACGATTGCCACAGCCAGCACTCGGGTAAGTACCTTATTAAACAGACCTTTTTTTTCTTGTTTTGACTTTTTCGGCACTTTTTGTCACATTCCCTTTCATTCTGGATTCTTCTTTATTATACAACAGATGTCGTCTTTTTAGCAATAGTATTCTTATTTTTTTAATAGTATTTACTATAACTTTGGAACATCCCACAAATTTGACCGCCGCTTTTTTACTTATAAATACATAAAAAGTCCGCAGCGGAAATAACACTACCCATATCGTCTTTTTTACAAAATAACAGAGTTTTTTCATGGTTCGTATAACCACGCTGCCGACTGTTGCAATATAGAGTGCAAATCCAGCTGCATTTCCGATTACGAAGTAAAAACGCAGTTCTCCCCGTGAAGCGGCTGATGCAAAAGCTGAAAGTGCTATTCCGTAGAAAACGAGAAATGCAGAGTCCTCTGCGAAGACCATCCAGCTTCTGTGCGGAATCATCACTCTTGCCGTCCGGAAAACATCGTAGAGTACTCCAAGTGCAATACCCATCAGACAGGACATCCCGAAAAGCACAAGTTCCTCATTAACTGAGAAAAACGTTTCCGGAACATTCATCGGAATAATCTCCCGAGTGCCGAAATCGGTCCTTTTCTGTCCTTGTCGCCGTAGACCATTGACCAGATATCGCCGGTAATAGTCATATTTCCGGTTTCAACGCTCATGGAATCTATATGGAGCTCACGTCCCTGAATAGTCAGTTCACCGAGCTCCGTATAGAGACTTATGGTCTTTTCGTCAAAACTGTCAACGTCTGTTACTCCTGAAATACTCATGCTTCTGCGGTTTTCCAGGATAATATTATGATTCTGCTTTACCGTCTTGTCCGACATATCAATGTACCTCCGAAAAAAACTTTACGGTACATCATATTCATTCTTACGGTAATTTATGCCATTAGATTTGTCTGCTGTTGTTTCAGGGATTTTATTAATATGCCTTGCCCCAGTAAACTGTACATTTTGCGGGCTTTCCGCAGCATACGCAGTTTCCAGCCTTGCGATCCTGCATGAACGGGATACAGCGTGAACCCACGCCTGTCTTTTCCTTGACCTCGTCCTCACAAGCCTCATCGCCGCACCACATTGCCTTGATAAAGCCGTCGCCCTTTTCTTCAAGAGCCTTATTTATCTCATCAATTGTCTCACAGGAATATGTTCTGTTGTTCATATTCTCAAGAGCCTTATTATACATTCCTTCACGAGCTTCCTCAAGCTTTGCAGAAACTGTTTCTTCAAGCTTATCAAGCGGAACGATCACCTTTTCACCGTTCCAGCGTGAAGCGATAACGCACTGACCGTTCTCGATATCCTTAGGACCGATCTCAACACGAACAGGCACGCCCTTCATTTCGTACTCTGCGAACTTCCAGCCGGGTGAATTCTCGCTGTCATCGAGCTTTACACGACAGCCTGTCTTTGCAAGACGCTCTTTAAGCTCTGCTGCCTTTTCAAGTACGCCTTCCTTATGCTGTGCAATAGGAATAATTACTGCCTGAACAGGTGCAACTGCCGGAGGAAGTACAAGTCCCTCGTTGTCGCCGTGAGTCATGATTACTGCGCCGATAAGACGTGTTGTAACGCCCCAGCTTGTCTGGTGGGGGAATACTCTCTTGTTTTCCTTGTCTGTATACTGAATCTCAAATGCCTTTGCGAAGCCGTCACCGAAATAATGTGAAGTTCCAGCCTGAAGTGCCTTACCGTCGTGCATAAGAGCTTCGATTGCATATGTAGCTTCTGCACCGGCGAACTTGTCGCTGTCTGTTTTTCTTCCCTTTACTACAGGCATAGCAAGAGCATTTTCGCAGAAGTCAGCATATACGTTGAGCATGCGCTCTGTCTCCTCGATAGCCTCCTCAGCTGTAGCGTGGATGGTATGTCCTTCCTGCCAGAGGAACTCTCTTGAACGGAGGAAAGGACGTGTTGTCTTTTCCCATCTTACAACGCTTACCCACTGGTTATAGAGCTTGGGAAGATCTCTGTATGAATGGATGATATTTGCATAATGCTCACAGAAAAGTGTTTCAGATGTAGGACGTACACAAAGTCTGTCTTCAAGCTTTTCGCTTCCGCCGTGAGTTACCCATGCAACCTCGGGAGCAAATCCCTCAACGTGATCCTTTTCCTTCTGGAGAAGGCTCTCAGGAATGAACATCGGCATACATACGTTTTCATGGCCTGTATCCTTGAACATTCCGTCAAGAATACGCTGGATATTCTCCCAGATAGCGTATCCGTAAGGACGGATTACCATACATCCCTTAACGCTTGTATATTCAACAAGCTCTGCCTTTTTGCAGATATCAGTATACCACTGAGCAAAATCCTCATCCATCGATGTGATTTCTGTTACCTTTTTTTCCTTAGCCATTTTATTTTTACCTCGCTTTATTTTCGTGATTATTCAACTGAAATTATATAGTAATATACGGGCTGTCCGCCGTCAACAAGCATTACGTCGATCTTGCTGCTGAGCTTTGACTGGAGAATCTCAACAAGCTCCTCAGCGTTCTCGGCTGTAACGTCAGCTCCGTGAATCAGCGTAACATAGCTTGTATCGCCCTTTGCAAGCTTCTTTGTCAGCTTTATAACAGCCTTGTTGATATCCTTTTCCGTAAAGGAAAGCTTGCCGTTTTCAAGAGCAAGTATCTCGCCCTCTTTTATCTGTTTTCCTTCAAATTCAGAATCTCTTGCGGCAAATGTGACAAGTCCCGTTGAAACCTTCTCAAACGCCTTTGTCATGTTGATTCTGTTGTCGGAAAGGCTCTGTGTTTCGTCGAATGCAAGCATTGCGGAAATTCCCTGAGGAATCGTTCTTGTCTGGAGTACGCAGACCTTTCTGTCGGCAAGTCTAACTGCCTGTTCAGCCGCCATGATGATATTCTTGTTGTTCGGAAGTACGAAAACTGTCTTTGCCGGAGTCTGCATGATAGCTCTGAGAATATCGTCTGTGGAAGGATTCATTGTCTGTCCGCCCTGTACGATAGCGTCTGCGCCGAGATCTGTGAACATCGCTTCAAGACCATGACCTGCGACAACAGCAACAAAGCCAAAATCCTTTTCCTGTTCTGCCGGAGTGAAGCCTTCCTGTTCAGCAGTTCTTGCTTCCTTGACCTTATTTTCGTGCTGGATACGCATATTCTCAATTTTCGGCTTAGGATCGTTGATGAACCAGCCGAATTCAAGTCCCTTCTGGAGTGCCTTTCCGGGATTGTCTGTATGAACGTGTACCTTGATTATCTCCTCATCATCAACGACTACAACGCAGTCGCCGATAGTTTCAAGATATGCACGGAGCATGAAGATATCAGGGCAGTCCTTTTTCTTTTCGAGCATGAACTCAGTACAGTATGTATAATTTATCTCCTCGTCGTACTCGCTTACTGCGGTACGGAAGGAATCTGAATCGCCGGAGTTATCAGCAGCCGGTTCAGCCGGCTTTGCTATCTCCTTGCCCTCAAAAACATCTGTCATGGCACGGAATATTATAAGAAGTCCCATACCGCCGGCGTCAACTACGCCAGCCTTTTTAAGCTGAGGAAGCATTTCTGTTGTCTTTGCAAGAGTATCCTCCGCTTCATTGCAGACAGCGTTCCAGAACATTACCGTATCATTTGTGGAAAGAGCTGTTTCCTTTGCCTTTTCTGCCGCCATTCTCACTACGGTAAGGATAGTTCCCTCAGTAGGCTTCATTACAGCCTTGTATGCAGCCTCAACTCCGAGTGAAAGCGCATTTGCGAAATCCTCGCAGCCAGCCTCGGTACACTGTGCAAGACCTTTTGAAAAACCTCTGAAAATCAGCGACAGAATTACACCGGAATTTCCTCTTGCACCTCTCAGGAAAGCCGAAGCCGCTGCCTTTGCCACCTCTGAAACTGGTGCATCATCGCCGATTCTTTTGAGTACAGCGATCGAATTTTCTATCGTCATGGACATATTTGTACCGGTATCTCCGTCCGGAACGGGATAAACGTTGAGTTCATCGACCTCACGTTTTCTGTTGTTAATAGTAATTGCCGCCGATATAATGGCGTCTCTTAGCATGGAACCCTTTATCAATTCCGATCCTCCATTCAATTTTTGCAGTACCGGAAATCCGGTATGTACCGCAACTTTATTAATAATCTGTATTTTATACCGTCATATCATCAACATATACATTGACCTTCTGCACGGGAACCCCCGCTGTTTCCTCGACAGTGAACGAAACATTATGGATAATACTGTTTACAGCAGCAGTAATATTAGTACCGTGGCTCACTTTTATGTGAAGATCTATTACAAGACCGCCGTTTTTTCCTATGCGGACGGATACTCCGCTTTTCGATTTAAAAGCCTTTCCGAAAGTAAGTCCCGACATCGCACGGTGGAAGGTATTCACGCCTGAAAGTCCCGATACGCCGAAGCAGTCCATGACTGTATGACGCACAATCTCGGTGATATAGCTTTCAGATACGGTGATTTTTCCTATATGATTTTCAAATCCTACCATAAACTCACTCCTTCGTGATATAATCACTAACATTATAACATAATATCAGAAAAAAAACAAGATATTTCACATCGTTGTATGTGTAAATTTTTTGTAAGCAAATATATTTTTTGGGGTATTTCTCCTGTAGGGACGTATGCCTGCATCCGCCCGTTTTTGCAGACGTTGTGAACGCCGTCCCTTGCATTGTCTGCATTTATTTTACACATACCATGTCATTTCTTTGCCGCATTACGACGGCTGTTATATATCTGTCCGACCGCAAATGCCGCCAGATCCGCAAAAACAGACGCAAGACGCA
>SVNM01000060.1 GCA_015066875.1 Ruminococcus sp.
ATAGTGGCTGTCTCCATCTCCTCTTCGGTACAGCTGTTGAAGTCAACTGCCTTTTCAAATGCCGATACATTTACAGGGATTTCATAGCCCATTGCATTTCTGCCCTGAACCTCATCGCCAAGCATAAAGCTTACAAACTCCCACGCTCCGTCAATGCAGCCCCCTGAGCTTGTTATGGACCAGGTACGGTTTGAGTGTATTTCACCCGACTCTGCTCCAACATTATTCAGAATTGTCACCTCATCATAGGAAAGTCCCACATGAGCGAGGGCGCTTGACAGACGCAGTCCGTTTTCTCCCCCATCACAGAGCATATCCTTGTTTTTTACACCGAAGTTATAGTCCATAGCCATCTGCTCGGTAGCATTCTCAAAATCGAACATAGGCACACAGCCGTCGAAATCCTTGCAGAATTCAAGAAGCTCTACGAACTCCTCAGAATTGAAATTACACTTGCCTGTTTCAGTATCAAGCCAGTGACTAAGGCTGTTTGTGCAGAGAACTGCAAAAATATACTCCTTGTCATAGCAGTAGTTGCTGTATAACATTCCTTCCGGACGGTTTTTCCATATTTCATAAAACTCCTCATAATTCCAGTCGGTGTACTCCTTGCCAACAACCTCACTGTTTGCTATACTGTACTGAAGCTGTAGCTTATCGGGAAGCATATACATTCCCTCTTTGTATTCATAAGCTTCAAGCACGTTGGGAAGAATATCCTCACGATTGAGTCCCGAATCGCCGTCCATAAGCTCATACATATCAGCAAGAGCTCCCATATTGCAAAGCTTGTGAATATTGGAAATGTCCCAGTTTTCAATTATATCGGGAGGATCGCCCGACAGGATATCCTTCTTTATATCGTCAAAGGTCGTATCAGATTTTATCACAACTTTGTATTTTTCACTGCCACTGCTGAATTCTCTTGCAAGGTCGGAAAGCGATGAGTCATATCCCGACATACAAAGAGTCAGAGTCTTGCGGTCCTCCTCCTTAAAGCCTTCGGGCATAGGAGTAAGATGCGTTATATTACCCTCCAGCGAAATACCCATAAAGCAGTTATTATCTCCCGCTGTCATTGACGCAATGCCTCCTGTATCAATTACCGAGCTTCCCGAATCCACAACAACAGTAAGCGTACCGTCCTTTGAAATGCCGTAAATGTAATCTGCGGTTACGGCATATGCAAGAAAACCGTTTCTGCCTGAAATCACTGTCTGAAGCCCCGAAATACGCTGGCTGAACTCCTTTCGGTTTGCAGAAATCCCCGCTGTTTTGCCGTCAAGAAGAGTAAACCCGTTTTCATCGGCATACATAACCTTTCCGCCCTCAACAGAGCATCTGCGGTAATCGTTGACCTTATTGCTGTCGGTGACGTTTCCGCTATCGTCAATAACAACTATGCTGTGCTCTGCGGAATTAAAATCTATGATGCTGAGAAGATAAGAGCTTTCGCCGTATTCAAGCATTTCCCCTAACATACAGTCAACGGGAGAAACAAGCTCTTCAAGTCCGCTGACAGCCTTTTCACCGATAAGCTCGCCAGCTTTGTTGTATTCAAGCATACGGAAGCTTAAAACAGTATCCTCTGTAACCTCCTCTGCGTCAGCCTTGCCCACAAGAAGAACTATTCCTCTTTCGCTGACGCTTGCTGTGTAAAGATTGTATTCGCCGTCAAAAAGCACCACAGGCTGTGAAGCCTCGCCTTCGGGACTTACTGTAAACAGCTTTACTGCTCCGTCTGCGTTATAGTAAATCATCATATATTTCCCGTCTGTATAAACAGAATCAATGACGTTGAAATAATCCGACGGCAGACTTACTGTATTCTGCTTATATAGAGTCTGTTTAACTTCAATTACCTCTGAGACAGTATCTGTCTTTCGGCCATCAGAGCTGTTTTTACATGAGACTCCCGTCGAAGCTACAAGCATTGCCGATAGAATAACCGCTGACATCCTTAATTTTCTTTTCATCTGAACTCCTCCTTTTGCTGAAAATACAGCTTTTACTATACAGTGTCGGCTGAAACGAAAAAAGACGAAGCTCAGAAATATTTTTTTATTTTAACTTATAGTCACTCTCCCGAAATGCATTATTTGTCCTCTTTTGTAATAGAATGTATTATATTACTCGGAGGTAGCTATGCTTATTAAAAATAAAATTATCAGAGATACTGTGCTTCTTACCCTAATGCAGATTGCCCTTGATTCTGCCGGTCTGCTTCTGAATGTGTTTATAACGGGAAAGCTTGGCTCTTCCGCTATGGGAATTCTCTCGCTTACAGGCTCTTTTCTCGTTCTTGCGGGAACACTCTCCAACGGAAACGCTTTTCTCTGCACAAGCCGTCTTGTTTCTGAAGAGCTGGGCAGAAAAAATAATAATCCTCAGCGTGTACTGTTTTATGCTGTCGCTCTGTGCAGTCTGCTCAGCTGTATTGTATCTGTACTTATTATTTTTCTTGCCCCTGTTATCAGCAGTAAATTCTTCAGCACGTCTGCTATGTGCAAGGCTGTCAGAATGATGCCTTTTGCACTTCTGCCCGGAGCCTTCAGTGCCTGTCTCAAAGGGTATTTCAACGCCTTCAGACGCTCGGAAATCACAGCTTCGGGAGATATCCTTGAGTTTATCGTAAAGGCTCTCACGCTGATTATACTTACACTTGTGAAAAATCCCGATTCGGAATCGGAAATCTGCACAGTTATGATTACGGGAATTATTGCGGGCAATGTGTTTTCGCTTGTTTTCTTCACTTTGATGCTCTTAAAGCACGGAAAGCACTATCACGGGAAAGCCTCTATCGGATTTTCCTCATATGTGAAATTTGCACTTCCCATAATGGCAGGCTCGGTGCTGACCTCAGCTCTGAGCAGTGCTAACGACGCTCTTATTCCCGTTACACTCAGACAGTTCGGGAACTCAGTAGAGGAGGCTCTGAGCAAATTCGGCATATTCGAAGCCATCGTTATCCCAACCCTGTTTTTCCCGTCTGTTGCTCTTTGCTCTATGTCGGGAATCATTGTCAGCGAAACAGCCCATGCACGCTCTGCCGGAGATAACGGAAAATTAAGGCATCTTACAGAAAAGCTTGTTGGCGGAACTCTCATTTACGCTGTATTTGCCTCTGCGGTGCTTATAAAGTTCGGAGCAGAAACAGGTATGCTTCTTGGTGGCGGAGCTCTTGCGGGAAAAATGATTTCAGTTATTGCTCCCGTTATACCATTTATTTATCTTGAGATTATCCTTGAGGCTCTTATTAAAGGTATGGGACTGCAGAGCTTTTCTTCGCTCAACTATCTTGCTGAATATGCGGTGAGAATTTCCTGTGTGCTTGTTTTTGTGCCTGTTTTCGGATTTTATGGCATTGTTATATCCTACTACTCAAGCAACATCATCGGAAACCTCTCAAGGCTGATTAAAATCATCAGACATACAAAGGCTCATCTCAGTCTGATAAAAGCTGTGATTCCACCTGTTATCCTTGCCTTTATGACTCTGAAAGCAACTGAGCTTCCCTTCAGATTTTTCTCAGCCGATACAACATCACTTCCCGTTATGATTGCCTTTGTACTCATATGGACCGCTCTTTACTTTGCTTTTTTCGCTTTTAAAGCATCTTCGCTAAGGCTATCAGGCATCAGTCTAAGCAAATTTAAAAACTCTTTTGTTGAAAATGCATAAAAATAACTCTATTAAGTGATGTATAATGTAGAAAATATTGAATATATATTGCATTGAGTTCAAAAATAGTTTATAATTAACGAGTAAATAGCTGGTGCTGTTTACTATCTATTACGAGGAGTTTTTGCTATGAAACAATATGATGTCACTAAAATAAGAAATATCGCTCTCGCCGGACATAATGGCTCCGGAAAAACTTCACTCGCTGAAGCTCTGCTCTATAAGGCAGGTGTTTCTGACCGTCTTGGCAAAACTGCTGACGGTACTACAGTTTGCGATTACGATCCGGAAGAAATCAAAAGAGGAATTTCTATAAACACTTCACTCGCTGCTTTTGAATACGGCGATATGAAAATCAATCTGCTGGATACTCCCGGCCTTTTCGACTTTGCTGCCGAAATGAATGAAGGTATCCGCGCAAGTGATACTGTTATGATCACTGTATCTGCTAAGTCAGGCGTTAAGGTAGGTGCAAGAAAAGCTTACAACGAAGCCGTTAAGCAGGGTAAGTCCAAGATGTTCGTTGTTACTAAAATCGACGATAAGGACGCTAACTTCTTTAATGTTCTTACAGAACTGAAAACTGTTTTCGGTCCTACTGTATGCCCTGTTGTTGTTCCCGTTATCCAGAACGGTGCTATCGTTTCCTATGTAAACCTTATCGAAATGAAGGCTTACAAGTACGATAACAAGGGTAATGCTGTTGAAACAGAAATGCCTACTGCTGAGATTTCAGAAAAATTTGAATACCGTATCGATGGTCTTATCGCTGCTGTTTCCGAAGCCGTTGCTGAAACTTCAGACGATCTTATGGAAAAATTCTTCGAGGGCGAGCCCTTTACTCAGAAAGAACTTATCGATGGTATCCACGATGGTATGAACAGAGGTATCATTACTCCTGTTGTCTGCACTTCTGCTACTGAGCTTGCAGGTATCGATATGCTTCTTAAGGAAATCGAGCTTCTCCTTCCCGCTCCTCACGAGGTTTATCCCGCTGAGGCTTATAATCCCGCTAAAACTATTGTTGAAATTGAATGTGACAAGAGTGCTCCTCTTGCAGCATATATCTTTAAAACAGTTGCCGATCCCTTCGTAGGCAAAATGTCTATGATACGCGTTATGTCAGGTAAGCTTGAAGCTAACAGCGAAGCTATCAACTCTACTACAGGCAATCCTGAGAAAATCGGTAAGCTGTTTACTCTCTGCGGTAAAAAACAGATTGATATGCCTTTCGCTGAGGCCGGTGATATTGTTGCTGCCGCTAAAATTACTGCAAATACAGGCGATACACTTTCAAGTGCTTCAAGAATCGTTGAGCTTCCCGCTGTTGAGTTCCCTAAGCCTTGCTACTCTATGGCTGTAAAGGCTAAGGCTCAGGGCGATGAGGCTAAGATTTCTACAGGTATTCAGCGTCTCGTTGAAGAAGATCCTACCCTTACTTATATCCAGGACGAAAATACCAAGGAGCAGATCCTCAGCGGTCTCGGTGAACAGCACCTTGAAGTTGCTGCCGCTAAGCTCAAGGGTAAATTCGGTGTTGATATTTCTCTCAGCGTTCCTAAGATTGCTTATAAGGAGACTATCCGCAAAAAGGTTAAGGTTGAGGGTAAGCATAAGAAACAGTCAGGTGGTCACGGTCAGTACGGTCACGTTTGGATCGAGTTTGAGCCCTGCGTAAGCGATGAACTCATTTTCGAGGAAAAGGTTTTCGGCGGTGCTGTTCCTAAAAACTACTTCCCCGCTGTTCAGAAGGGACTTGAGGACTCTGTAAAGAAGGGCGTTCTCGCAGGTTGTCCTGTTGTAGGTCTTAAGGCTATCCTCGTTGATGGTTCTTACCACCCTGTTGACTCATCTGAAATGGCTTTCAAAACTGCTGCTTCTATCGCTTATAAAGAAGGCCTCAGACAGGCTGATCCCGTTATGCTTGAGCCTATCGGTGAGCTGAGAGTTACTGCTCCCGATGACAATACAGGAGATATTATGGGCGAGCTTAACAAGCGTCGCGGACGTGTTCTCGGTATGGAGCCCGTTTCACACGGAATTACTCTCATTCAGGCTGAGGTTCCTATGCGTGAAATGCACGATTTTGCTATGTATCTCCGTCAGGTTACAAGAGGTCTCGGTTACTTCTCACTTGATTTCGCAAGATACGAACAGCTTCCCGCTAACCTTCTCACTGAGGTTATTATGGCTGTTAACGAAGAATAATATTTACGGGTAGAGAAGGCGAACCGCCTTTGGCAATCCATAACACAAAAGGGTATCGGGTTTATTACTCGATACCCTTAATTATTTCTATACAGACATCGGACTACAGGCTCTCCCCCTCTTTTATATGAAAAAAAGGGACTGTAAAAGTCCCTTTTTATTTTACATATTTTCAATTTCGTTTACTGCAGGCTCAAGCCAGTCGCCTTCGAAAAGCTCAATTGTTCCGCTGTCACACATCTTTGCAAGGTCTGTGCAGATCGGAATACGTGCAAGTACAGGAAGTCCGTACTCTAAAGCTACCTCGTCAAGATGACTCTCACCGAAAACGTTGATCTTCTTTCCGCAGTCAGGGCACTCATAGTAGCTCATATTCTCGATAATACCTAAAATCGGGATATTCATAAGCTTTGCCATCTTCACTGCCTTGGCAACGATCATTGATACAAGCTCCTGAGGTGAGGTTACGATAACAATACCGTCTACAGGGAATGACTGGAATACTGTAAGCGGTACATCGCCTGTTCCGGGAGGCATATCCACGAAAAGATAGTCAATATCCTTCCAGATAACGTCGGTCCAGAACTGCTTTACAACTCCGCCGATAACAGGACCACGCCATACTACAGGGTCAGTGTCGTTCTCAAGAAGCAGATTTACTGACATTACATCAATGCCCATTTTGCTCTTTACAGGGTAAATTCCGAATTCGCAGGCCTCTGCCTTTGACTTGATTCCGAATGCCTTTGGTACAGAAGGTCCTGTAATATCAGCATCGAGAATTCCTACATTCTTATTGAGTCTCTGCATACTTGTTGCAAGCAGAGAGGATACCATTGTTTTTCCTACGCCACCCTTACCGCTGACAACGCCGATTACCTTGCCTATCTTGCTGAGCTTGTTGGGCTCTTCAAGAAAGCTCTGAGGCTCCTTACGGCTTGCACAGTTGCTTGAACAGCTTGAGCAGTCGTGTGTACATTCACTCATAACACAATCTCCTTTTAAATTAAATATACTTTTATTATTATACCTCTTTTTTTTGATTTAGTCAATAGAGCACTTTCCCATAGTGAGAAATCATTTTAAATTTACAGAAATATCCATCAGTGTAGGGGCGAACTTTGTTCGCCCGTCCGATATACGTGAAAAAAGAAATGTGGGCGAACACAGTTCGCCCCTACACAGTCCTACAAATACAACCACAGGAATGCGCAAGAGGCATAATCAATGATTTTGTTTTTCGCGGGAGTTCATCCCTACCGTATATTTTAATTTGTAATCACGCAGTACTACACGAAGCATATTAGTCCTGTGCAACAGGCTATTGACAATCATATAACAAGGTGATATAATTATTGTAGTAATCTTCAGGGCAGGGTGAAATTCCTGACCGGCGGTACAGCCCGCAAGCCACAATGGCACGATTCGGTGAAATTCCGAAGCCGACGGTAAAGTCCGGATGAAAGAAGATAAATCGGTAAATCTGTACCAAATACGATTTTTCTGCCCTTGTTTTACAGGGGCATTTTTTGTTTTTCGGAGGTTTGTTTATGACCGATATTGATTTTATGAGAGAGGCTCTTAACCTCGCCAGAAAGGGTATGGGGTTTGTAAGTCCCAATCCTATGGTGGGAGCTGTTATTGTCAAGGACGGACGCATTATCGGCAAGGGCTTTCACGAGAAATACGGAGAGCTCCACGCTGAGCGCAACGCTTTTGCAAATTGCACTGAAAACTGTCAGGGAGCTACTATTTACGTGACTCTTGAACCATGCTGTCACTATGGAAAGACTCCGCCTTGTACAGAAGCTATCATTGATAATAAAATCGCTAAGGTTGTCATAGGCTCATGCGACCCAAATCCTCTTGTTGCAGGCAAGGGAGCACGTATACTTCGTGAGCACGGTATTGAGGTGGTTGAGGGCGTGCTGAAAGAGGAGTGTGACGCTCTTAATGAGATTTTTATGCACTATATTACAACCTCGCTCCCCTTTGTTACAATGAAATACGCTATGACTATGGACGGAAAAATCGCCTGTTATACGGGAGAGTCCAAATGGATTACAGGGGAAGAGGCTCGCCTTAATGTCCAGCGAGACAGGCTGAAGCACTCTGCAATTATGGTGGGAGTGGGTACTGTACTTGCCGATAATCCCAGCCTTACCTGCAGACTTGAAAACGGACGCAATCCTGTGAGAATTATCTGCGATACAAATTTAAGGACTCCACTAAGTTGCAATATAGTTCAAACAGCAAAAGAGATTACCACCATTATCGCAACCTGCTGTGAGGATAATCAGAAAATTTCTGAATACGAATCACTCGGTTGCCGTATCATAAACACAAGCAAAACAGACGGACACGTTAATCTCAGGGAGCTTATTGAAACTCTCGGCAAGGAAAAAATCGACAGTATCCTTCTTGAAGGTGGAGCAACGCTTAACTGGTCGGCTCTGAAGTCGGGAATTGTAAATAAAGTTCAGGCATATATCGCTCCCAAAATATTTGGCGGAGCAAGTGCTAAAACTCCTGTTGCGGGCGTGGGAGTTCCTGTACCTGATGAATGTTTCCGTCTTACAGACAGCAATATAGTCCGAATCGGTGAGGACTTTCTAATAGAAAGCAAGGTGATTTACAGTGTTCACGGGAATAATTGAAGAGGTAGGCACGGTTAAAGCCGTTCAGAAGGGCTCTTCCTCATTCATAAAAATTCAGGCGAAAAAAGTGCTTGAGGACGTTCACCTCGGCGACAGCATTGCTGTAAACGGCGTCTGCCTCACCGTTACAGACTTTGAAAGCGACTGCTTTCGTGCTGATGTTATGAACGAAACCCTCAGCCGTTCTTCGCTGGGAGCTTTAAAAAACGGAAGTCCTGTCAATCTTGAACGCGCTATGTCAGCAAACGGACGCTTTGGCGGACACATTGTCTCAGGACATATCGACGGTACAGGCACTGTCTCAAAAATCAAAAATGATGGAATCGCCGTGTGGTACACTATCGGCACATCTCCCGAAATTATGCGGTATATCGTTGAAAAAGGCTCAATTGCTATCGACGGGATAAGTCTTACGGTAGCCAAGGTCACCGACAATTCATTCAGCGTTTCCATTATCCCCCATACCGCTGAGCAGACCATTCTCTCCGCTAAAAAAATCGGAGACGTTGTAAATCTTGAAAATGATATAATCGGAAAATATGTGGAGAAGCTTATGGCTCCTCTCACTGAAAATAAAAAGCAGAGCTCTGTTACAAGAGAGTTCCTTGCCAAATATGGATTTTAGGAGGTAAAAATGTTTCAGTACAATACAGTTGAAGAGGCCTTAGAAGCTCTCAGAAATGGCGAAATAATCCTCGTTACAGACGATGAGGACAGAGAAAATGAGGGAGATATGATTTGCTCCGCTCAGTTTGCCACTACAGAAAATGTCAACTTTATGGCTATGCACGCAAAGGGACTTATCTGTATGCCTATGAGCCGTAAAATCTGCAAAAAGCTTAACTTTCCGCAGATGGTTGATTTAGGCGAAAATACCGATAATCACTGCACCGCTTTTACTGTTTCTATCGACCACATCGACACTACAACAGGTATTTCCGCTTACGAGCGTGGTCTTACCGCACGAAAAGTTGTGGACCCTGACTCAAAGCCCGATGATTTCCGCCGTCCCGGACATATGTTTCCCCTTATGGCGAAGGAAAACGGCGTTTTAGAGCGTGACGGTCATACTGAGGCTACTGTTGACCTTATGAAGCTTGCCGGCCTTGAAGAGTGTGGTCTGTGCTGTGAGATTATGCGCGATGACGGCACTATGATGCGTGCCTGCGAGCTTCAGGAAAAGTCAAGGGAGTGGGGTATGAAGTTCATAACCATTCAGGCTATCAAGGAATACCGCAAACGCAACGACATTCTCGTTGACAGAGTTGCAGATACAAAGCTTCCCACTAAATACGGCGATTTCCGTGCTATCGGCTTTGTGAATAAGCTCAACGGCGAGCATCACGTAGCTCTCGTTAAGGGCGATATCGGCGACGGAGAGAATATTCTCTGCCGTGTTCATTCAGAGTGCCTAACAGGCGACGCTTTCGGCTCGCTTAAATGCGACTGCGGTCAGCAGTTTGCCTCTGCTATGACTCAGATTGAAAAAGAAGGGCGAGGAATTCTCCTGTATATGCGTCAGGAGGGGCGTGGTATCGGTCTTATCAACAAGCTTAAGGCTTATGAGCTCCAGGACGGCGGTATGGATACTCTCGACGCTAATCTTGCTCTGGGCTTCCCCGGAGATATGCGTGAGTACTATATCGGTGCTCAGATTCTACGCAATCTGGGCTGTAAGACTTTGAGACTTCTTACCAACAATCCCGATAAGGTTTATCAGCTCTCAGGCTTCGGCATCGAAATCAAGGAGCGTGTGCCTATTCAGATGGACGCTACCGCCTATGACCTCTTCTACCTCAAGACAAAACAGGACAGAATGGGACATATTCTGGATTATTGATACGTTAAAACTAATTCTAAATATAATTTAAAGGAGTAATCACTATGAAAATTTACGAAGGAAAAATGACATCTAAGGATATGAAAATCGGAATCGTTGTTGCACGTTTCAACGAGTTCATCACTTCTAAGCTTCTCGGCGGAGCTATTGACGCTCTCACACGTCACGACGTAAGCGAGGACTCTATCGACGTTGCATGGGTTCCCGGAGCTTTTGAAATCCCCCTTATCGCTCAGAAAATGGCAAAAAGCGGTAAGTATGATGCTGTTATCGCTCTCGGAGCCGTTATCCGTGGCTCAACAACTCACTATGACTACGTTTGCAGTGAGGTTTCAAAGGGAATTGCCAACGTTTCAATGAACAGCGATATCCCCGTTATGTTCGGAGTTGTTACTACTGAAAATATCGAACAGGCTATCGAGCGTGCAGGTACTAAGGCCGGCAACAAGGGCTATGACTGTGCTCTCGGCGCTATCGAAATGGTAAACCTTATCCGTGAAATCGAAGGCTGATAAGCTTTGTTTCACAGAAAGGAACTGATATGAAAAAACTACGGTTGCTTGCTCTTGTTACCGCTTCAGTGCTTTCCCTCAGCCTTCTTGGCTGTTCGGACGGAATTCACTGGAGATTCGGTCAGGACGATGAAAGCTCGGAAACAAGCAGTGACTCTGAAAACAAGGACGATAAGGATAAAGATGATGATGACGATACTCCTTCCGTGGATATCGATACCGTCAAGGAACACGTTGAGGCTATGCTTGAACATACTGAAGAATCAGGCAATGAACAGGCTGTTTCAGAGGATATTTCAACTCTTATAAATGACCTTGACTCCATTTCAGAAGAGCTTTCATACCTTACAATGGACTATTACACCGACTGGTACAGCACAAGACTTGAAAAAAAGTACGACGCTCTTTATGAGGATTATTACGTGGCTTATGAGCTCATTTCCTATGGCTTCCATAATGGTTATCTCGTAGAGGAGTACGCTCACCTTTTTGAGCCCTATATCGATCCCGAATATGTGGAGTATTACACAGACTCGTATATGTCGCTCCGCCGTCTTGAAGGCTATACCCGTGTTGACTATGAGCTTCTGAACGAGGATCTTGATGAGTATTTCGATATCGCTTATGACGATGATCTCTCAGATAAGGAGAAAAACCTCAGATGCGCTGAGCTCTACCTCACTATCCTTTCCGATTACGATACAGAATCTATATATGAGCTCTACAACAGAGACTATACAGCTGAAAATATCATTTCCCTCAGCAAGCTTGTCAAAGAGGAGTTTTTACCCGTTTCTGTGGCTTATGAGGACGTTTTCTATGACCTTCCCGATTCAGATGAGCTTTATGACGGCCCTGTAGGTCCTGAAAATCCTTTTGAAGCTGTATGGGACAATGCTTCACGTATTTCTCCTGAGTTTGAAAAAGTCGCAAAGAATATGAAGGATAACTCTCTTTATGTTCTTGCAGATGGCAATGACTGCTATGACGGCTCATTTACTACAGATCTTCCCCTTCAGAATTCCTCGATTATTTATCTCTATCAGTATGGTGACTACTATGACCTGATTACCGCAATCCACGAATCAGGCCATCACTACGCATATACCTTTGATGATACCTCAACTTACCTTTCAGGCAATAACATCGATATTGCCGAAATCCAGTCACAGGGACTTGAAATGCTGTTTATTCCTCTTTATCAGGATATCTGCGGTGATTCTGCCGACGCTATGGCTGTTATGAACCTTTACAGCATTGTTGACTCTGTTTTAAGCGGATTTATCGTGGGCGAGTTTGAACTTACCGTGCTCGAAAATCTGGATAGTATGACTCCTGAGGACGTTGTGGAGCTTTTTGATGAGCTTTACGGCGAGTATAATCCCGATGCAGAGCTGTATATGATCACTCATATATTCGAGTCGCCGGGATATTATATAAGCTATGGCGTTTCGGCTCTTGCTTCTCTTGATATATGGCATACATCTCTTACTGACTATGACAAGGCCGTGGAAATGTATGAAAAAATCGTGCGTGTGGAAAGCAACGATAAGGAAAACACATTCAGCGCTTCTCTTGAAAAATGCGGTTTCAACAATGTGCTTGATAATGATTTTATCCTCTATATCGCTGACGCTCTTGAAAAATACGCCGACAGCTTCTGAAAATAATAATTAATGGACGGAGATTAAGGGTACTACCCATATAGAAGTATTTACGTGAATTATTGAGGGAAACCCTTTTGAAAAAGGGTTATCCCTCAAACTCCTTTCCTAAAACTTTCAAGTTTTTA
>SVNM01000061.1 GCA_015066875.1 Ruminococcus sp.
TGTGTATTTAGTGGGGGAACCTTTCTGAAGAAAGTTTATGCCTGACAGGCACCCGTCCCCTCTGTCAGCTTCGCTGACATCTCCCCACCCCGTGGGGAGTCACCCACACCCCCTACAAAGACTTTTAATACTAATTTCAGCCCCATAGGGTACACACAGATAACGAGAAATTGAACTCTTATAAAAATTGTGTGTGTACCCTATGGGGCTGAAATTAAAACTTGAAAGTTTTAGGAAAGGAGTTTGAGGATGACTCCTCGCAGTGCGGGGAGATGTCCGAAGGACAGAGGGGACAGGCTCCCGTTGGGAGAACCCTTTTTCAAAAGGGTTTTCCTCATTAATACGCATAAATTCTCCTATAAGAATACCAACGTTACTTCTGCAAGGACTTTTTACGATTTTTTCTTATGCTGTTACGATTTTGCTTGCGTTATGGAGTCCAAGCTTTTCTACTGCCTGTTCTCTCATCTTATACTTGAGGATCTTTCCTGCTGCATTCATCGGGAAGCCGTCAACAAAGTCAATGTATCTGGGACACTTATGCTTTGCCATACGCTCAAGACAGAACTTCTTGATCTCCTCTTCTGATGACTCTACGCCAGGCTGAAGGATTATGCAAGCCATAATCTCCTCGCCGTAATCCGCATCGGGCACACCGATTACCTGTACGTCCTTTACCTTTTCGTGTGTGTAAAGGAAGTCTTCAATCTCCTTAGGATAGATGTTCTCACCGCCACGGATGATCATATCCTTGATTCTTCCTGTGATCTTGAAGTATCCGTCTGATGAACGGCGTCTTGCTAAGTCTCCAGTATGGAGCCAGCCTTCCTCGTCGATTGCTGCTGCAGTTGCCTCAGCCATCTTGTAGTAGCCCTTCATTATATTATAGCCTCTTGCTACAAACTCGCCGTCTGTATCATCGGGAAGCTCCTGATTTGTTTCGGGATCTACGATCTTGCACTCTACTCCGAAGATAGGTCCACCTACAGTATTTACTCTCTGCTCAAGTGTATCTGTAGTCTTGCTCATTGTAGTTGCGGGTGAAGCCTCGGTCTGTCCGTAGGTAATGCAGATCTCGGACATATGCATCTTCTCGATTACCTCTTCCATTGTCTTTATGGGACATGGTGAACCTGCCATAATTCCTGTTCTCATATATGAGAAATCTGTCTTATCAAAGTCCTTGTGTCCAAGCATTGCTATGAACATTGTAGGTACTCCGTGGAAGCAGGTGATCTTTTCCTTGTTGATGCAGGCAAGTCCCTTTGTAGGAGAAAATCTTGTTATAGGCGACATTGTTGTTCCGTGTGTTACTGACGCTGTCATTGCAAGCACCATTCCGAAGCAGTGGAACATAGGCACCTGAATCATCATACGGTCCTCAGTTGAAAGGTCCATACAGTCGCCGATTGCCTTACCGTTGTTTACTACATTATAATGTGTAAGCATTACACCCTTTGGGAAACCTGTTGTTCCGGATGTGTACTGCATATTGCATACATCGTGAACGTTTATTGTCTTTCTTACCTTCTCTACCTCGCTGTAGGGAACGTTCTTTGAAAGCTCAAGTGCCTCTTCCCATGTATAACAGCCGTTATTCTTGGAATCTACTGTAATTACGTTTCTGAGTCTGGGAAGTCTTGCAGAATTAAGCTGGCCGGGTGCACAGCTCTCAAGCTCAGGACAAAGCTCCTTGATAATATCAACGTACTTGATATCCTTTATTCCGTCTATCATTACAAGAGTATGTGTGTCAGACTGTCTGAGAAGATACTCTGCTTCGTGAATTCTGTATTCGGTGTTCATTGTTACAAGAACTGCGCCGATTTTTGTTGTCGCCCAGAAGCTGATATACCACTGGGGAACGTTTGTTGCCCAGATTGCTACGTGGTCGCCCTTCTTTACGCCCATTGCAAGAAGTGAACGTGCAAATGTATCAACGTCGTCTCTGAACTCGGGATATGTTCTTGTATAGTCAAGCTCGGTATATCTGAATGCATACTGGTTTGGGAATTCCTCGCAGATACGGTCAAGTATATCGGGGAATGTGTAATTGAGAATTCTCTCCTTGGGCCAGGGATACTTTCCTATGCCTCTCATACTTGTCTGAAGAGAATGTTTGTGCTTGTTCTTATAGGGTGCCATATACTCGGCATACTGGGGAATTACGATTCCTGCGTCGCAAAGTCCTGAGGACCATCTCTTTACCCATTCAAGTGATACATAGCCTCTGTAGTTGATGCTTTCAAGTGCTGTGAGCATTTCCTTTACAGGAATATCTCCTGTGCCCATAATCTTGTACTCAACCTTGCCGTCAGCTGTCATTACGCTGTCCTTGATATGAGTGTACTTGATGTACTCACCAAGGTTTGCAATTGTCTGCTCAGGAGTTTCTCCAGCAAAACGATAAGGGTGGTGCATATCCCAGAGAGCTGCGACCTTTCGGCTTCCGACAGCTTCAAGAACCTTTACAAGTCTTGATGTATCACTGTAAACTCCGTTTGTCTCTACAAGCAGAGTCACATTATACTGCTCGGCAATAGGCACAAGCTCCTTGAGTACACTTATAATGTACTCGTCATCAACCTCATCAACAGGGTTAGGCTCTAAATCCGCAAGAATTCTTATGTATGACGCATTTAGCTTTTCGGCAAGCTGTGCATAGGCTGTGATTTCCTCTTTTGCTGCTTCAAATCTGTCCTTGAATTTGAGACAGGCGCCTGATGAAAGGCAAGGAATTTCAATACCAAGCGACTTCAGCTTATTAATAGTATTCGGAAGCTGAGCTTCTGTAAAGGGCTGTGCCTTGACAGAGAAAATATCATTTCCAAGACCGCGGATTTCAATTCCGTCAAAATTGAAGTCCTTTGCCATCGAATAAATGTCTGTCCACGAAAAATCAGGACAGGCAAGTGTTGAAAAGCTAATTTTCATATTATCATTCCTTTATGTAAATACTGTTTTTATCAAAGATAGAATATATTATACCACATTCCGTTATTTTTTTCAAGTCTTTTTTATTCGTACAAAATGTGAACTTTCCTGTTTCTGCACAGCTCTTTATAGTATTCCCCTATACTCCGCTCGATTTCCTTTATGTACCCTTCAGTATCGGCAGGTACTAACGGCTCATCAAACTCGCAGAGGGTATACTCCTTTTTGTTGTATCCGCTTCCGCGCAGAAATGCATTTGCCTGTTTCCTTGAATTGAATTTACGGGCAAAAATGCTGTGCTCTACCGTGATTTTTCCCGTTGCTATATATTTCTCTTCCGCTTTGCTTTTTATTACCCATTTCATTTCTGTTTCCGCCTGTATATAAGAAATGAGAGCTTTTACACTCTCATTCCGTTTTTATAAAATTTCTTCAAGTGCTCTTGCAAGCTGGTCGGGACATGATGTGCCCTTCATTCCGCAGGTTATTCCGCTGAGACGCTCTATTACCTCGTCAACGGGCATTCCCTTTACAAGCGACGCTATTCCTTTAAGGTTGCCGTTACAGCCTCCCACAAATAAAACATCATTCACTATCCCGTCTTCTGCGTCTATATATATTTTTCTTGAACATACTCCCTCAGGAGTGAATTCGTATTTCATTTTATCATTCCTTTATGCCATTTTGTTTGAAAGCTTTATTATTCTTTCGTAATTTTCCTTTGTTGTAAGCTCGCTTCCGATATGTGTGGGCACGCTGTTATAAAGTCCGTGGAAGTCTGAACCGCCTGTTACGATAAGGTCATACTTCTCTGCAATTTCCATAAGCGCTTTTCTGTAGCTTTCATCCGCTGAGTAGTGTCCTATCTCTACACCGTCTATCTTTCCCTTTTCTGCAAGCTCCTTCAGAAGCTCAATATTATCATACTGTGCAGGGTGCGCCATTACAGCTACTCCCTTTGCAGAGTGAATAAGGTCAAGCACAAAATTTACGTCGGGATACTCTCGCTCTACATAGCATATTCCCGTTTTCGGATTGAAAAGCTCACGGTCAAGGTCACCATAGAATTCAAGTGCATAGCCATAGTCTATCAGTGCTCTCATTATATGCTGTTTGAAAATACTCTTACAGCTTGTTGTATGCTTAAGCACGCTTTCAAGAGTTATCGGGAATTTCTCCATAACCTTGTCTATCATTTCCTTTGAACAGGCTTTTCTGATTTCACAGGAT
The DNA here is from genome assembly GCA_015066875.1 of Ruminococcus sp. GTDB lineage: Bacteria > Bacillota > Clostridia > Oscillospirales > Ruminococcaceae > Ruminococcus. Next base: position 4,165 of record SVNM01000061.1, read on the forward strand.
TTAAGGCAGAGCCCCTCAAGACGATCAGGCTTCTTAGGCGCATAACATAAAATATGTACCTTGGAATTTCTTGCTTTGTCCCACGCAGAAAGCTCTACTCCGCGGAGAATTTTCACACCGTAACGCTCGCCCAGAACATCTGCTCTTGAAAATGACGCCATTGTGTCGTGGTCGGTTATTGATATACAGTCAACATTAGTCTTTTTTGCCTGCGCAATAACATCTTCTATTCCCAATGAACCGTCTGACAGCTTTGTATGACAATGAAGGTCGCAAATCATAATAACTCTCTTTCCCTGCAGAATATGCAGTGTTAAATCAGTTTCAATTCTGAATATATATTCGGATTATATATATTCATCTGATAACAAAATAAGTACAGATTTTGAAATTGCTAATATATTATACCACATTGTGCGATGCATTGCAAGTTATTTTTTATAATTTTCACCTTTTTAACACTTTATACCTTTATTTTCCGCAGAATGAATTGTAAAGCTCGCTCTTTTTATATCCGCTTTCCTTCGCTATCGCCTTGCAGGCATCTACGGGACGCTCGCCCATTTCTACAAGCTTCTGCACCTGTGCAAGCGCGTCCTCTATGGTTATTTTGTCTCCTGCTGATTTTACTGCGCCATCAAGAACAAGTACAAACTCTCCCTTTGGCTCTGAAGCTTCGTAATACTCTATAGCCTCGCCGAGAGTAAGTCTTATTACCTCTTCGTGAATTTTAGTAAGCTCACGGCAAAGAGATATCTTACGCTCTGAACCGAAATTCTCTGCCATATCGGCAAGCGTTCCTCTCAGCTTGTGCGGAGCCTCGTAAAATATCATCGTTGCCGTTTCGTTTTTCAGCATCTCAAGACGCTCTGTACGCTCTTTCTTCGGTACAGGCAAAAAGCCTTCAAAGGTAAAACGCTTTGTTGAAAGTCCCGATATCGCCAGTGCAGATACTACTGCGCTGGGGCCGGGAACGACTTTTACCTCAATCCCGTTTTCAGCACACTTTTTTACAAGAACCTCGCCCGGATCAGATATGCACGGCATTCCAGCATCGGTTACTATTCCACAGCTTTCTCCGTTCAGAAGCCTGTCTATTATTGAGTCTGCAACCGCTTGCGGACTGTGCTCGTGAAAGCTTACAAGCTGTTTCTTTATCTCGTATCTGTTGAAAAGCTTTACCGTTACTCTTGTGTCCTCGGCACAGACAAAATCCACGCTTTTCAGCGTTTCAAGCTGGCGCAGGGTTATGTCCTCCATATTTCCTATGGGAGTTCCTATTACATAAAATATTCCGCTCATTTTTCTTCCTTTCCCGTATCGTAAATTCTCTGAAGCTCCTCTGAAAAACCGTTTTCCGTTCTTATGTAAAGCTGTGGCTCTACCTTCATAAACGGCTTGGAACCCTTTTTGCCCTCAATCAGAAACAGCCATGGAGCCTCGTCGGGATTTTTCGATACAAAACGAAGTCTTTTCGGCTCGATACCGCTTTTTTTCATTGCGTCTATTACATCGCTGAGTCGCTCAGGACGATTGCACACGCATAGTCTGCCTCCGAATTTAAGAAGCTTTGAAGCTGACTCGCATACGTCGTAAATGTTGCACATTATCTCGTGACGAGCTATTCTCTGCGCGGTTATAACGCTCTCATAGCCTGCGTTCACTGCTTTATACGGCGGATTGCACGTTACAAGGTCAAGCTGTCCCAGCGGTGCACCCTCCCACAGCTCCTTTAAATCGGCACACACAGGTACTATTCCGCTTGTTTCGCTTCGCTCCATTCCAAGTTTCAGCTGTTCTATGGCTCCCTCCTGAATATCAACCGCATAGGTTATCTGCGGAGGTCTGCTTTTCTGCATTATAAGCGGAATTATTCCACAGCCTGTTCCTAAGTCGCAGGCCTTGTCCTTCTGCCTGTACTCAGAAAAATGTGCAAGCAGAAATGCGTCTGTGCCGAAACGGTGGTCTGAGCTTGCACACACATATATTTTATCATTCAGTTTTTCGTATTTGTATTCCATCAGTTACTGTCCTTCAAAATTTATATTATCGTTCCTCCGCCCACAACAATGTCTCCGTCATACAAAACTACTGCTTGTCCGCTTGTTACGGCTCGCTGAGGCTGGTCGAACTCAACTATATATTCTCCGTTGATATACGACAGGGTTGCAGGCTGTTCGGTCTGGCTGTATCGTGTTTTGGCTGTTATTCTCATTGGCTCTGTCACTTCCGCTACAGATATGAGATTTACGTCCTCTGCTTTAAGAGTTCTTGTGTAAAGGTCTGTTTCATCTCCTAAGGTTACAGTGTTTAGCTCTATGTCCTTTTTAACCACGTATGCCGGCTTACCGAGAGATATTCCCAGCCCCTTGCGCTGTCCTATGGTGTAGTTGATTATGCCCTTATGCTCGCCAAGAACTTTTCCTTCCGTATCCACAAAGCTTCCACACGGACTCTGCTTTCCTGTAAATTTACTTATGAATTCTGCGTATTTTCCATCAGGCACAAAGCAGATGTCCTGACTGTCAGGCTTTGCGGAGTTTACAAGTCCCGCTTCTTCGGCTATGACTCTTACCTCTGATTTTTCCAATGCTCCAAGAGGAAAAAGCGTGTGTGAAAGCTGATACTGTGTAAGTGAATACAGCACATACGTCTGATCCTTGCTTCTGTCTTTAGGACGCTTCAGCAAGTAGCGTCCAGACTTTTCATCATATTCAATTACGGCATAATGTCCTGTTGCAATTCCGTCGTAGCCAAGCTCCTGCGCTCTTGCAAGCATTTTGTCAAATTTGACGTGCCTGTTGCACTCTATGCACGGGTTAGGAGTTCTGCCCGCAAGATAACTGGCTGAAAACTGCTTCATAACGTGCTCTCTGAAAACATCTCTGAAATTGAACACAAAATGCTCAAATCCCAGTCTGTAGGCTACGCTTCGTGCGTCCTCTGCGTCTGACAGGGCACAGCAGGTCTTGCCTTCCTTTTCAGCCTGTACTATATCTTCATCGGAAAAAAGCTTGAGAGTTGCTCCTACAACGTCATACCCCTGCTTTCGCAGAAGAAGCGCTGATACTGAGCTGTCTACTCCTCCGCTCATTCCTACCATTATTTTTTTCATTCTATCTCATTCCTATCCTATCAATCTGATGATTTCATCTATTCTTTCAACGTATGCATCGGCTGTTTTCTCTATGGATTCTCTGTCGTTTGCCGATATCTCATCACTTACTCCCACTGTGTAAAATCCCGCCTTTACTGCTGTTTCTATGCAGTGAAGCGAGTCCTCTGCCACAAGTATTTCCTCAGGATTAAGCTTTAGCTTTTCCGCTCCGCCAAGAAATATGTCGGGAGATGTTTTGCCGGCGGGATATTCGCTGTCGGTAAGTATAAATCTGAAACGACTCCTTATCCCGTGACGCTCAAGTACCGCTTCCGCAAGCTTTTTGTACGTTGCTGTCGCTACTCCGTAGGGTATTCCCTTTTCGTCAAGGTAATCAAGAAGCTCTGTAACTCCCTGTTTAAGCTCTATTTTTTCTTCGTACTGAACTCTTACAAGCTCCTCTATGCGTCTTATTACGTACTCTACAGTACAGCTCAGCCCGAACTCTTTTATAAAGTACTCCGACGACTCTTCCACCGACATTTTTCTTACCTTGTCGGACACATCACAGGGCGGATCTTCTACTCCGTTCTCCTTCAGAAACGCTCTGTCTATGGTTGTCCATATTCCCATTGAGTCTATAAGTGTTCCGTCAAGGTCGAATATTATGCCTTTTATCAATGTGTTCACTCCTCATATACCACTACTGCCATCTTGCCCATCTGATTGTAGACGCTCTCAAAACGCTCAAGAGAATACTCCATATTGCCCTTCAGAGGATCGGACGCATATACTATTCCCGCTTCGGTATCATATCCCGTAAGCACCATACAGTGCTCAAGAGATGCAAACCAGGCTTCATCGCCGTCAGCTGTCACCCATTTCAGCTTCATAGTTACGTCCTTGAGTCCCATACTTGCCCATATTACTACAGGTCTGCCCTGATCTATCTGATAGAATAAATCACGGAACTCTGTATCTGTAAGGTCCTTTGCAGTCCATTCAGCTCCCACAGATTCAAAATATGCTTCCGCTGTTTTTACTATTACAGGAGCGTAACAGCCAAAGCCGTTGTCTGCCTTCGGATCGCCTATGTATGCTTCGTGAAAAGTGTACTCTGCTGTGGAGGATATGGGCATAAAATTATCGCAGAGCTCTACCTTGTCTATTTCAAATCCACAATAATTGAGAAGCGTTGCAAGCGCTGTTACCTCACAGCCTGTAGGAAGCTCAGGATTCTGCATTATCGCCTCAACATCTATTACACAGGCACTCGATTCAGGCTCGTATCCCGATGGACTTTCAATCGGCACTGTTGTGGGCTCTGTTGTAGCCTCGGTAGCCTTTGTTGTCTGCTCCTCAGTACTCGTTTCCGTTGAAATCACAGGCGCATAGTCTGACTCGTCCATAGGCTCTACTGTTTTCATACACGATACTGCTGATGTCATTAACATTGTCGCTAATAAAAATGTCTTTGCTTTTTTCATTTTATTACTCCATATCAATCATAATCTTTGCTCTGTAGTCGCTTTCAGATGAGCCTATTCTCTCTCTTGCAAGGCCGTATATGTCCCCTGCCATCATTTCAAGATCACCGAAACGCTTTGTCACGCTGTTAAAACGTGAAAGCTTTGCTATTGATGTTCCGTAAGGAAGGCGCGCTTTTCCCTTGGCACAGGCAAGTATTTCCCTTCCGCGTTCGTTTATGGCAAGTATTCTTCCATATGGCGGAAGATGCGTCATATCCTGCTTTGTTATTCCTATAAGAAGCGACAGCAGTATTCTTCTTATTCTTGCCATTGTGTATCGCTTGTTTTTTATTGTGAATAAAAGCTCGTCAAGTGTGCCTGACATTCTTGCTGAGTATATTCTGTGTTCAAGTCCCTGACCTACGTCGCTTATTCTTCTTATTTCCTCTGTATCACTGCTTCTCAGCTTGTAGAGGATTATCCTCTCAAGTCTGCTTATATCAGCAAGCTCGCCGTTTCTTGCAGAGCGTGATATTGCGTCTGCCCATATTGATGTGGTAAACTCTCTTACAGAGTCGGCTCCGTTGATTCCCGTGCTTATTCTGTCTCGTATGAATGACGCACTGGCAAAGCCCGATACGGCTGAGGTGCTGTCGTGCTCTGCACCGCTTCTTTTCACCGTAAACGGCTTTATCTTTGATGAGAAACGCTTTATGGCGCGCATATACTCTATGGCAAGAAGATTGTTAGGCTCGCTTATAATATCAGCTACATTCTCGTCTATTCCGTTTACTACAGAATTAAGAGCTCTGGGATAGGTATATCCCTTTTCCATTATTGCACGTATTTCTTCTTCATTTTCTTTCTTTATCCTGTCTGCTGTTTCAAGAGCTCTTCCAAGCTTTTCCGCATCTCCGCACTCGCTTCCGAATGAAAGCTCTTCCACTACCCCCAGACTGTCAAGAAGCCATACTGCTCCCTCTGCAAATTTTTCCGCTGAAGCAAGACAATACTGCACAGGAAGCTCGATTACAAGGTCTGCCCCCGAACGAACGGCAAGTCTTGCTCGTTCAAGCTTGTCCATTACAGCTGTGTCGCCTCGCTGTACGAAATTTCCGCTCATTACCGCTACTACGTGAGTTGCTCCGTTCATGCGTGTCTCACGGATATGGTAAAGATGTCCGTTATGAAATGGATTGTACTCGCAGATAATTCCTGATACTTTCATTGTTTTTCTCCTTTTCTTTTTTATTTCGGCTGTTTGACAAAATTTTCACGATTTTACTGCGCTTTCTTCGTGCTTTGAGATGAATTTCTTAAAAACACTTGCATTTTGCTGAAAAAAGTATATAATTATATATGCAAAATAACATTTATATTTGAAAGGATTGTGCTATTATGATTATTTTAGTTGTTAATGCAGGAAGCTCTTCTCTTAAGTACCAGCTCATCAATATGGAAGATGAGAGCGTTATCGCTAAGGGTAACTGTGACAGAATCGGTATCGATGGTCACATCTCTCATAAGACTCTCGATGGCAGAGCTTATGACGCTGACTGCAATTTTCCTACTCATACCGAAGCTTTTATGAAGCTCGTTGAAACTCTTACTACTGGCGATGCTTCTGTTATCAAGAGCATGGACGAAATCTCTGCTGTTGGTCACAGAATCGTTCAGGGTGCTGAAATCTTCAACAAGACTACTCTTGTTACTGATGAGGTTATACAGCAGATTGATGATCTTCAGGAGCTTGCTCCCGTACATAATCACCCCCACGCTCTTGCGCTCTGGGCTTGCAAGAAGGTTATCCCCGCTAACGTTCCTCAGGTAGTTGTTTTCGATACTGCTTTCCACCAGACTATGCCTCCCAAGGCTTTTATGTTCGGTCTTCCCTATGAGGATTACGAAAAGTACAGCGTAAGAAAGTACGGCTTCCACGGAACTTCTCACAGATTCGTTTCTTCTGCTCTTGCTGAAGCTATGGGCAAGGACGTAAAGGATCTTAAGATCGTTTCATGCCACCTGGGCAATGGTTCTTCTATCACTGCTGTTGACGGCGGTAAGTCTGTTGATACTTCTATGGGCTTTACTCCCCTTGACGGTGTTGTTATGGGTACACGTACAGGCTGTGTTGACCCTTCTGCCGTTACTTATGTTGCTGAAAAGCACGGCTTTACTCCCAAGGAAATGAGCGACTATATGAATAAGAAGTCAGGCTTCCTCGGTGTTTCAGGCGTTTCTTCCGATAACCGTGATATCTCAGAGGCTACTGCTAACGGCAATAAGAGAGCTCAGCTCGTTACTGATATGCTCGTTTACCAGATCAAGAAGTACATCGGAAGCTATGCTGCTGCTATGAACGGTCTTGACGCTGTTCTCTTTACAGGCGGTATCGGCGAAAACGCTTACGATGTAAGATCCGCTGTTTGTAAGGATATGGATTTCTTCGGAATTAAGCTCGATGAGTCTGTTAATGACGGTCTCAGAGGTAAGCTTGCTAAGATCTCTGCTCCCGATTCAAAGGTTGAGGTATGGGTTGTTCCTACTAATGAGGAGCTCCTCATCGCAAGAGATACTCTCGCTCTTATTTCTGAATAATTCTTATTATAACATTATATCCTTCCAATTTCAACAGGATTACAAATTTTTTACGGCTTCCTTTTTCAGGAAGCCGTTTTTCTTTTTTAATAACAGCAAAAAAACTGCCGGATTTCTCCGACAGTCTTTCTGTGTTATAGCTATCAGCTTTCAGGAAGCTCGTCTATTGCCTGTGATATCTTCTTCTGGATCGAAAGTGCGTCTGATACGTCAACTCCGTCGCCGTTCTGATACACATCGGCATTTATGAGTCCCTGTGCTGTGAGAGGATTCTTCTCTTTGTTATTTGAGTACATCATTACTTTTATAACATCATCCATTTTTACGCTTCCGTCACAGTTTGCGTCTCCCCATACTGTTGCTTCGGGCTTTACGGGAGCTGTTGTGGTGGTTGTAGTAGTTGTTGTTGTAACTACAGGAGGCTCCTGTTCTAACGCAACAGGCTCAATAATGAATTTCTGTCCGTCTCCGCCCCAGTACTCCCACTGATTGATGTTCGCCTTGTCATCAAGGCTGATGTCATATACGTCTACACAGCGTACTCCGCCTGATGATACTGTAAGAATTGAGTATGAACCGTCCTTGTTTGCCTTGAGTGTAAATTTCTGGGAATTGTCGCCCTTGTATGCTGAAAGAAGTATATTTGCTCCGTCAGAAGATGAGTTGTTTTCTACTGTAAGTGCTTTTCCGTCTGCTGTACGGATTGTGTATGTGTTATCACTTCCTGCAGTAATTGTCCACTCCTGCTTTGCTGACTGTACTGCGTTGCCGTTGTCGTCCTTGATGAATAATCCGCTGTTTACATTGCGTATCGTGTAAGCTCCGCTCGGTACTAACGGTCTGACAGACTCTATTCTCCAGAGCTGGCAGTCTCCGCCCCAGTACTCCCACTGATTGATGTTTCCGCCGTTTTCTGTTGACCAGTCATATACGTCAAGACCTGATTTATCTGCTGAACACTTTGATACGATTGCGTAATGACTGCCGTTCTGAATAAGCTTCCAGAGCTGATTGTCGCTTCCGCTGTATTTCTGAAGCTCAACGTTAAGTCCGTCTGTTGCGTCGTTTCCGCTTACTGCTATGCACATTGATTCATCTGACATTGATACTATTCTGCAATAGCCGTTTTCTTCTGAAATTATACGCCATTCCTGATTGCTTTCGCCATTTTTGCTCCACTGCCGGATATTTGCGCCCGCTTCGGTCTTTCCGCCGTCAAGGTCAAGAACCTTTCCGCTGTTCTTGTTTGTGATAACGTAAGATACTCCGCTGAGTAATTCTGTATCGCAAAGCTTCACTGCTTCGCCTGTTCCCTGTGCTGTATCAGGCGCGTAAACAAGACTGCTGTCTGCGTTTGTAAGG
>SVNM01000062.1 GCA_015066875.1 Ruminococcus sp.
AACCTCAAGGTCATCTTCATATGGTGCATCCCAATCTGTTTCGTAGATCTGTGGTTCAGCCTGAATCTCAAGGGGACAATAGAGCTTCATTTCCTGTGTGGGCTTGGCAGTTACCGTGAAATCTGCCTGACCTGTAATTCCGAGGTAGTGGTCACGAACCTCTGCAAGATCTTCACGTCTGTCAAGCATTTCAGCCACCGCCTGAATCATCATGGTTTTCAAATTGCCGTCACCGAGCATTTCTTCAAAAGTGAAGTGCGTCTGACCTGTATGGGTAAGCTCTGCGATTCTGTCAGCCATAGCTTTCAGCTCTGCATGGAGCTGATGTTCTCCGGCAGTAATGTCATTCGCCTCAATGATTGCTCGTGCATTCGGAATAAACTGTGACTTGCGGGCGTAGTCAGCACCCTCGGCTTCAACAAGGATTCCATCGCTGCCGTTGGCATCAAGGAAGAGAATGCAATGGGCTGTGTTGCCTTCCATATACATCAGATCCTTGTTGTCGATAATTTCGGGAGCATCTTCAAGGGGATGATCTCTCATCTGCTCGAACCTCTTACCGTAGAGGGGAATAACTTTCTCCACTTCAATCTTCATCGGTTCGTAGCTGTAAGCCTTGTGATTCAGTGGAGCATTGAATGTGATTTTTTTCATTAGCATCAACTCTCTTTCTTTATAAATGTATACGGAAAACAAAAATGCCGAACCAATCGAGAATTTACTTCCCAATCAATTCGGCATAACGAACAAGAAACCGTCGGAAACTTTGTGAAAGTTTTTCGCAATAAAAAGGAGCAGACTTTGGAATTTTTCTTCCAAATCTGCTCCGAGTTCTCTTGAAAACTAAAAAACGCCCGTTCAAGTCCCAAAAACACTCGAAAAAGGCCTTAGGTGATCCACGGTTTTGCGAATAAAATTTTAGTGTCCACATACGCAAAAAAGTCCGAAATATCGGACTTTTTTGGCATGTGATCTATTTCGTCACATATAGATGGTTGCGGCGGCAGGATTTGAACCTACGACCTTCGGGTTATGAGCCCGACGAGCTACCTAGCTGCTCCACACCGCGATATATCTGTCTCATACGACTTTATTATTATATCACGATTATTATTTAAAGTCAATAGCAAACGATATATTTTTTTATTTTAATTTAGACTCCCCTTTCATCTTATTTCAATTATCTATTCACAACAAATTATCATCGCTTCGTGGAGTATTTCAGTCATTTACAACAACTCTCCCCCCGTTCATCTTGAAAATTAAAGACTTTACACCAAATAAAAAAGCTGATACAATATAAGTAATAACTTATATTGTAAAGGTGGTGAACGGTGGTGAATGAAATGACAGATAAACAATTACGTTATATCAATAGATTAACTGTATTTGTTAGAAAACTCTTAAAACTTGTACCACAAGAAAAAAGAGAAGAGCTTGAAAACGAGTTTGACAACATTCTTTTAGAAGTTGCTGAACCTACTGAAAACAAGTAAACAACATTCAAAAACGGTGTAAAGTCTTTCAAGGTGTGAAAAGCCTGAAATGCTTTGCACCTTTAATTTGTGTTTATATGCTTTTTCCTGTTGAATTTCTCCTTGAAATGTGATATAATATATCATATTTTTATTTTATGGAGTTAATATGAAAAAAATCAGTTTTTTATTCGCTTTATGCGTTTCAGCTATACTTTCACTTACAGCCTGCGGTGAGACTGTAGGCAATGTTTCCTTTGACTCTCAGGAAGCCGTTGACGCTCTTGCTGAGGTAACTACAGAGGTCTCTGCTACTGAAGCCACAACCGAAGCTTCCACTCAGACTGTATATACTGAGCCTCCTGTGGGAGCTAATCTTCCTGTTAACAAGCAAGTAGAGGTTTATGAGAAAATCACTCTTTCTGAGCTTCTTGAGGGAGCAAACGTTACTCTCGATGACGGAGATACTCTTGTCGATACAAGTGAGCTGGGTGAGCTTGAGGTTACTGTGTCCTACTCCTTTGAAGGCGACCTTTACAAGCACCCTGTCACCTATACTGTCAAGGATACCACTCCACCTGTACTTCTCAATTCGGGCGAGGGAGCATATGTTGAGGTAGGTACTGCTTTTGACCTGAGCGATTACGTGGGATTTGCCGATAATTATGACAAGACTCCGGAACTTACATACACAGGCACTGTCGACACAAGCACCTGTGGTATTTACAGTATTTCAGCTGTCGCTACTGACAGTTCCGGAAACAGTACTCCCTGGAATCTGAGACTTATTGTTGTAAATGAAGAGCCTGAGCCTGAAGATGACAACGAGCGTCGCAGTTTTGATGCTGTTACTATGGAGTATGCGGGAGATAATGTAAGCTTCGGCATTGATGTCTCAAAATGGCAGGGAGAAATCGACTTCAACGCTGTGAAAAATGCGGGCTGTGATTACGTTATTATGCGTATCGGTACTTTCTACGATGAATATGCTGAGGATACATATTTTGCTCAGAATCTCAAGGGTGCCAAGGAAGCAGGACTCGATGTGGGTGTGTACATCTACACAACCGCAAACTCTGAAGCTGAGGCAAGAGACAACGCTCAGTGGATTATCGATACCCTTGACGGAGAAAAGCTCGACTTCCCTGTTGTTTTCGACTGGGAAAGCTTCTCAAATTTCCAGCAGTATGAAATGAGCATTGACGACCTCAACAACTATTTCCTTGCTTTTGCTGATGAGCTCGAAAACAACGGCTACTCTGCCATGCTCTACAGCAGTAAGAATTTCCTTAACAACTTCTGGTATGAACACGAGGATTATCCCAAGTGGCTTGCCCACTATACAAGAGAGACCGACTATAAAGGCGAGTACTCTATGTGGCAGTTAACCTGCTACGGCAGAATTGACGGCATCGGCGGAGATGTGGACTTCAATATCCTCTACACCGATATGCCTATGAACTGATTTTTACGGGAGCTCTTTTCAGAGCTCCTTTTTCTTTTTATGTATTTTTTGCTCATTTACGGTTACAATATCATCACAAACGCTTATCTATCTGTGAAAGGAATGTTTTTATGATCGAACAGGATACTATCAGACTGCTCAGAGAGTGCGACGCAGGTATTAAAATGGGAGTCTCTTCTATAAATGACTCGGTAAAATTCGTTAAGGACAGCAAATTCAGGGATATTCTCACAGAAAGCCTTGAAAAGCATATGTATATTAAAAAGGATATGGAAAAGCTCCTTGACAGCTATCACGATGACGGAAAAGAGCCTGCTGTTATGGCTAAGGGTATGGAATGGTTCAAAACAAATGTCAGTCTTGCTGTTGACCCCTCTGACTCTGCTGTTGCAGATTTCATCACTGACGGCTGTAATATGGGAGTAAAGTCGCTCTCACGCTACCTTAACGAATACCCCGGCGCCGATGAAAAATCCAAGGATATCTCAAAGCGTCTTATCAGCGAGGAGGAAAAGCTTGCTGTTGATATCAGAGGTTACCTTTAATCACAATTCTTTATTTTCAGCGGGGACAAGCTTAGCTGTCCCCTGTACTTATTTATGTTATATATATTTCTGTTATTTTTCTTCTTTTCGGTTGCATTGCCTTACAAAAAATGGTATAATTATAAGGATATTATGTTTTTCGGAGGTTTGTATGCTTGATAATATTATTTCTTCAATTAGCGACGCTTTATATAGCTATATTCTTATTATTCTTCTTATTGCAGGCGGTATTTTCTTCACTGTAAGAACTCGCTTTGCTCAGTTCAGACTTTTTAAACAACAGCTTCGCTCTGTTATGGAAAAGCCCGACGAAAAAGGTGGTGTATCCTCTTTCCAGGCTCTTATGGTCTCTACCGCTTCTCGCGTGGGCACGGGTAATATCGTCGGTGTTTCTACCGCTCTTTGTCTCGGCGGTTTCGGCTCGGTTTTCTGGATGTGGATTATCGCTTTCATAGGCAGTGCTTCTGCTTTTGTGGAAAGTACTCTCGCTCAGATTTACAAGAAAAAAGGACCTGATGGCTACTACGGCGGTCCCGCTTATTACATCGAAGCTACTCTTCACAGCCGTCCGCTTGCTGTTATTTTCTCCGTACTTCTTATACTTACCTATGGTTTCGGCTTCAATATGCTGGCTTCCTATAATCTTCAGTCAACCTTCTCGGCATTTTCTTTCTACAACGCTGATACTACTCCGTGGATTATCGGCATTGTTATCGCCGTTATCGTTTGCTACTGCCTTATAGGCGGAGGCTCGCGTATCGTTAAAACTACAAGCTTCCTTGTTCCTATTATGGGTATCGCTTATGTTCTTGTAGCTCTGCTTATTATCGCTCTTAATTTCAAAAGTCTGCCCGGAGTTTTCTCTGCCATATTCAGCAATGCTTTCGACTTCAAGGCTATTTTTGGCGGTATCAGCGGTTCCTGCGTTATATACGGAATCAAGCGCGGTCTCTTCAGCAACGAAGCAGGCGTAGGCTCTGCTCCCAATGCTTCTGCTTCCGCTGACGTAAAACACCCCGTTAAACAGGGACTGGTTCAGGTTCTTTCGGTTTTCATCGACACTATCCTTATATGCAGTGCTACCGCTTTTATGTGTATGTGCTCAGGTGTTGAGCCTTCTGCTGAGCTTTCAGGCGCTCCTTATGTTCAGAAAGCTCTCAGCGAAACCCTCGGAAGCTTCGGTCCTGTTTTCATTACCGTTGCTATGATCCTCTTCTCGTTTACTACTCTGCTGGGAAATCTCTTCTACGTTGAAAAATGTATTACATATATCCTCGGAAAAGTTCCCTCAAAGTCATTTATGAATGTCTGCCACGTTATCTCCTCTGCTGTTATTTTCGTGGGCGCTGGACTCAGTGCAGAGCTCCTCTGGAATATTTCTGATATTTTTATGGGCGGTATGACTCTTATCAATATGCCTGTTATTCTTATTCTTTCAGGATATGCCGTTAAAGCTCTTAAAGATTATGAAAAACAGCTCAAATCAGGAAATGAACCTGTATTCCATGCTGAGAATATAGACCTTCCGCATAAGGTTGACTGCTGGAAGTAAGTGCGTTTTTGCCCTGTTTACCGTATATTTTATCAAAGGATTGCTTCTTGGTGCAATCCTTTAAAAATCTTTAAAAAAATTTTTTTCAAAAAATGTGACCTTTGCTGTGCCTTATCCGTATTATTATCAGGAGGGAAAAATCCTTGGGTATTTTCAGAAAATGCAGTTTGGATACTGCTTCTGCTTATGAAAAATATTCAGATATGTTATACCGCCTCGCTCTGTCTTATATGCAAAGCGATTCCGATGCTCAGGACGCTGTTCACGATGTCTTTATGAAATTCGCTGTTAACTCTGAGGATTTCAAAAATGAAACTCATCTGCGCTCCTGGCTTGTGCGTGTAACTGTCAATCAATGTCTCGACGCTCTAAGAAAACGAAAAACAAGACAGTATGTTCAGTTGGACGAGCTTTCCGATTCTCTTCCTTCTTCGGATAACCACTCCTCTGATGACTCGGCTTTTGTACTTAATGCTCTGCAACTTGTTCCCGAAAAAAACAGAGCTGTTATCGTGCTTCACTGCCTTGAGGGATATTCCGTTGAGGAAACTGCCGGGCTTCTTGAGATTTCGGTTTCTGCCGTTAAAATGCGTCTCTCACGAGGAAGAGATTGTCTGAGACAAATTCTGGATAAGGAGTGATTTTGTGTTCAGCGATAAGCAAATCAATGACTTCCGTTGCATTAAGGCTCCTGATGAGCTTCGTCAGAGAGTTCTCAGCGACACCGATGCATTGAATACCCGTTCTTCTTCCGCCGGTAAAATAAAACACAGAGTTTTTGCGTTCTCAGCCGCTGCGGCTGCTGTTCTCGTTCTTGCAGTGGGACTTCCACTCGGTAAGGCTTTCTCGGATGCGCGCCCCGTTGTAAGCTTTAACCATACGACTCTCACGTCAAGTCCTGTTCCCGCTGTCGACAGCTCGGTTCCTGCTGTGGCTTCTGCAAGAAATATCGGTACGCTTACTGTTCCTGTTGAGCTTGAACTTAAACGCGAAACCAGTATTTCCGTTTCAGATGGCTCGTTCACATGGATAAACAGTGAGATGAGTGCAGAATTGCCCGCTGTAACAAGTCTCAGACTTGATGGTAGCGTTGCTCTTGAATGGAGCGTTCCCTGTGATAATACCGACGAGATCTACGTTATGTCACTGGAAAATAAGCTTTCCAAATGTGATATTACCCTCGCTTACGACAATTCAGCAGATTTATGGAAAATCAGCTGTGAATATTAATTTTTTATTTAAAAGGAGATTTTTATTATGAAAAAGGCTTTAACTTTAATTCTTGCTTCTATGATGATTATGGGCTGTGTTGCTTGCGGTGATAATTCTGGTTCTTCTTCTCAGGCTCCCACAACTGAGGCTACTACAGAGGCTACTACTGAGGAAGCTACAGAGGAAGCTACTGAAGAGGTTACTGAGGAAGCTACTGAAGAGGATACAGAGGCCGGTAATGACGCTCCTTCTGCTTCAGGTACTTTAGGCGAAACTCTTAATGCTGAGTTCAAGACTTATATTGAGGCTAATCCCGATGCTACTGCTCAGGCTGTTGCAGATACTCTTATGGCAAACCCCGCTATCCTCTTTGCTCCCGCTACTATGCCCGTTGAAAACGGACTTCTTTCAGGATTCGGCGAGACTGAAATCACAGGCTTCTCTGAGGGTGTTATGTTCGCTCCTATGATCGGCTCTATCGCTTTTGTCGGCTACATCTTCAAGCTCGATGATGGTACTGACGTTGACGCTTTCATTCAGACTCTTAAGGATAACGCTGATCCCAGATGGAATATCTGCGTTGAGGCTGAGGAAACTATTGTTGATTGCTCAGGAAACACTGTATTCTTCGTTATGTGTCCTAAGTCTCTCGAAGCTTAATTCTATATCACATATCTTTCCGATGGGCTGACCTTCGTCAGCCCATATTCTTTAAATTTTAAAAAAAGCTGAGGTGGTTTTATGTTATTCTCAGGTATTCCTTTTCTTTTCTACTTTTTGCCCGCTGTGGTCATTCTCTACTATATAGTTCCTAAAATGCTGAAGAATACTCTGCTCCTTCTGGCAAGTCTGATATTCTACGCCTGGGGTGAGCCCGTTTACGTAATTTTTATGGTTATCGGTATCCTTATCGGCTATATTTCAGGTCTGCTTATCCATAAATTCAGGGATAATAAAAAGCTTTCCGTTACTTTCCTTACACTTTCTGCCGTTGTAAGTCTCGGCATGCTGGGATATTTCAAGTACGCTGACTTCTTCATCTCTAACTTCAATGCCGTTACGGGACTTTCCGTTCCTTTGCTCAGAATTGCTCTTCCTGTGGGTATAAGCTTCTATACCTTCCAGACACTCAGCTACACTATCGATGTTTTCAGAGGAACTGTTCCTCCACAGAAAAATCTGATAAACCTTGCCTGCTATGTTTCACTTTTTCCTCAGCTTATTGCCGGCCCTATTGTAAGATACTCTGATGTCGCTGAACAGCTTGCTGTTCGCACTCATTCGATTGACAAATGCGCTGAGGGTATAAGAAGATTTGTGCTTGGTCTTTCCAAAAAGGTGCTTATCGCCAACGCTCTCGGTGAGCTTTGTGCCGTTTATAACTCTTCCGATGATAAATCTGTTGTTTTCAGCTGGATTTATGCAATCTCCTACTCTCTTCAGATTTACTTCGACTTCTCTGGCTACAGCGATATGGCTATCGGTCTTGGTAAAATCTTCGGGTTTGATTTCTGCGAAAACTTCAACTATCCCTATATCTCAAAGTCTATCACAGAATTCTGGAGAAGATGGCATATGTCTCTCGGAAGCTGGTTCAGAGATTATGTCTATATCCCTCTCGGAGGTAACAGAGGCTCTAAGATAAAACATATCAGAAATATCGTTATTGTCTGGTTTCTTACAGGCTTCTGGCACGGCGCTTCCTGGAATTTCATCGTGTGGGGACTCTATTTCGCTGTTTTCCTTATGATTGAAAAATTCTTTATCCTCAAAAAGCTGGAAAAATGCAAGGTACTCTCCCACATTTATGTCCCCTTTGTCGTGGTTATCAGCTTCGTTATTTTCGGCGCTGTCGACCTTAAGGACGCTGTTTCCTGCATCACTGCTATGTTCGGCTTCAGCGGACTTCCACTCTTCTCTCAGGAGCAGTCCTACTATACACTCAGCTTTATCACTATCCTTATTATTGCTGTTATCGGAGCTACTCCTTTACCGAAAAAACTCGTTACCGCTCTCAGCAGTAAAAAACACGGAGCTGTGGCTGTGAATATCGCTGAGCCTGTTGTTCTTGTTCTGCTTCTTGCTGTCTGCGTTTCATATCTTGTTGACGGCTCGTTCAATCCGTTTCTCTATTTCAGATTTTAAAAGAGGAGGCGATTACTGTTATGAATAAAATTAAAAATATAATTCTCGTTTCTTTAACTGCTCTGCTTATTCTTACAGGCTCGGTTTTGTGCATATTCGGAAAGTCTGACGGATATTCCGACAGCGAAAGACGTGACCTTGCCAAGTTCCCTCCGCTGTCGCTCTCTACCATAAAGGACGGTAGCTTTATGCGTGATTTCGAGTCCTATGCTACTGATAACTTCCCAGCCCGTGACGCTTTCAGAACAATCAAGGCCTTCTCAGAGCTGAAAGTATTTAATAAATCCGACAACAATGGGCTGTATGTAAAGGACGGATATATCGCTAAAATCGACTATCCTCTCAATGAGGATATGGTTACAGGTGCCTGCGATAAGTTTGAATTTATCTATAACTCCTTCATCAAAGACAATAACTGCAATGTTTTTCTTTCTGTTATTCCCGATAAGAATTTCTTTCTCGCAAATGAGAACGGTTACCTCTCTGCAGATTTTGACTCTGCGGTGGATATTATGAAGGAAAATATGAGCTATGCTCAGTATATCGACATTCTCCCTATGCTTTCCCTTGAGGACTACTACTTCACCGATACTCACTGGAAACAGGAAAATATCACAGATATCGCTTCTGCTCTCTGCGAAAAAATGGGAGCTACCCTTTCAGATGAATATACTGAAATTCAGCTTGATAACCCATTCTACGGCGTTTATTACGGTCAGCTTGCTCTGCCGGTAAATCCCGATAAGCTCAGCTATCTGACTAATGATACTATCGAAAACTGCACTGTTACAAGCTACGCTACAGGTATGGCAAAGCCTTCGGTTATGTATAATCTTGAAAAAGCTGACGGAAAAGACCCTTACGAGCTCTTCCTTTCAGGCTCTGAGCCTCTGCTTGTAATCGAAAATCCCGACGCTCATACCGACAAGCATCTTATCCTCTTCCGTGACTCTTTCGGTAGCAGTATTGCTCCTCTTTTTGCTGAGGCTTACTCTAAAATTACTGTTGTGGATATACGCTATGTTCAGAGTGCGGTTCTCGGTAGCTTTATTGATTTCTCTGACAGCGATGTGCTCTTCCTTTACAGTACTCTGCTTCTCAATAACAGCTCTGCTCTCAGATAAACTATACAACAAAAAAAGCCTGTCCCATTTTTGTCTGTTATCCTTAACGGAGAAATAAGTCTGGTATGTAACCCGAAAGGTATTATGCCTTTCGGGTTTGCTTTTTATGCCGGAAGCAGTGCCATTTCACTTCTTTCGTCCATTACCGCATCTGCCCTCTGACCGCTGCCCGCCTGAAACGTATAGTGGATCACAATCCTGTTTCCGCAGGTTCGGGAGTACTTCTCCGCTTTCTCATAAACCTCAATCCTGCGGATAAACACTCGCAGCAGTTCGGGCGTCAGTTCAGGCATCTCAATATACGTCTTTGCCTTGGCGATAAACTCCTTCACATACATCTCACGCAAGTCCATCTCATCCATCTTCTTCGTGATGCACTGCAGTTCCTGCCGCAGCTCTGTCTGTTCCAGCTCGTATCCGCTCGCCATCGTGTCATAGCGTTCAGGGGTGATTCGTCCCGTCACCCTGTCCTCGTACAGACAGCGGATGATGTTGTCAAGCTGACTGATTCTCGCAGTAATCTGCGTTTTCTGTCGTTCAGCCGTGGCATAGAACCTCTGTGCCTCCGCTTCGCCGTTTGCCGTTGCTATCGCATAGAATTCCTCGGTATTCTCCCTTGCATATGCCGTCATCTGTCGGAGCGAGGTCAGCACAATCTCGTTCAGCACGGATTCTCGGATATAATGTGAGGTGCAGTGATTTCCTCCATGCTTCTGATAGCCGCCGCACTGAAAGTTGTTTGCTCTCGGAGCAATCGTTTTGCCCCTGTGCAGATACAGCCTTGCACCGCATTCCGCACAGAACAGATACCCTGCGAACTTATCCATTTCACCCTGCACATCGGGACGCTTTCTGCCTGCGAAGTGCTTCTGCACCGTGTCGAACAGCTTTCTGCTGACGATTGCTTCATGCGTGTCCTTGAAAACCAGCCGCTTTTCAGGCGGATTCTTCAGTCGTTTCTTCAGCTTGTTGCTCTTGGAATAGGTCTTGAAATTCACCGTATCACCGCAATAAAACTCGTTGGAAAGCATCTTGCGAACCGCTGTGATCGACCAGCGATAGGGCTTATCGAGATTCGGATTTCCCGACCGATTGCCTGTCGTTCTGAACGCATACACGCTTGGGCAGAGGATTTCCTCACGTTCAAAGGTTGCACAGATTCTGCGGATGCCGATGCCACTTGCGTACATCTCAAAAATTCGCTTGACAATCGGAGCTGTTTCGGGATTGGGTACAAGCTGTTTGGGGTTGTCGGGATTCTTCATATAGCCATAGGGAATTGTCGTCCCAACACGCTCTCCACGTTCCCCCTTTGCACGCTGCACCGCACGTATCTTCTTACTGGTATCTCTGGCGAAGAAGTCATTGAAGAAGTTACGCATTCCCGACATTTCGTTGATGCCGTTGATGCTGTCCACGCCGTCCGTCACAGCAATGAATCGGACGTCGTAAGACGGGAATGTCAGCTCCATGAGCCTGTCCGTTTCCAAGTGATCTCGTCCCAGTCGGGACTGGTCTTTCACAATGACTGTGCCGATTTTCTCGTCCTCAATGTCCTTGAGCATCTGCACATAAGCAGGTCGGGTGGAATCCACGCCGCTGTAGCCATCGTCCACATAGAACTGGCAGTTGTGAAAGCCGTGATCATCCGCATACTGCTGCAGAATCATCTTCTGGTTTTCGATGGACTGCGACTCGCCCTCACGCATATCCTCCACGGAGAGTCGGCAGTATAACGCCGTAATCAGATTTCGGTTTGGTGTGTTATCCATTTTATCAATCCTCCTGTTCGTGTTGCCGTTTCGCACTCGCTTTCAGCGTGCCGACAAAGGAAACCTTGAGTTTTAGTTTGCTTTGTGTCGGCACAATCGGGTGCGGCGGCTCGTCACCCAAACCGAATAGGATACACCAACAGTATAAGCCCATTCGGTCGGGAAGTCCAGAAAACATTTTGTTAATTTTCCTCATTGATCAGATACTTGATTTTATCCGCCGCTGTTTCCGGCGGATTTTCTGTATCTGTCAGTGGTAGGACGGACACGACCTCATAGGTCTTGCCGTCGATGTGCATTTTCTTTTCCATATACAGATTCCTGCGTCTGTATGCTGTGGTGTTTATTTCGATTTCCCTTTCCATGGCATCATCTCCTTTACATGTGCATCCCCAACGCTTCCTTACGTCGGATCTCCTCTGCCAGCACCTTGCTGTCACTGTGCCTGTCAACATCCTCATCTTCTGTCGGCTCATCCATTATCGCAGCCACATCTGCAATGCCAGCGACAAGATCAAGAGCACCGTCTGCGAAATCACAACCCACCTGAGCATTTTCAATTGCGTTTTGTGCTTCCATTCTTCTAATTCTCTCCGCTGCAAGGAGAATTCCTCGTTCAGCTTCCCAGCCTGTGACTGTAATTCCTGTGTGGATGATCGCAACATCTGAATCGTTTCTTCCTGATGCTGTTCCAGATTTTTCAGCGTTTCTCGTTGGATTCTGATCTGTTGATTCACCAGATTTACCGAATCCTGTTTGGTCATCAACTCGCCCTGCAACTCCAACAGTTCCTCCTGTACCTCGCAGGATCTTTTCAGCAGACTGATCACCGCCATCCAGTTCCGGTTGTCCACTGCCACCATGGGCATGGTTTCCTCTGCCGCTTTCAGGTCGGATTTGTTGCGTTCCATCAAGGCATTCACGTCTAATTTTGAATTCATACTCCATCATCTCCTTTGCAAATTTCTTGCCGTGCAATTTAGCACAGCGGCACTTTCTGCCGTTTGGACAAGTGTAAGTGATATGCTTTCGTGAGTCCTCCCACCTCACGCCATACCCCAACTGCTTCATCATAAATACAAAC
>SVNM01000063.1 GCA_015066875.1 Ruminococcus sp.
TTTGTAGGGGGTGTGGGTGACTCCCCACAGTGTGGGGAGATGTCAGCGAAGCTGACAGAGGGGACGGGTGCCTGTCAGGCATAAACTTTCTTCAGAAAGCTTCCCCCACTAAATACACATAAACTCCTATTAGGACATCACTGTTATTGCGGGAGCTTTTCCTGTAATTTCTGTGGGGTGTATTTTTTGCGTTGAGTTTCTGCACTGAGAAACTCAACTGCTGATGGATTTGGCATAAGCTGTAATCATTGAATAAGTAAACGTGTAGTTGAAATTCTTAGAAAAAACATTGCTTGAACTCAACGGACAGTTGTGGTATAATAAAATAAAAAGGTATGGCGATTTTGCGGAAAGGAGCTTCTATGGAAAAAACGTTCAGTAAAAATCTCGTTGAGTTCAGAAAAAAATGCGGACTTACCCAGAGTCAGCTTGCAGTAAAGCTTCACGTAACTCCGCAGGCAGTTTCAAAATGGGAGAACGGTAGCTTTCCCGACTGCGAATTTATACCAAAGCTTGCGGAAATTCTCGGCGTATCAATTGACGCTTTATTCGGTGTGAAACAGGAAACCGAAAAGCCAGAGCTTGAAGAGCTGATTTTTGACAGTATCCACCAGACTCCCGCACCTGAGCGTCCTGACCTTCTGATGAAAATTTTTCATTCGATGATGTGCGCTTATCAGGACTTCCGACGCTCAAGAAACAAGTATCCCGAAGAGCTTGACCTTGTTACTTATGACGAGATAAAAACCGAGTATGATATGGGAATTGCTCGTCTTAACGACGATATGAAGTTCTTTTGCTATATGAAGCGTCCCGAAAAGGGACTTAACTCGTATACTGAGGCACGTGACGATATTGTAAGGCTTTTCTCAATGCTTGCCGATAAGGACGCTATAAATATCATTCACTTCCTTGCAAGCGGAGGCAGAGATCGTCTGCTTTCTCTTGAGGTTGTTTCGAAAAATCTTGGAATGCCTATGGAAAAGGTGAAGAAGGTTATTGATAAGCTTGACCGTTTCGGCATTGTGTGGAGAGTTTCGGCAGAGCTTCCCGAATCTTCGCAGATAGTTTACGGATTTGCTAATAATACGCTTCTTTTCAATATTCTTGTCTGTGCTAAGGCACTGTGCAGTTTCATTCAGAATACCGATGTTTATGTGGATACCTACAGCACAGGTCCTTGCAGAATGGATAATGTTGCAGACAGCAGTCCTGTTCCACAGATTTCATGGTGGAATTCCGACGCTGATTAAGATAATTTTTATGGAGGGTAAATCAAAATGAAGAGATCAAAAGCATTTTCACTGAAGAAAACTGTAACATTCATTACAGCACTCAGCGTTTTTTCAGGTACAACTGCTATTCCGGGTGTATCTGCTGAGAGCGATGCAAGCTACAATATGAACGTTACAATCAATCTTGCCGGTGAGAAAAAGGAAATCAGCCCGTACATCTACGGAATCAACCAGTACGGCAACCAGGGCAACTACAACAACGTAACAGTCAATGCTGTTCGACAGGGCGGAAACAGAATGGTAGCCTATAACTGGGAAACAAATGCGTCAAATGCAGGATCAGACTGGAAATTCAGTTCTGATAACAATCTTTCAAATTCAGAAGATCCCGCCGACTGTGCACAGGTTCTTTCAAAAGAGGCTGAGCAGTTCGGAATTGGCTATAAATTGACAACTCTTCAGATGGCTGGATATGTTTCTGCCGATATGAACGGTACTGTTGAAGAGTCAGAATCAGCTCCCTCAGACCGCTGGAATAAGGTTGAATTCAAGAAGGATTCAGCTCTTTCAGAGACTCCTGACCTTACAGACGGCGTTGTCTATATGGACGAGTATGTAAACTATATTATCAATAAGCTGGGAGACTCCACAACATCTACGGGAATTCAGGGCTACAGCCTTGATAACGAGCCTGCACTGTGGCACCACACTCACAGCCGTATTCACCCGAATATTGTAACTCACGAGGAGCTTGCTGAAAAGTCTATAGAGCTTGCTTCAGTTGTAAAGGAGCTCGATCCCAACGCTGAAGTTTTCGGTCCCGCACTTTTTGGTTATACAGCATATGATCATCTTGCTGATGATGATACAACAAGCGAGTGGGAGACTTTAAAGTCTGAAAACGGTTATCATTGGTATCTTGACTGTTATCTCGACACAATGAAGAAGGCATCGGATGAGGCAGGTGTACGTCTTCTTGACGTTCTTGATATTCATTATTACTCAGAGTCTGCGAGAGTAGGCGTTGAGGACAGACTTCAGTCTGTAAGAACTCTTTATGAAGAGGGCTTTGCTGAAAACAGCTGGATAGGTCAGTGGTGTCAGGAGAATGTGCCTATTCTTCCCACAGTTCAGGAGTCTATTGACAAGTACTATCCCGGAACAAAGCTTGCTATTACAGAGTATAATTTCGGCGGTGAGGACCTCAGCGGTACAATTGCTCAGGCAGAGGCTCTTGGCTGTTATGCCGACGCTGAAATATATATGGCTAATATCTGGGGCGGAAACCCATATCAGTTTGCTGGAATAAATCTCTACACAAACTATGACGGCAATGGCGGAAGCTTCGGAAATATGCTTGTTCCCACAGAGACAGACGATGTTTCACTTGCAAGCTCTTACGCTTCAATCGAGGGCACAGATAACGGAACAGTTACTGCAATGCTCACAAATAAGAGCCTTACCGATGCAGAAAATGCCACAATCTCTCTTGAGGGAGCAACTACCGATTACGAAGCTGTTGCAGTTTATGCCGTTTACGGAGATTCAAGCGATATCCGTCTTATCGATGTAATTGAAAACGTTTCAGACAACAAGGTAAATGTAACTCTTCCCGCATATTCCGTAGCAATGCTTGTTATTACCGACGATGCTTCTGATTTTGAGGATCTTGAGCTTTACAATCCCGATAAGTACAGATACGAGTCAGTTGTTTATACAGACCTTTCTGAAGTTAATGCAAACGGTTATCTTGAGGTTCCCGTAACTGATCCTGAGCACATTTTCAGAGTAAATATGACAGCTAATGTAACTTCAAGTGCAGGTTCAAGCTGGGGAAGCGCAAACTGTGCACTCTCTCTTAATGTAGAGTCTGTAGAGGGCGAAGGCTTCTGGACATACAAGAGCTACAGCTTCAATCTCGGCAATCAGGTGTCCGCTACTGTAGATTTTGACCATATGTACAGTAACGATGATGTTCTTACCGAAGCTTACATCAGCGATGGAAAGATTGAATTCCAGCAGTGGTGGGATACCTCAGAAAAGCTTGAAGCTGATATAGCAGACGTAATCGGCGTGGAATATACTTCAATCGAGGTTATCTATCAGTACGAAAACGACGCTCCTTCAGAGAAAACAGAGGGCGATGTAAACGGCGATGGAAAATTCAACGTAGCTGACGTAACAATGCTTCAGAACTGGATTGTACGCAACGGAAAGCTTACAAATCCCGAAGAAGCAGACATATGCAATGACGGCACAATAGATATTTTTGACCTCTGCGCAATGAAAACAAAGCTTGCAAAGACTATGTAACAGGTTTTCTGAGCCTTCTGCACAAGGCTTTGAAATAAACTATCGGAAGGCCTGAAAATTTCAGTGTACGTAATCTGAAAAATGAAATTCATTCCGATGTAAAGGGACAAATCAATGAAATAAACCGTACTTTTCTTATGGGTTTGAAAGGTACGGTTTATTTTTTGGCAGATATTGCAACTTCTGTTGATTATAAAGCTTTTTTCTGATATAATATATGTAGATTTTTTTTCAGAAGGAGTGAGCCCTGCTATGGAACACGAAAGAATAATTCTCATACTTGAATACCTCAACAGACATTCAGGCGAGGGCAAGGGAGTTACCGTAAAGGATATTCAGAATTACCTTGCGGACAATGCCAATATGCAGAACGTCTCTGTGCTTACAATACGCAGAGATATACAGCGTATTGAAAATCTCGGCAATGAAATCGAGATTACTGCGGGAGCTCACAACACCTCTTACTATAAAATGAAAAACAAGGGCTTTACCTTCAATGAGATACGCTTTATCGTGGATTCTGTCTCAATTAACAAGTTTCTTTCCCATACCCAGAAGCAGAGACTTATAAAAAAATTCGAAGGACTTTGCTCTGATAAGCAGGTAAGACAGCTTATCAGCAGAATTTCTCTTAACGGACAAGGCTCGCCCTCACTTAATCTGCTGGAAAATCTTGAAAAGGTACACAGCATTATCTCAGAAAAGCGTAAAATCAACTTTGAGTACGGAAAATATGATATCAACAGGAATATCAATTACTACAGCAAAAGCCGTGAAATGATACCCTGTAAGGTGATTTACTTCAACGACCGTTTTTATCTCAAGTGCATCGACGAGACAACTCTTGCTCCGCGTACATACAGAATTGACCGTATGAGGAAAATTTCAGGCGGAGATAAAACAAAGGTGAAGGCTGTGCTTCCGAAATATGACGGAGTTGTGGTTGATATTTTCGAGCCCGAAAAATTTGAGCTTGTAACTCTGCGTGTAAAGCGTTTTCTCCTTGACGATATGCTTGAGCAGTTTGAGGGCTATGGCTCTACAAGAGCTGATTTTGACAATCCCGAAAGTGTAATAGTAACTGTAAGAATGGGCATAAGCAGTGGATTTTACAGGTGGATTATGAGATACGGCGGAGACATCGAGCTTTTGTCTCCTGTGTCGCTGAGAGAAGAATTTGCCCGAAGACTCAGCGATTTCTACGGACAATACAATAAATAAAAAAATAATTTCTCCCGTTATAGTTGTATAAGTTCTGAATATCTGATGTGGTAGAATATACTCACAAAAGAACAAAGGAGCGATATAAAATGGGAGAAATTTTTATTTGTGTAGGTTTATGGTTCATTCTCAGCGGAGTTAAGGATATAAGAGCGTCAAAGAGAATGCCCGATGAAGAAAAGTTTTTAACAGACAATCTTCATGAGCTTCCCTTTAATTCAGAAAAAATCGGGGAAGGAAGTGCTGTTGCGTGAAATCGTTGATACTTCTCATACTCATAGTAATTCTTCTGAAAAACGGAACGGACATAATCTATGACGTGATTTTCGGCAGAAAATAGCTTCTGTTGAAATTCCCTCGTATTTGTGGTATAATTATCAGGAATACTTTAAGGAGAATTTTCAATGGATACAATCAGAGTAACAGATGTAAGATGTGAAAAGGGTGACAGCTCTTTTCTTATAGACGACGGAAAAACAGCTGTCCTGTACGATACAGGCTTCGGCTTTACGGGATTTGCGGTAGCTGAGAATATCAGAAGGGCTCTCGGAGAAAGAAAGCTTGACTATATTTTCCTCACTCATTCTCACTATGACCATGCACTGGGAAGCGCTTATATCAAGAGAGTTTTTCCCTCTGCAAAGGTGGTTGCCGGGAAATATGCGTCGCATATTTTTACCCGTGAGGGAGCCATAAAAACAATGCGTGAGCTTGACGGAAAGTTTGCTGTAAAGTGCGGAGTAACCGATTACCGGTTCCTCGGCAGTGAACTGAAGGTTGATATTCCCGCAGAACAGGGAGATATCATCAATGCAGGAGAGCTGACCTTCGAGGTGCTGGAGCTTCCGGGACACACACGCTGTTCAATCGGATTTTACTGCCCTGAGAAAAAGCTTCTTTTATCAAGCGAAACTCTTGGAGTCTATGACGGCGAAAAAACTATAGTACCGTCCTATCTTGTGAGCATTTCCGACTCTCTTGAGTCAATAAAAAGAGTGAAACAGCTTGAAATCGCAAGTGTGCTTGCTCCACATTACGGAATACTTAATGCTCAGCAGACTGAGTATTTTCTTGAAAATATGGCACAGGCTTCACAGCAGACCGCAGAGGACATTCTGCATAGTCTTAAGCAAGGAAAGTCTGATGATGAAATTATCGGTGAGTTCAAGGATAAATTCTATCACGGCTATATCAGAGAGATCTATCCTGAGGACGCAATCAATCTGAATACATCAATTATGATCGAGCTTGTGAGAAAAGAGCTTTTAAACGTATAAAATGTATAAATCTGCACATAATCCCTGTAGCAGTGCAGTGGAGTTTTCTCCCTGTGCTGAAAAAAAGCAGAGCAAAGCTCTGTAATAAACAGGAGGGTATTATGAGCGAAAACAGATTTTACATCTGCGAAAAGTGCGGAAACATTATCGGATTAATCAACGATGCGGGAGTTCCGCTTATGTGCTGTGGAAAGACAATGAAGCATCTTAAGCCTGAGAATGACGAAATCAGCGGAGAAAAACATATTCCATCGGTGAAAATCAGCGGTGATAAGGTCAGCGTAAGCGTTGGTACAGCGTCTCACCCTATGACTGATGAGCACGGCATCAACTGGGTTTATCTTGAAACTGACAGAGGCGGACAGCGTAAATGTCTCAAGGGAGAACAGGTGCCTGAGGTGGCATTTTCTATCCTTGACGAAAAGCCTGTTGCCGTGTATGCTTACTGCAATAAGCACGGTCTCTGGAGAACACAGCTCTGATTGAATATTACTTTGTGAAGCGGAGTACTTGCGTGCTCCGTTTTTTGCCTTTATATTGACTTTTGGGGGATTTTCTGTTATAGTTATAAGTAGAGAAATTCTACTACGGGAGCTGATTTTTTATGAGAAAATTTATCCTCAGAACACTGTCTGCACTGACAGCAGTATTCTGTCTTTCAACAGTAAATATGCCTGTCAGAAAAGCGGAAGCCGAAACTGAAACAAAGCTTATGGCACTTACCTTTGATGACGGTCCGAATACAACCACAACAAACGAAGTGCTTGATGTACTTGAAAAATACAATGCAAAGGGATCGTTTTTTCTTATCGGAGACAACATCAACGCTGAAAGTGCAGAGTCAGTAAAGCGAGCATACGATATGGGCTGTGAGATTGACAACCACTCAAAAAGCCACCCGAATATGGGCTCTATGAGCGCTGAGGAGATTCTTGCAGAGGTTGAGTACGTCAACGAAAAGGTTATTGAAATCACAGGCGAGGCTCCTAAATTTTTCCGTCCTCCATTTATAGATGTAAGCCAGACAATGTATGATACTATTGACCTTCCGATGATATGCGGAATTGACTGTCAGGACTATATGGAGAATGTTACTGCTCAGCAACGTGCGGATTATATAGTAAACGGAGCGAGGGACGGAGTTATCGTGCTTCTGCACGACGCATCAGGTAACTCTCAGACCGTTGAGGCTCTCGAAATAGCAATGCCCATTCTCATTGAACAGGGTTACGAGTTTGTAACTCTCACAGAGCTTTTTGAAAGACAGGGCGAGACTCCGCGTGGAGATATGATTTACACCTGTGTGGCAAAGTATCCCTGTGAGGATTACATCCATCACAGAAATATATTCGAGGGTGAGGCTACAGGCGACGGAAGCTGGTCCGGTTGGAATGAAAAGGTTGCTTTTGACCTTGAAGAGCTTAGTCAACTGGGAGATACATATGCTATCGAGATTGAATACAGTGGCTCAACCAACCCTGTAATAGCTCTTCAGAAGTGGTCGGGAACAGCTATATGGCAGACAGTTCAGCCCTATTACTTTAACGGAGAGCGTGCTGTTTTCCTTGCAAGCGACCTGATTCCCGTTCTTGAGTCGCTTGAGATTGACTACACTGACCTTGACAGACTTGGTCTTATGCCACATTCGGGAACGATGACAGTAACTTCGGTTGATATTCTCGTTAAAGATAAAGAGGAAGAGTCTACAGGTTCACAGGAAAAGATGATGGGTGATGTAAACGCTGACGGAGATTTTAATATAGCAGACCTTGTTGCTCTTCAGAATTACCTTGTAAGAGCGGGCAGGCTTGCGGATTATACAGCCGGAGATTATACAGAGGATAATAAAATTGATGTGTTTGACCTGATTGAAATGCGTATGGATTTTATTGCATAGCATAAAAATCTCAGAGCAATATAATACAAGAAGCTCGTCGTAATGACGAGCTATTTCTTTACGCTTTATTCACTTTGTACCGATGAAGGAGTACTGCTGTTTACTCTTTCGGCGGATTTGTACTGCGACGGAGTAATGCCGAATTCGCCTTTGAACTGGCGGATAAAGTACTGGGTAGTGCTGTATCCGACGGAGGAAGCTATCTCGGTAACTGAGAGGTTGGTGGTGTTCAGAAGCTCTACCGCTTTATGCAGACGGCTTGCGATAAGGTCCTTGCTGACGCTTACTCCGAAAGCTTCGGTGTAAAGATGCTGAAATCTTGAACGGCTCAGCGAGAGCTCCTTAGCCATATCATCTATGGAATAATCACGGGAGGGCCAGCGGAAAATAGACTCTCTTATCCACAGAAGTTTCTCGAAATACGGGCCTTTTGAAGCGAAACTGCAATTAAATTTAACAGCATTCTTCTCGTTGAGTTTGTAGAGCAAAAGCCTGAAATACAGGTCTACAGACTGTACTCTATTGGTGTTTGCAGAGTACTGCTCGAAGCACATATGCTTTACAATATCGGAAATATCGGTGCTGTCTGATACTGCAACAGGAGTATTAAGCGGGATTTCAAGCTGTTTCATAAGCTCCAACTCGTCATCATCGGGACCGAAATGAATCCAGTCGTCAAAGTACTCGTCACAGTCAGGACGATAAAACTGAGGGTATTCGGGGGTGAAAATAATAAAAGTATGTGCGGGAGTCTTGATATCTTTTCCGTCAATTCTGAAAATTGCGGGAGATTTTACAATAAGAAGAAGCCAGTCGCCTGCGCCTGTAGGACGGTCGATGTAGAAATTTCTGTCGTGCTTATGGTTATAGCCTATTTCGTCCATTCTCATGAAAATCCCTCCTTTATAATAAGTTGTATTAATTATAACACAATTGTAAAAATAAGTCAATATATTACAAAATAGTCTGAAAAGACAATAAAGTCAGAAAAGATAGCATAAAATTATACTGTTAACAGCACAAAAATGTATTGTACTCCAAATGAACTGATTGTATAATTTAATTATATTAAAACTTTATGAATATTTTTACGAGGAGGAATTTTTATGAAGCTTAAAAGAGTAGCTTCGGCTGTTACTGCTGCTGTATGTGCGGCAGGTCTTGCTTCAGCTCTGCCTGCAATGACATTTACCGTGTCTGCTGCAGAGGTTGTAACAAACGACTTTGAAGTGAACTATGACGGCTGGCACGGAAGTGACGTTGAGGTAATCGTTACTGCCGAAAATAACAAGGGCTATGAAAGCTCAAGAGGTATGATCGTTTCAGGCAGAACATCAGCCGATGACGGTGCAAGCTCATCAAAGGGATTTTACCTTGAGGGCGGTGTAGAGTATAACTACAGCGCAATGGTTTACAGTGAAACAGATGAAATTTTCCATATGTCTGTTCTTTCTATCGATAATGCAACAGGCGAGGAAACTGTTAAGGAAATTGCCACTAAGAAGGTTAAGGGCGGTCAGTGGACAAAGATTTCCGCAGATTATACAGCTCCCGAAAACAGCTACGAGTTCAACGTAACAATCACAACAGACAGTACAAACGATTTTGCTTTTGACGAATTCATTGTTACAACCGAAGAAAAGGTACAGATGAACTCAGCGTACGCAGCATCATCAAATATGGGTCTTAAGGACGCTTTCGGTCAGTACTTCAGAGTAGGTAATATCCTCAACGGCGGTACAGTAAGAAACAGCACTATTACCGCAAGTATGATAAAGGACTACAACAGTATCGAGTGCGAAAACGAAACAAAGCCCGATGCTACTCTTGTTCAGTCTCAGTGTAACGGTACAAATATCGGAGTTTCTCTTAACAGTGCTTCAGCTATTATGGACTTCTGCGTTCGTAACGGAATCGGTATGAGAGGCCACGCTTTTGTATGGCACAGCCAGACTCCTTCATGGTTCTTCAGAGAAGGCTATAATGCAAACAATAACTTCGTTTCAAAAGATGTAATGACTGCTCGTCTTGACAGCTACATCAAAAATATGTTCAACGCTATCCAGACACAGTATCCTGACCTTGACCTCTATGCTTATGACGTAGTTAACGAGGCTGTCAGCGATGACGCAAACCGTACAGCAAACTTCGGCGGTGCGAGAGTTGCTGGCGATAATGCAAAACAGAATGACGGTTCTTCAGCATGGGTATCTGTTTACGGCGACAACAGCTTCGTTGAAACAGCATTCCAGATCGCTGATAAGTATGCTCCCGAAAGCTGTAAGCTTTTCTATAACGACTATAACGAGTACTGGGATCATAAGAGAGACTGCATCTACAATATGTGTAAGAGTCTTTATGAAAAGGGATATCTCGATGGTATCGGAATGCAGTCACATATCAATGCCAACTACGACGGCTTCTCAGGTGTTTCAAATTACACAACAGCTCTTAAGAAATACGCTTCGATCGGTTGTGAGGTTCAGATCACTGAGCTTGATATCACCCGTGAAAACGGCACATACAGCGATCAGCAGCAGGCTGACAAGTACAAGGCAATTTTCCAGGCTGCTATCGACATCAATACAGGCAATTACCCCGGTAAGGTAACAGCCGTATGTATCTGGGGTCCTAACGACGCCAATACATGGATCAAGACAGAAAATGCTCCTCTTCTTTATGATACAAATCATCAGCCTAAGACAGCTTATAACACTCTTATGGGTATGATTCCTCAGAGCGAGTGGGTTGAAGGCGGATACGAAGGCGGAGAAATTGCTCCTCCTCAGCCTAACGAGTATGGCTGGTTCTTCCACGATCCTTTTGAGGGAGATACCTGCACATGGACCGGCAGAGGCGACGCTACAATTATGACAAGCGGAAGAACTGCTTACGTAGGAAGCGAGGCTCTTCTCGTTCAGGAGCGTACATCAGCCTGGAACGGCGCATACAGAAACCTCAATCCCAGAGCTTTCGTTCCCGGTGAGGAATTCAGCTTCAGTGCAAACGTAATGTACTTTGACGGCGGAAATACTGATACCTTCTATATGAAGTTACAGTACGTTGACGCAAACGGCGAAACACAGTATTCAACAATCGCAGAAGCTACAGCTGTCAAGGGCGAGTGGGTTCAGCTTGCAAATACAAATTACAGAATCCCCGCAGACGCTACAAGTATGCAGCTTTATATCGAGACTGCAGAGACAACCAACAACTTCTACATCGACGAGGCTATCGGAGCTGTAGGCGGTACAGGAATTCTCGGTGCAGGCTCAAGAGATGTAATCCTCGGCGATATCAACGGAGATGCAGTAATCGACGTATTTGACGTTATCGCAGGAAGAAACGGTCTCATCAACGGTTTTGAGACAACAACAGCTAAGCTTTGTGCAGACGTTGACCAGAGCGGTGTTTACGAAGCAGCAGACCTTATGCTCCTCGGCCAGTTTGTTCTTGGCAGAATCAAGGAATTCCCCGTAGCTGAAAAGGTTATCGATACAGCAGCTATGGAACAGCTTTTCTCATCAATCCAGACAGCTACAAGCTATAAGAAAGAGGGCGAAAACAACGTTCTCTGGACACAGCGTTTCGGCGCTGACCCCGGATTTATGGTTTATAAGGACAGACTTTATGTATTCACAACAAACGATGCTATTGAGTACAGAAACGACGGACAGATTCAGGTAAATACATACAATTCAGGAACAATCAACTGCTTCTCATCTGCTGACCTTGTAAACTGGACAGACCACGGTGCTATTCCCGTAGCAGGCAGAAACGGCAGAACAGAGAATGGTGCGGCAAAGTGGGCAACATATGCGTGGGCTCCCGATGCGGCATGGAAAACAATAAACGGCAAGGATAAGTTCTTCCTTTACTTTGCAGACAGCGCAGGTGGTATCGGCGTTCTTACAGCTGACAGCCCCGAAGGTCCTTACACTGATCCTATCGGCAAGGCTCTTATCAACAAGAGCACACCCGGTTTCAGCGACGTAGAGTGGCTTTTTGACCCCGCAGTTCTCGTTGACGATGACGGTACAGGTTACCTTTACGTTGGCGGTGGCGTTCCTTCAGGAAAGGCTGCTGACCCCGGCACAGCAAGAGCTATCAAGCTTGGCGCTGATATGACATCACTTTCAGGTGATGCAGTAAGAATGAATCCTCCTTATCTTTTTGAGGATTCAAGTATTCTTAAGGTTAACG
>SVNM01000064.1 GCA_015066875.1 Ruminococcus sp.
AAATGGTGTGTGTACCCTATGGGGATTTAATTTAAAAATGAAAGTTTTAGGAAAGGAGTTTGAGGGATAACCCTTTTTCAAAAGGGTTTCCCTCAATAATTCACGTAAATACTTATATATGGGTAGCGCCCTTAAGTCCGGTACCCTTTTTTTATTTGATTTAGTTTTCGAGAGTGATACGGCAGAGCGACTCTTCCGGATCTGGACAAATGCCGTCATCTTTTAAGAGGGTGTAGGAGCTTTGCGGATAACCCACAAGTGTGACAGAAGCATAATCGATTTCCTCTGTGTTTTTTGCGGGAGCATACAAGGGGAGTACCTTGTCCTTGCGGATAAAGAACACAAGCTCATCAAGCTCACAGTGAACGTAATGGTGTCCCTTATCGAGAATTTCTGTGTAATAATCGTCATATTTTTTCATTCTGACAAGCATCATTTCCTCAGGCAGATAAACATATCTGCCCTTGGCGTTCTGCTTATAAACGGGAGCAATCATCAGCTGATCACCGAGTAGAAGCTGATCCTCAACATTAATAGCCTCCTTATCGCAGTGGAAATCGAATGAAAGCGGACGGAACATCATTTCGTCATCAAGAGCCGACTTCAAGAATTCGCTGTAGAGATAAGGTATAAGAGCATATCTGATTTTAATCATCTCTTTCATTGTGTTAACGGAAGAAAACCTGTAAAGCTCCTGTTTTCTTGTGCCGTCTGCAGAGTGATTGCGGAAAAGAGGGGTGAAAAGGGAGTACTGAAGCCAGCGGAGCATTAGATCCTCAGTAGTATCACAGCCGAAACCGCCTGTATCAGCGCCAATGAAGATAAATCCAGCCATATTGAGAGCCGGAAGCTGTTGCATTGACTGAAGAATATGCGACCACCAGGACTTATTATCGCCTTGCCATATACCGCCATAGCGGTGAGCTCCTATGTATGAAGAGCGTGAGAAGAAGAGAGTGCGCTTATTGGGCTGAATTTTCCTGAGAGCCTCAAAAGCCGAGCGAGTCATATTCATTCCATAGAGGTTGTGAACGTCGCTGTGTCTGATAGTCTGCCCGTTAACGTTATGGAAGAACTTATGGTAATCTCCCGCATTGCCGTTTAGTCCCGCAACCATACCTGTAAAGGTGAAATACTCATTAATACCCATATTGCCCTGTGAAAGCTTGTGAATATGGCGTAGAGTCTCCTCAAGACGATCCTCGGTATAGAAGATAGCGGGCTCATTCATATCATTCCAGAAGCCGTCGATACCGAGTTTTGTAAGAGTCTCATACTTTTTGCCGAACCAGTTTCGCGCCTGAGGATTAAGGAAATCGGGGAAGTGGACTCTGCCTGGCCATACAGCACCAACGAAGTCCTCACCATCGGCATTTTTACAGAAATAACCATTCTCAACGCCCTCCTCATAGACGTCATAGCCTTCCTCGATTTTCACTCCCGCATCGATAATGGGCACCAGATGAACTCCATTATTTTTCATATCAGAGGCGAGCTTTTCAAGATCGGGAAAGCGGTTTATATCCACAGTAAAATCCTTGTAGCGCTCCATATAGTCGATATCGAGGTAAATGCTGTCAAGAGGGATATCGGCAGAGGAGTAATTTTCCGCAACCTCACGGATATCATTTTCATCTTTATAGCCCCAACGGCTCTGACCATAGCCGAAAGCCCAAAGAGGAGGAATATAGCTTTTTCCGATGATACTGCGGAATTGTCTGACGATATCCTTTTCATCGGCACCTTCGATGATATAAACGCACAGGTCGGGCTTTTCAGGGCGTACAGACATCTGATTTTTATTGGTATAGCCGATATCGAAGGTAATTCTGCCTGCATAGTCAAAAAAAGCACCGAAGAGTCTTTCACCGCTGACGATGATAAAATTATGTGAGCCGTAAAGCGAGCGTGTATCCTCGTGATGATGAGGGTTATCGTAATTCCAGCTGACATACTCCCAGCCACGCTTGTTGATACCGCGAATCTGCTCACCGAGGCCATAGACAATCTCGTTATCCGAAAGGCATGTGAAGAAGTCACCGTCGCCGTTTATTTCAAAAAACGGGAGCGGGTCATTACACACATCAACGTGAGCGATAACAGCATCAGTAGGGAATGGATTACCGAAAACATATTTTTTTATCATAAAAATTCTCCTTTGCATCAGAATGGGGTTGTTTTTCTTCTGATAATATGATATCATAGAAATAAAGGTAAATCTACTGTAATAATACTTGATTTCTGATACTATCCTACTTTATTGGAGAGGTAATGACTATATGAATAACCTTAAAGTGAAGGAAGACCGCGTCCACAGCAGTTCAGAGAAGCCCTTTTCATATTACAAATGCATAATCCCTGATTTTTTCGGATATGTTCCGATGCACTGGCATGAGGAGTTTGAAATAAATTACATACTTGAAGGCTCAGCGGAGTTCATCTGCGGTGAGGAAAAGTTCATTTCGCAAAAAGGAGATATAATAATAACTCAGCCTGACACGCCACATTCCATATATCCGGTCAACGGCTCACGACAGGTTTACGACACAGTGGTATTCAGCTCTGAGATGCTCAGCTTCAGCGAAAGCGACAGGTGCTATCAGCAGTGTATAGAGCCTGTCATAAAAGGAACAGCGGTAATTCCGTCGCATATTACAGCGAAGCACTGTTACTACAAGGAGATACGTCTGATTATCGAAAACATATTTTCCTGTGCAAAGGGAGACGCTCCGCACCTTGATATGCTGATGAGGAGCGAGCTTCTGCGTCTTATATGGCTTTTGCAGTCAGAAGCGGAGCACAATGAAATTCCCGCCAGAGAAACTGACGCAATAAGGAGTGCTATTTTATATATACAAAAAAATTTCAGAGAAGTCATAACCATAAAACAGCTTGCAGAGTATGTACATCTTAGCCCCAGTTACTTTATGGCGCAGTTCCGTGCAAGTGTAGGCTTCAGTGCCTTAGAGTACATATCACACTACAGAATAAACTACATATGCAAGGAAATAGCAGATACGAAAAAGAGCATTTCTGAAATAGCATATGACAGCGGATTCAGGAACCTGTCAAATTTCAACAGGCAATTTTTCAGAATAATAGGAAGTACTCCCACAGAATACAGGAAAAAGCAACAAATGCAGATGGGATTCAATGAATATCATCGACCGGCCGAAATAATCATAGATAAGAAATAAACAGATAATAAAGGAGAGTTTACGTATGAAAGCAAGAAAACTGACAGCATTACTTACAGCGACTGCTATGCTTTTTTTACAGGGCATAAGCGTGTATGCTGAAGAAAACAGTACAATTCATCTTTATGAAGGCGAAGCCTATGCAGAAGCCTGGACCTGTCCATTAACTCTTGCAGTATCAGACAGAAGCATCTATGCAGAAGGAAACACAATAGCGATAAGATGTGAAGCTGAAACTGCGCCGTATTTTGTACTGACCTCCAACAGCGGAGGAGAAAGCTGGGCACAGGTACAGCCTGACGGAGCAGAAGATGACTGGTATTATTATTCCTATGAAGCAATGGCAAAGTCATTCGGCAGTGATTTCAGCCTGCTTGACTACATATCGGTAATGTCGTCGGACTCACCTGTGACGGTATATAATATAGATATGCTTATAGCTGAAACAGGAAGCGGAGATGATGAAGGCGAGAGCGTGACGCATAACTCAAGAGTAGTGGGATACTTGCCTGACTGGTCATATCAGGCATACGGAAACCTTGATTTCAGTGCACTGACACATCTTAATATATGCTTCTGCAATCCTGATACAGAGGGCAACATAAGCAACTACATACCCGAAGCAGAGATGAAGAACATCGTAAGCAAGGCTCATAAAAATGGAGTAAAGGTAATGGGAGCTCTTGGCGGAGGCGGAGGCTGTGACGGATATCTTCCCCTGATAGATACTCCCGCAGAGATGGCAGATTTCAACGAAAAGATAATGGAATACTGTGAAAAATACGATCTTGACGGCATAGACCTTGATATTGAGCTTGGTTCGGGCAATGAGATATGGAATTACTATGCAGACTGGGTATCGTCGCTGAGAGTATTATGTGATGAACGAGGATACGAGATGTCCACAGCAACAGCTCAGTGGGTAGCTGTGAAGGTATCAGCAGAAACCTTTGAACTGTTTGATTTTGTAAACGTAATGGGATACGATAACGACGCAGATGAAAGCTCGCACGCAGATATGGAGTTTGCGCAGACATCTCTTCAGTATTTCAACGTTCAGAAGAAAATTCCAAAGGATAAGCTCGTGCTTGGCGTACCTTTTTACGGCAGAGGCTACACCTCAGGCGGAGCACTTGACTGGAATTCATACGTACCATTTTCAGAGCTTATTGCGTCGGATACTGCAAACTATGACAGGGACGTATACAACGGAGTAGCATATAACGGAGCATCAACAATGCGTGAAAAGTGTGCTCTTGCCAAAGAATACGGCGGAATAATGATATGGGAGCTTTCACAGGACGCATCGGGAGAATATTCGCTTCTTGCCCTGATAAAAAGCGAGCTTACCACAGCAGATTATGTTATGGGAGACGTTAATGCCGACGGTGAATTCAACATAGCCGACGCAGTAATGCTTCAGAGCTGGCTTCTTGGCTCAAAAGAAATAAACAACGCAAAAGCGGGAGATATATGCAGTGACGGCATACTGGATATATTTGACCTTTGCGCAATGAAGAACAGTCTTGCTAAAGGCAAAGTTGCATAAAAACATATTTAATAAATAATCCCCCGTATCTGACAAAAATGTCGGATTCGGGGGATTTTTTTGATGCTCAGGAGTGAGGTTAAGTTATAATCAGCCTTGTTCACTGAGATAAACAGAGACTCTGTTCTGAATCATATCGGCACACTGACGGGCAGTAATTTCGCCGTTGATGAAGAGCGAAAACTCCTCGTTGCAGATATTGCTGATATCCTTGCTGTTACAGCTGAGGGAAGTACAGCTGTTAACGAGATTTCTGAATATATCAGCCTCTTTCTGGGTAAGCAGTTCATTGCAGGTAAAGGTGAAACCATCAAACCCGATTTCAGCAATGGTGTTTTCCGCCCCCTGACGCTCTGTATTAAGACTGAGGTTACTATCAAAGGCATTTTTCAGCGTAAAGAGCTCACCCGCAGAATTTTCAGCAGACTGATGCTCCTCGCTCATAATATATGAGATAAACTCCCAGGCGCCGTCTTTGCAGTCGGTATTTCCTGTAATGGAATAGAGCTCATAGAATCCTGTAGTACCGCCTGAATCAGTCCCCGGATAAGAGAGGAAGGAAAGTCCGTCAAGACCGAGCTGATACACATTAAGCATACGGAAATCGTTGATACAGCGACAGCAGTCGGCAAAAGCGATCATACCCGTTCTGTTTTTAAGAGAAAGTGCCACGTCAAGAGAAGACACGTTTTCATCGGCGACCTTTGCATAATGGCAAAGCTCAAGAAGAGCAGTAAATTCATCAGAGTCAAAACGGCAGAGGTTTGTTTCATCGATCCAGGCGGAAAGATTATCAGCAAAAACACCTGAGCAGAAGCGTCTGAAGATGTTATCGGGCGAGCGTGTATAGTAATCATAGCTGAGAAGCATATCTGAGGGACGGCTGTTGTAGAGGGAAAAAAATTCGTCAAAGCTCCAGTCAGAGTACTCACCGCCGATAAAGCTTTTATCAGCAACAATAAAGCTTATTTCGAACTTATCGCTTATAGCGTAGAGACCGCCGTTGTACTCCAGAGTACTGATGACATTTCCGAGGATATCATCTTTTTTCAGCCCGCCGAACTGTTCCATAAGAGGATAAAGGTCAGCAACTCCGCCCATATTGACAAGATTACGCATAAATCCGATATCATTATACTTGATAATATCCGGAGGATTTCCTGCAAGAATATCCATTTTGATATCATCAGGCTGAGCGTTCTCCTTAACCTCAAGGAAGAAGCTGTCTGAGCGTTTATTGAACTCATTGGCAAGAATACGGTCATCAACATTCATAAAGGTACAGGCAAGAGTAATTTTTTCTCTGTTGAGAGAGTAATCATCGGGGCGAGGAGTAATACGCAAAAGCTTCATATTGCCGTTTTCGTTGACATAGATGAGGAAATCCTTTCCGTCACCGTGCTGAACATTATGAATAAAGCCCATAGGAAGATAAGATGCAGAATAATCTGCAACAAGAGTAAGCTCGTAATTTTCATCAAGACCGTATATACCGCCTTCGCAGGGAATATACATGATAAATTCATCATCGCCTGACAGTAAATCACCGTTAACGGCATCGCTGAGAGGGATACTCTCAGTGATATTATTATGCTCATCAATAAAGCTGAGGGTTTTATATTCTGCAACAGCAATTCTGCCATCGGAAGAAATACCTGTTGCAGAGAAACCGGTTGTATCGGGGATTTCCGCAACAGTGCCGTCATTTCCGATAACAAGAACCTCGTGATTGGTAGACATAATAAACTGATTATTTGAAGTCCGTGTGATTGAAAGAGGTATGGAGCCTCTTGAGCTGTAGTAATAATCCATATCGGGAATTTCAGCGCTGAAGCACTGCTTAAGGTCATTGCCGAACTGAGTAACCGAGTAGAAATAGCCTGAGTGTTTAAAGTGTTCGTCAGCATTATCAGCAGACTGAAGAGATTTCTTTTCAGCGGTAAATACAGTTATTGTACCGTCATCGGAAACAGAGGAGATGAAACTGCATTTGCCGTTATTCTCAAAGAGTGTAGTATCTGTATGCTGAGAAAAGTCGCCTGACCATACCCTGAGAATTAGGTTATAGTCCATATCGTTGTAGACAAGGAAGTATGAATCAAGGGGAGCTACGTAATTCATAGCCTGAAAATCCCAGAAATTCTGTGGCCGTGGAATATTTTTTTCCGAAAAAGCAGTCTGTCGGAAATTATGTTGAGTATTACTGTTATGGTTTTCGGAGTTCAGGGTATCCGAAGTAATCTCCTGAGAGGATATGGCAGAGTCAGTTTCAGTTTCAGAGCCTGAGCAGGCTGATGCAGAAAAGCATAATGTAACAGCGAAGGAAAGAGTGCAGAATTTTTTAAAACAGGACATAATAGACCTCCTTGCATAAAAATAGTATAAAAGGAAGTGACGCAAGAGAGTAAAAAAGACGAAATTATTTTGAAATTCAGCATTTCGGATAATTTTGTAGTCTGATTTTATGCACTATAACGGAAAACAGGGTAAATCTGCAAGATAAAAAATCTGTAATTGTTGTAAATACAACAGATTTGCTGAAAAATCTATAGTATAATGTAATTACGAAAAAAACGATGATATTCAGGAGGCATAATTATGATAAGAAAAATAATAAAAATAGACGAAGAAAAATGCAATGGCTGTGGACTTTGTGCTCAGGCTTGTCACGAGGGAGCCATTGAAATGGTAGAAGGCAGGGCAAAGCTTACCCGTGAGGATTACTGTGACGGATTAGGAGACTGTCTGCCGGCCTGTCCCACAAACGCAATAAGCTTTGAAGAGCGTGAAGCTCCGGCATACAATGAATCGGCAGTACTTGAAGCAAAGAAGCAGAAGGCGGGAGTTCTCCCGTGTGGTTGTCCGGGCACAAACGCAAAGGCGATAAAAAGGGAAGCATCACCTGTAATGGCATTGCCATCACAGAGCGAGCTTACCCAGTGGCCTGTTCAGATAAAGCTTGTACCTGTAAATGCGCCTTATTTCAATAATGCCAATCTTCTTGTGTCGGCAGACTGCACAGCCTTTGCCTATGGAAATTTTCATCAGGAGTTCATACGCAGACACATAACACTGATAGGCTGTCCGAAGCTTGATGAAGGAGACTATGCAGAAAAGCTCACCCGGATAATAGCAGGCAATGAAATCAAGAGCGTAACGGTAGTGCGAATGGAGGTGCCGTGCTGTGGCGGAATAGAAAATGCTGTAAAGCGTGCACTTCAGGCGAGCGGAAAGTTCATACCCTGGCGAGTAGTAACAATATCCACCGACGGCAGAATAGTAGAGTGACAAGCGGAAATAGGAGAAAAAAGCTTCCGTTGTTATATAGCATAAAAAAGTAAAGCGTATCGTCAAATGAAGACGATACGCTTTTTACTGTATAAATCAGGAATTATTTTTTCTGTATTGCAGAGCAGTAACACCGATTTTCTCCTTGAACTGTCTCATAAAGTGATTTTCGTTGTTATAACCGCACTGCTCAGCGATTTCCTGAACACGAAGCTCAGTGTGGTCAAGAAGCTGTTTAGCCTTATCGATACGTGAGGAGATTATATCGTCCTTGATGCTTGTAGAAAAGAGATTTCTGTAGAGTCTCAGAAGATGGCTTCTGCTGATTCCGAGCTGTTTAGATATATCAGGAACGGTCCAGTCTTTTTCAGGCTGAGTGATAATTTCTCTTCTCAGTCTGAAAAGCTGTTCCTTATAGGTAACATAGTGGCTTGTTTCGGCAGATTTTTTCTCCGCAAAAAGACTGAGAGCCTTTTCAAAGCTTTTTTCGACTTCGGAGGGTTTTGAACCGCTGATTTCAGCCAGATATGTAAACATTTTGGTATCACGCAGGGGCTTACCGAAAATTTCGCAGATATTATTTTCTGTAACGGAAGTAAAATCAACGGCATAATCATCAAGAGCGTCCTTAGAATCAGCCCAGAGAATAACTGCAAAAACGTCGTTAGTTAGTCTTCCGCAAAGCTTGTCATCGCAGTTTTTTTTCAGTGCATTTGCAGTAATTACAGACATATCGTAAGCAGAATCGTCGGTATCGGAAACATAAGAAACGAACAGAATAGAGTAATATTTTTCTTGTTTGCGAAGCTTATGGAGCGTATCGGGCAAAAGCTCGGTAAAACCGCGTTTATTGAGCATACCTGTAACAGGATCGATAGTAGAAAATGCGTCCATCTGCTGATGAACAGAGGCGATATACAGCTGTTTCTGCAGAGCTGAAAGACCGTTTGAAACGGCGTCACACCAATTGATATACTGCTGATCAAGGTCGATATTATCCGTAGAGTCATAAGCTACAGCACAGTAACCGAAAATCTGACCCTTGCAGTGAAGCGATGTAAGAGTAATCACGCAAGGCTCGTGAGGCTTGTTAAGCGAAGGGATAATCTGAGAAACAGGGAACATATAGCCGTGTTCATCATTCTGACCATAGCGTTTTGAAAGGGCAAGAAGCATTTTATCCGAGAAACCTGTCTGACGGAACTTATCGGGATTATCGAAATCCATTTTCCAGTCCTGACACAGGCAGATATCGATCCACTTCCAGTTTCTGAGGATATGGCCTGTTTTATCGGCCTGAGACATAAGCTCATCGATAGAATCGGCACCTGCCATACGATTGATAATATCGGTGGCGATAAAAGCCTTTTTATCGTAAGTACGAAGCATAAGATTTCTGACATTCTTTTCCATAACGAATATCATACCGTTTTTTTCAGCCATTTTTTCATAGCTACAGCCACAGCTTTTGCCATAGATTATATGCTGTCTGTAGTCATTGTGCTGACAGTTATTTCCTGTAATCATTTTATAAAGACAGCATACAGCGTCAATGCCCAGACGGTAGTCACGTCCGACAACGGTAGTAATCTGCGGAGCATTCATAATTGAATACCAGGAGCCGTCACAGCCTGTAACAGCGATATCATCAGGAACAGACATTCCGTTTTCAATAAGAGTTTTCTGAAAGAAATAAGCCATAATATCATTAAGACACACAACAGCGTCAGGCTTTTCGACCTTGCCTGAAATGATATCCTTAGCAAACTCAATGGGAACCTGTTTCCAGTACCAGCCATAGCGGATACTGTTTTCATTCAGTTCAAGACCGTATTCAGTTACAGCGTCGATAAACCCCTGTAAACGTTTCTGAGAGGGCTCGTGATCGGGTACACCTGCAAGGCAATAAAGCTTTCTGCAGCCGTGATCATTGATAAGGTGCTTAGTGATATTATAAATACCCTCATACTGTTTAGCGATGATATAAGGAAAACCCTCACGCTTGTAGCCGATAGTAAGACAAGGCACATCTGTCTGACTGAGGTAGCCGTAGATTTTATCAACCAGCTGAACATTATGGAAACGTTCAGCAACAAAGATAATACCATCAAGTGAGCTTTTACTGATAAGCGAGTAAATATTTTCCAGACCTTCAGTATAGTAATCCTGTTGAAGTTCTGAATGAGAGTTAAAAATTCCCGTATAGATGATAATATCGTAACCCAGTTCAGAAGCCTGGGTTTTAATTCCGCTGATCATTTCATAATCAAGAGGGTCAACAATTTCCGGCATAATAACGCCGATTTTTCCCAAAGAATTCATAATAATCTCCCTGAAGTTAATAATCAATTAAATTATAACATATTTGAACTAAATTTGTCAATTTAAAAAAGCATTATTTATAGTATTAAAGTAAACGTGCGGATAGGTAAATTTTATCAGAGCGAGCTTTTCTTTGTAAACAGAAGGTTAAAATGCAATGAGTCAAAATGTGTGATATATGGTTAAAAACTTCATTGAGTAAAAAATAAATATTTGTTAAAATAATGATAACACAAATCGGGAATATTCAAGGAGGTTTTATTATGAAATTGAAAAAAGCTATATCAGCAATAGTAGCAGGCTGTATGCTGGCAGTAAGCACACTCACATCGGTTCCTGCATCTGCAGATTTTGCCAGAGTATCGGTGCACGATCCATCTATTGTAAAGCTTGAGGAGGGTGGATACTACATAATCGGCTCACATCTGGGCGCAGGGCGTTCATCGGATATGCAGAACTGGTATTCGGCAGGCAATTCACATCTTGGCTCAACCCGCACAACATTTTTCAATAATATCTATACAGACCTTGCTATACCTGAGAAGTGGTCAAACACCACAAACGGATACAATCTTTCAGGAAATATGTGGGCTCCCGACATTATATACAACAAGGAAATGGGAAAATACTGTATGTATCTGAGCGTTAACGGACAGGTATGGAATTCCTCGATCGTACTCTGCACCTCGGATAAAATAGACGGTCCATATAAATATGAAGGCACAATAGTATATTCAGGCTTTACAAATAATGCAGTAAACAACGTAAAGGATACAGATGTACCGAAGGTGCTCGGTAACAATCCTGATATAAACCGTTACCTCTCAAACGGCTCATGGAACGCTTCATACGGAACAAACGCAATAGACCCGGCAGTATTCTATGATGAAGAAGGAAAGCTCCGGGAAGCAATAAGGGATACTATTATTTGTTTGTATCCTATGGATTTTTCAATTCCAACGGCGGATACAATATGAGAATATTCAGAAGTGAAAAGCCCGAAGGACCATACGTTGACCAGAACGGAAACAATGCAATTTTCCCAAGAGGCGGAGATAATATTGCAGGCAACATAGGCGAGCGTCTTATGAGCAACTATCAGTGGAACTGCAACAGCCGTCCCTACAAGGCACAGGGACACAACTCAGCGCTGATGGACGATGACGGAAAGCTTTACGTAATATACCACACAAAATTTGACGATGCATACGGCTTCCACGAGGTAAGAGTTCATCAGATGATAATGAACGAGGACGGCTGGCCGACAGCAACAGCATACGAATACTCAGGAGAAACACTTTCTGAAAACGGTCATACCAAGGAAGCTGTAGTGGGAGATTACGAGTTT
Organism: Ruminococcus sp.; assembly: GCA_015066875.1. GTDB lineage: Bacteria > Bacillota > Clostridia > Oscillospirales > Ruminococcaceae > Ruminococcus. The sequence goes on from SVNM01000064.1 coordinate 11,705, forward strand.
ATTTTCCACACACTCAATCAGAAATTTGTCAACGAGCAGAGCGCAGATGTAGAGCGTTCAAGAAACATAAAGCTCAACGCAGACGGAACAATAACAGGCGATATCACAGGAAACTGGACAATGCGTGACGGCTCGCACGAAATGACTCTCACATTCGGCGGAGTAACCTATAAGGGAAGCTTTATAGTACAGGCAGACGAGTCATCGGCAATGACACGCAGAATGACATTCACAGCAACAGGAAACAACACCTGTGTATGGGGAAGCAAGAAGTCTGAATACAAGGCTTCCGAGGATATTGTAGACCTTACAAACGCAGACAGCAGTCTTGTTTACGCGCCTGATACAGCACAGGGAACAGGCGAAGCAGTGAAGCTTTGCGATACAGAATTACTCAGCGGAGTATCTTACGTTATCACAAACAAGAACAGATCGGAAGAGC
>SVNM01000065.1 GCA_015066875.1 Ruminococcus sp.
ATCTACAACCTTTTCAAAGGCTGAAAGGTTTTCAAGGGGATCGCCGTCAAGCTCGATATAGCTGATGTGTCCCGCATTTGTAAGCTCGTGATAAGGAGCCTCTATCTTAACCTTTTCAAAAGCGCTGATAGGATAATATACAGGTACGTGGAATGAGTTTGTATAGTAATCTCTGTCTGTAACTCCCTCGATAATGCCGTATTTCTTAGCGTCCATACGTACAAAGCGTCCTGAAAGGCCCTCTGCGGGAGTTGCAAGAAGCGAGAAGTTGAGTCCTGTTCTCTTAGACTCTTCATCAAGGCGCTTTCTCATTGCCTCAACGATTTCCATACCGAGCTCACGAGCCTCTTCGCTTTCACCGTGGTGAGCTCCGATAAGAGCCTTAAGTGTCTCAGCAAGGCCGATAAATCCTACTGAAAGTGTACCGTGCTTGAGAACCTCCTCAACAGTATCGTCTGCGCCGAGCTTGTCAGAGTCGATCCAGATACCCTGTCCCATAAGGAAAGGATAATTTTTTACCTTCTTCTGAGCCTGAATCTTGAAACGATGCATAAGCTGTTCGATAGCAAGGTCAAGCATCTCGTCGAGCATATCAAAGAATGCGCCAACATTGTGGTCTGCCTTGATAGCAAGACGGGGAAGGTTGATTGATGTAAAGCTGAGGTTTCCTCTGCCTGTTACGATCTCTCTTGAAGGATCGTAGTTGTTTCCGATTACACGTGTACGGCATCCCATATAAGCGATTTCTGAATCAGGGTTGCCCTCCTTGTAATACTGAAGATTGAAAGGTGCGTCGATAAATGAGAAGTTGGGGAAGAGTCTCTTTGCGGAAACTCTGCACGCAAGCTTGAACAAATCGTAGTTGGGATCCTCTGGATTATAGTTGATTCCCTCCTTGATCTTGAAGATATGGATCGGGAATATAGGAGTCTCGCCGTTTCCGAGACCTGCCTCCTGAGCAAGAAGAACGTTTCTGATTACCATTCTTCCCTCCGGAGTTGTATCTGTTCCGTAGTTGATTGAGCTGAACGGTGTCTGAGCACCTGCTCGGCTGTTCATAGTATTGAGGTTGTGGATAAGAGCCTCCATAGCCTGATATGTAGCTCTGTCGGTTTCCTTCTCAGCATTCTTCACGGCAAAAGCCTGAATTCTCTTTGCTGTATCCTCGTCTGTGTACTTAAGAAGAAGCTCAAGCTCCTTCTCCTGGTATCCGTTGTCGTTTGCAAGTGAGGGTACGAGTGAGTACTTCTCCTCAATTTCCTTTTTGATTTCCTTTGCGATTTCGCTTTCGTTTTCAACTCCGCCTATGAGTGAAAGGGCTCTGGCAACATTCTGAACATATCTGCTGATATAAGTTTTCTTTACTCCCCCTGCCATTGCGTAATCAAAGGTAGGGATACTCTGTCCGCCGTGCTGATCGTTCTGGTTGGACTGGATTGCAATACATGCAAGAGCAGAATAGCTTGAAATATCATTAGGCTCTCTGAGAAAACCATGTCCGGTTGAGAAGCCGTTGCTGAAAAGCTTGATAAGGTCTATCTGTGTACATGTTGTTGTAAGAGTATAGAAATCAAGGTCGTGAATGTGAATATCACCGTCTCTGTGAGCCTTGGCATGGCGGGGTTCGAGAACGTACATCTCGTAATACTCCTTTGCCGAAACAGAACCGTATTTAAGCATTGTACCCATAGCTGTATCGCCATCGATATTTGCATTTTCACGTTTAATATCGCTGTCCTTTGCAGCGCTGAATGTAAGTTCGTTCAGTACGCACATCAGATTTGTCTTCATCTCACGTGAGCGTGTACGCTCGTAACGATAGAGAATAAATGACTTGGCTGTTTTTGCGTGACCGTTCTCGATAAGAATTTTCTCTACAAGGTCCTGTATTTCCTCTACTGTAGGAACCTTGGTGCCTGCATTCTTTTCATAATAGCTGCATACCTCTACAGCTGTATCCATTGCCTCGTTAAAATCACTTCCGCCACATGACTGGGCAGCCTTGAAAATAGCGTTGGCAATTTTTTCAATATTAAAAGGAACTTTTCGTCCGTCCCTTTTGATAATATGAATTATCACTTAAACATTACCTCCGTATCTACCACAATATATAGTGTCTCCTTTTCTATCTGTCTTTCTAAGTATAAAACAATTGAATGATAAAGTCAACCATTTTATATTCGTCATTAAGCACAATATTTGCGTTCATATTTTATGCAATATGTCTTTATTTCACTGCGAAATACGACTTTTCCGCGTTATTTGGGCAAACAGAGCCTCCCTCTCATTTTTTGTGTTAATAAAAAAGTGCACCACTATATATTGTGGTGCACCTGTTGTTTTATGATACTGTGTGTGTAAGGATATATCCTGTCATATCATCATATAGCTTATCTGATATCGATACGCTTCCGTCCTCTTCGCTGATATTCACATATTCAGCATTGAGATTTCCGTCATTGCCCTTGAAGCCTGTATTTGTGTCAAGACAATGTACCATAAGAGAATCTGCCATTGAAAGAAGTCTGCCGTTGTACTCATTGATAAGGGTATTCTTCTCTGCATCACCATGTACAGGCGGAATCTGCATTACATATATGCTTACCCCCGGCACAGATGCCTTTACTCCCGATACAAGCTTTGTTACCTCAGCTATCATTGTATCGATTTCAGAAACTCCGATATCACTTCCCAGCATAATATACACATTCATCGGCTTCTTAAGCTTAAGTATCTCATAAGCTGTTACTGTACCGTAGCTACTTTCTACCTTTGCGGTATTTACATTTGAAGCATTGAGAGCATCATTTCCGATAACATCATCAAGTCCCTTGCCCTTTATTCCAAGCATTGTAGAGTCGGTCACAAGACAGCAGTTTTCAAGATATGATATATCAACCGCAGACGATGACTTTACAGGATTATCAATCTCAACATTATTCTGAGGTATATCCTCTTCATCAGGCTCTGTAACATTGTCCTCCTGCTGAATATCGTTATTCTCCTCTGCGGGAGCTGTTGTGGTCTCTTCAACAACTGATACAAATTCTTCATCAAAGAAGTCCTCGTTCAGATTTGCGGCAGCCATATAAAGAATGAAACAGCCTGCAAAGGACAACGCGAATATTATTATCATCATCCATATGTTAAACCTGATTTTCGGTTTGTTTTTCTTTTTTCCGGATACTCTCCGAACATTATTACCTTTTTCAGCCATAATAGCCTCCCATATAAAATAGCATACACTATCCTAAATTATAAACCATTTCTTACTTTTTTTCAAGACCTTTTTTGCTTTTTGTGCACTATTTTTTTATTGTCACAATTTATCCCTTGCATATCTTCTGAAAATGAGTTATAATGAATATATGGGATTATTTAAAAAAAGGGGTTATTGATATGAAATGCAAAATTTGCGGTAAGCAAATGAAAAAGGGATATGTAAAAGCCAGTGCATTCCAAGGCAAAACTCTGTTTCCGCCTACAGTTACACTTGAATTTAATGTTGGATATGTTGAAATCGAAAAACAGATAATTGAAAAACATTATGGTTGGTACTGTAAAGATTGCGGTAAATTCGTTCTTACTTTTGATGTGGCTAAAAATGTTGAAATTGAAAATCCGCTTGATGATTTCTGGGAAGAAGATGCTACTCATTCTGTAAAAGTCTGCCCTCAATGCGGTGAGATGTTAGAGCAAGAATTACCGCAATGCCCTTACTGCCGATATCATTTCAACGGAATGTTCCCATTTATATAATAGACAAAAACTGTAAAACATAGTTTATAAGTATATGGAGGAATTTGAAATGAACTGTCCCAAATGCAATTGCAAAATGAAAAGCGGTACTGCTCACTTCTCAAGCAGAAGCTATGACCTCGACCTTTTCAAGCCTGCGCCTGAGATTATGTTCTGTGTCGGCGATATCACCGTTGATACTCTGCCTGTGAAAAAACAGGAGGGTTTTTACTGCCCCGAATGTGGAGAATTCGTGCTCTCCTTCAGACTGAGAAATAATCTTCTCTTTGAGGAAGGCTACGATATGGACTATAACGATGAAATCGACGCTCTGCCACAGAAAAGCTGTCCCGAATGCGGTGCCGAGGTTGATTTCGACTATCACAAATGTCCCGAATGTGGTTATAAATTCTAATACGCTGTAAACCTGCACTGCAGGATTATTAATATACATACGGAGGTACATAATTATGAATTACAAAGAAAGCTTTATCAAGTTTATGGTCGACTGCGGAGTGCTTACCTTTGGCGAGTTTACTCTCAAAAGCGGAAGAAAGGCTCCCTACTTCATAAACTGCGGTAACTATAAAACAGGTGCTCAGCTTGCTAAGCTCGGCGAGTACTACGCTGAATGTATCCACGCTAACAATATTCCCGTCGAAACTCTCTTCGGACCCGCTTATAAGGGTATTCCCCTTGCAGTTTCTGCTGTAGTTGCTCTCAGCAATAAGTTCGGCATCGACTGCTCTTACTGCTTTGACCGTAAAGAAGCTAAGGATCACGGCGAGGGCGGTATGTTCGTAGGAAAGACTCTCACAGACGGCGAAAAGGTTGTTATCATTGATGACGTTATGACTTCAGGCAAGGCTCTTCGTGAGTCAATGCCAAAGCTCAAGGGTGCTGCTGACGTTGATGTTACAGGTATGGTTATCACTGTTGACCGTATGGAAAAGGGCACGGGCGACCTTTCTGCTGTTCAGGAGGTTAAGCGTGATTTCGGCGTAACTGTTTACCCTATCGTTACTATGGAAGATATCATCGACGCTATCAGAAATGATATCGTTCCCGGCAAGGAATACCTTGACAAAATGCTCGAATACCGTAACACTTACGGAGTTTGATTTTTCAGGAGGTTTATTTTAATGACTTATCAGCAGATAGTTGCAGAGGTTAAAAATATCTGCGATGGCAAAAAACTCGTCGATTACAAAAATCACCTTGCTGTTGAGGTTGCTATCACAGGTGAGGGCGAAGGCGTTTTCTACGTTGAGGCTAAGGACGGCGTTCTTCACGCTGAGCCTTACAACTACAACGACCGCGATGTAAGATTCAACATCTCAGGCGATAATTTCCTTAAGCTTGTTTCCGGCAAGCTGGACCCTGTCTGGGCTTTCACTACAGGCAAGCTTAAAATAGACGGAAGCGTTGAAAAGGCTTTAGAGTTCAAAAAGATTCTCGATATGATTTTATAATATAAAAAGGAGCAACTAATGCTCCTTTTTTAATACAAAACCTCGCAGAGATTACTTCTCCGCGAGGTTTTTTCTTTTATTCACTATATCAGCTTTCTCTCATCACAGTACTCGCACTCAAGCAGAGTATTGTCTCCGCTTGAACGGAAGCTCTTGGGAAGATATCCCTCCTGATTTGTGATGCATTTTGGATTATCACATTTTACTCCGTTGTAAACCTTGCCCTTGAGAAGCTCGGAAGGAGACTGATTCTTGAGTATTGTCATAATAAGAGCCATTCTTACATATACTCCGTACTTTGCCTGTGTAAAGTACATAGCTCTTGTATCATCATCAACCTCAACCTCAATTTCATCAACTCTCGGCAGAGGGTGAAGCACTATCATATCCTTCTTTGCATCAAGCATCTTCTTTCTGTCAAGCACGTATGTATCCTTCTGAGCAAGATACTCCTCACGGCTTGCAAAACGCTCCTGCTGAATTCTTGTCATATAAAGCACATCAAGCTTGCCGATAGCCTCTTCAAGAGTATCAACCTCTTCATATGTGCTTCCGTGAGCTGTTATAACGTCCTTTACATATGCAGGAAGCTTAAGCTCAGGAGTGGAAATAAACACAAACTTGTTGTTTTCATAACAGCTTAACGCCTTGCAGAGCGAATGAACTGTTCTTCCGTTGATAAGGTCTCCGCACATACCGATTGTAAGTCCTGAGAGAGTTCCCTTTTCGATTTTAAGGGTAAGAAGGTCGGTAAGAGTCTGTGTCGGGTGGAGATGTCCGCCGTCGCCCGCATTGATAACAGGACAGCCTGCTGTAAGTGCCGCTGCCTTTGCAGTACCTGCCATTGGGTGACGTATTACCATTATATCAGCATAACTGCTTACAATCTTTGTTGTATCCTTAAGACTTTCGCCCTTTGAAACAGATGAGTTTGAAGGATATCAAAACCGATAATTCTTCCGCCCAGTCTGAGCATTGCTGTCTGGAAGGACATCTGTGTTCTTGTTGAGGGCTCATAGAACAGTGTAGCCATAATCTGACCTTCACATTCGTGGGCAAATTCAGCAGGATTATTCTTTATTTCCTCTCCGAGATTTATCAGTCCGTTCCACCAGGAAACAGGATAATCATTAAGGTCAATAAGATGCTGATACTCTGAATACATAAATACAAACCTCCGGATTTTTTATATTCTTAAGCCTTTCGGCTTTTTCTTAAAGTACATGGCTTCCGTTTATCACCATTTCAAACTTCACGCCCAGATACTGCGAAGCTCGCTTGCACAGAAGCATTCTTCCGAGAAATATCTCAAAATACTCCAGCACAGATGAGATTTCAGTATCTATTTCAAGATCAAGTATCAACGAGCTTTTATCCTCGTTGAATTTTACTGTTGAGCGCTCTACCGCATAATTCACACGGTCGTGAATATCAAATGTGAGCAGATCGTGATTTCTTACTCTGCTTCTTCTTACGTCTGTTTTGTCTCCGATAATAAGAGCTGCGGAAATGGGATCAAGAGGAAGTCCCGTACCCTCATCGTGGTTGCCTATAGCTGAAATTATCGAGCATATCTCGCTTGCGGGCATACTGAGGTTGTCAAGAAGTCTGAATGCCATAACAGCTCCGCTCTGTGCATGGTCCGCACGGTTGATTACATTTCCGATGTCGTGCATTATAGAAGCAATTCTTGCAAGCTCCACAGTACGCTCATCGTAGCCAAGCTCCTCAAGAACCATACTTGTAACCTGTGCTGTTCTTTCAACGTGGGCAAAGGAATGTTCGGTATAGCCAAGTGCCTCAAGAGCCTTGTCGGCACGGCGGATATACTCCATAATGTCGGGGTTCTGCTTGATATACTTATATGTAACTATACTTGCCATAACTCCTCCTTAGATTCCGTCCTTTATTTTCTTTCATAATATTATACTACATTTTCCTTTCTTTTGCAACAGGAAAACTGCAATTTTTATAAAAAAAGAGGACAGATCATTTCTGTCCTACTTTTTCTTTCTGTATGCTGTGGGAGTTACTCCCACAAGCTTTTTAAACTGTCGCATAAAATGCTCTTCATTATCGTATCCGCACATTGCTGAAACCTGTGATACGGTACAGCTTGTTTCGCTGAGAAGCTCCTTTGCCTTTTCGATTTTCCCCGCTATAACATCAGATATGCAGGAGACTCCGAAAAGCTCACGATAGATATGCTGGAAATTTGACCTTGACATATTGGCATACGAAGCCATCGTATCAACGTTCCATTTCTGGCGTGGATTGCGGTATATCTTCTCTCTCAGCTCAGTAAGAACGCTGTAGTGCGGGTCTGCATTCTGGGGAATTATGCCTCTTACAGCATTGTTCTCGCTTATTTTTATCAGAAGTGTTTTCAGAAGAGAGTCTATCATTTTGGCTCTGCGCTGACTTACTGAGTAAAACTCGTTGGCAATATTTCTGATTATCTCGCTGAGAAAATCAGCATCTGTATATCGTATAAGCGTATTTACGGGAATTTCAAGAGAATCAAAGAAATCTCCGTCGCCGTCGGTATCAAATTTCAGCCAGTCGTAAACAAACATTTCTCCGTCAGATGAATACTCCTGAACAGCCTGTCCGTCATATATTACCACAGAGTCCTTCTCGGCGCGCTGTTTTTCATTACCGAAGGTAAAAACTCCTCCGCTTTTCATTAATATAAGCATATATCCACGCTGAACGGGCTCTCGCTTTATGCTGTAGCCCGCCTGATGAACTGTGTTGAAGCCGATACACTGAACGTTCATTTTTCCTCCTTGCAGGCGATAAACCGCCACTCAATATCTTTCCAGTATTCTCCCGCGTAGTCAATTCCCACTCTCGGAGCCGTTTTTATCTGCGGTCGGAAGCCGTCGTCCTCTATCCATACCTCATTATTATCATACACAGGCTGTCCGTTGAACTCGCCTGTAATGGCAAGAGCCTTTGTAAGCTTTGCCGGACCGTTAAAGCGCACTCCCGCACGGATAAGCACTCCCTGCGGAGTACCCTCTTCGCCTGTAATCACATTCATCAGCCAGTGCATTCCGTAGCACAGGTAGATATAGATTATACCGTTTTCGCCGTAGAGAAGCTCGGTACGGGGAGTTCTTCCCTTTGATGCGTGACAGGCTTTGTCCTCCTCACCGCGATAGGCCTCGGTTTCGGCAATACGCTCTCTCAGCTCTGTACCGTCGGGAAGTCTGTGGACCAGTATTTTTCCCACAAGCTCAGGAGCAACCTCAAGGCAGTCACGGCTGAAAAAATCCTTACTGAGTATAACATTCTCTTTGCTCATTGAAACTCTCCCTGTTATTTAACTCTCAGGCTTTCTGCAAATTCGGCATCGGGCTTTACAAATGCAGTTGAATAGTTACTGAAGATGACCTTTCCCGGTTTTGCTCCAACAGGCTTTTTCACGTATTTTGCAAGACAGTAGTCAACAGGAACAAGATTTGAGCTTCTTCCCTTACTGTTTACCGCCGCAATTATTGCCGCTTCCTCGATGGTCTTGTCAGGAGGAGTTGCTCCGTCGGTGCATATCAGCACGTGAGAGCCGGTAATCCCCTGTGTATGAAGCCACATATCACTCTTTTCAGCAAACTTCAGCGAAAGCTTATCGTTCTGCACATTGTTTCTTCCCACAAGAATTGAAAATCCGTCTGTGGATTTATACTCCAATGGAGGAAGTGCCTTCGGTGGCTTGCCCTTTTTGGTGACAGTACGTATATAGCCCTGTTCCTGAAGCTCCAGACGAAGCTGTATTATATCATTTTCCGTAACCGCTCTTGTAAGTGCGTCAAATACGCTTTCAAGATACTGAAGCTCCTCCTCACCCTTTTCAATCTGCTCGGTGAGCTTCTGTTCGGCGGTTACTGATTTCTTGTACTCGTTGTAATAATACTGTGCGTTCTGTGCGGGAGTTTTCCTCACATCAAGCTTTATCTCGACCTGCGGACAGCTCTCATCATAGAAATTTTCAAGCAGTGCCGTAGAGTCACCCTTGCTGATTCGGTACATATTAGCAGAAATAAGGTCACCATAAAGCTTATGGAGTTCTCTGTCTGCACAGGCTGAAAGCTCATCACGCTGAGCTGTGATTCTTCTTGAAGTACGCTCTGTAAGATTTACAAGAAGCTTGAAAAGGTCGTTGGCACGCTGTTTTGCACGTGAAACGCGGTCACGCTCTGCATAGAAATAGTCAAGAAGCTCTGAAGCGCTTGAAAGCTCCCTGGTGTACATAAGGGTACCGAACTGTGAAAGTCTCACAAAGGAAAAATCCTTCAGAGTCCCCTCCTTATCGCTTACAACGCTGAAACAGCACTCTCCATTTAAAAGCAGTTCCTTTGTCCTCTTTATAGTGAAGAGAAGCCTGTCAAGTTGCTCCTGAGTAATCTCATCACTCTGAATATGAGCTCCCCTTCCCGCAAAGAAAGTCCACTCACGTGCAAGTATAGGTGATATTCCCTCAAATGTCTTTATGAGAGCCTTTGAAAGCTCTGCGGAATTCGCCTCTGAAAGTCTTTTTTCAATATCCTCAGGCTCACATTCAAGGAAATTAAGCCTTTCATCTCTTGGTGGAAGCGTGTATTTCATTCCCGGAAGCACCATACGCTCCCTTGACATTTCCTCATCTACACGCTTTATACTGTCAATAATTCTGCCCTCACTGCTGAGCATAATAAGGTTTGAGCATCTTCCCATTATCTCACAGGCAAGAGTTACCGTAACTATATCACCAAGCTCATTTACGCACTCAAAATCAAGGAAGAGAATACGCTCAAGGCCGTCCTGTCTTACATCAATAAGCTTGCCGTTTCCAAGATGCTTTCTGAGAAGCATACAGAACATCGGCGGTGTCTGTGGATTATCCACATTATTCTCGGTAATATGAACTCTCGCGCTTCCCGCATTTGCCGATATGAATATCTTTTTTCCGCCTTGCTTTGTTCGCAGAGCTATTACAATTTCCTCTCTCGACGGCTGATGTATCTTCTCGACTCTTCCGCCCATAAGTGGCAGAAGCTCGTTTTTAACCGCACAGAGAAAAGCTCCGTCAAGTGCCATATAATCATTCCTTTGCTATTTGATATTTCTGTATATTAAAAGTTCAAAATCAGTCTGTGTTTCAAGCTTTTCAAGAGTCGCCAACCGCTGTTGCTCAGTTTTTCCCGTACGATAATAATAAGGAGTCATTGAAAACAGGCTCTGAATATCCTCTGACGATTCAAGAGCTATCCTACGGCTGATTTTCTTTTTTCCAATAAACGCAAAGCCTTCAAGCTCGTATGGCTTCACCTGATTTTTATATGGAGTATCATATATAGCCTGTTTAAGCTCCCACAGGTGATTTTCAGAGGGTATTGCAAGAATCATAACTCCGTTATTTTTGATAACTCTGCGGAATTCCTCACCGCAATAGGGCGAGAAAAGCGATATAAGCATATCACAGGCGCAATCCTTGACGGGAATATGAAACACACTTGCTGTAGCAAAAGTAGCTCCCTTGCATCGCTTTGCCGAGAACTCAACTGCTGTTTTTGATATATCAATCCCGAAAATCTCTGCGTTTTTACCGCTTTTTTCAAGAGCCTGTGCTACAGCGTCGGTATAGTATCCCTCTCCGCAACCTGCGTCAAGAAGAACACCTTTATCGGGAAAATAACGGCATATCTTCTCGCACAAAGCGTCCTTAAGATGAGCGTAATAGCCCTTATCAAGGAAATTCCGCCTTGCACTTACCATAAGCTTGTTATCCCCGTGAACTGTCTTTCCCGCGTGCTTTGAAAGAAGCAGATTTACATATCCGCTTCGTGCTATATCAAAGCTGTGTCTTTTTGAACACACAAAGCTCTTTTCTACAATTTCAAGACTTTCACCGCAGACAGGACATTTGTATATACTCATTTTTCACCTCATATATAGATGCACGGGTCGGTTGAACGTGCTGAAATCTCCACATCAAGCTGTGGAAATTTCTTTTCAAGCACATATCTCAATTCCTCAAGAACAAGATTTTCCGTGTGGAAATGACCGCAGTCAAAGAGAGAAATGTGCTGAGTATTTGCATCAATCCACACATCGTGCTTGACATCTCCCGTAATATAAGCCTGACAGCCCTGTGCTACAGCCTCGCTGAGCATTGAGCCTCCCGAACCTGAACAAAACGCAAAACGCTTTACCCAGACTGTACTTTTAGAATTCAAACGAACTGTCTCACAGCCAAAAATTTCCTTAAGAACAGCTCCGAACTCCTGACATCTCATTTTGTCCTTAAGCTCGCAGACAAATCCGAAGCCTGTACCGTATCCGCATACTTCGAAGATTTCAGGCTCGCCCTCAAGCTCAAAATGCTTAGAAATTCTGCTGAGTATAACTCCGTTTGTGCCATTGGGAGATTTATCAAGGTTTGTATGCATACATATTGCAGAGATGTTATTGTAAATGAGATTATGAACAGGCTCATTAGCCTTTATACTTTTCAGCGGATTGAAAATCACAGGGTGATGGGAAACTATAAGCTCCGCGCCTTTGCAGGAAGCCTCTGCCACAACTCCGTTTGTTATATCAAGTGTAAGAAGTACAGTATTGCAATTTTTTTCTCTGCTTTCAACAATGAGCCCTGAATTATCCCATTTTTCCTGAGTATTAAAAGGATAAAGCTCATCAAGATAGTTGTAAATCTCCTGTATTCCGTACTCTCTGAAATCATTTTCAAGCTTATATGCAAGAGCTCTGTTATGCTCTGCATCATACTTTCTGCCCGCCTTTTCAAGAGCCTCGCTTACTTTCATAAGACGCTTAGCTTCTCTGATACGGTATTTTTCTGCAAGCGGGTCATCGTCATCAAAAAATCCGAAAAGAGCTTC
>SVNM01000066.1 GCA_015066875.1 Ruminococcus sp.
TGAGCAGATCGCTATGATCGACGAGTGCATCTACAAGCTTCAGAAGAAGATCGTTCGTGCCTGGCTTTACGAGGGCAAGCGTGTTGACGGCAGAGGCATCGACGAAATTCGTCCCCTTGCTGCTGAGGTTGGTCTTCTCCCCAGAGTTCACGGCTCAGGTCTCTTTACAAGAGGTCAGACTCAGGTTCTTACTATCGCTACACTCGGTCCTGTAAGCGAGGCTCAGAAAATCGACGGACTCGATGAAGAGGACTCAAAGAGATATATGCACCAGTATAACTTCCCTTCATATTCAGTCGGCGAAACCAAGCCCAGCAGAGGTCCCGGACGTCGTGAGATCGGTCACGGTGCTCTTGCTGAAAGAGCTCTTGCTCCTGTAATTCCTCCTGTTGAGGAATTCCCCTATGCTCTCAGACTCGTTTCAGAAGTTCTCTCTTCTAACGGTTCTACTTCACAGGGCTCTATCTGTGGTTCTACTCTCGCTCTTATGGACGCAGGTGTTCCCATCAAGGCTCCCGTTGCAGGTATCTCATGCGGTCTTATTACTCTTCCCGACAGCGATGACTTTATGACTATGGTTGATATCCAGGGTCTTGAGGACTTCTTCGGCGATATGGACTTCAAGGTTGGCGGTACTCACAAGGGTATTACTGCTATCCAGGTTGATATCAAGGTTGATGGTCTTACTCCCGCTATTATCAAGGAAGCCTTCGAAAAGACAAGAAAGGCTCGTCTCTATATTCTCGATGAGATTATGCTTAAGGCTATCCCTGAGGCAAGACCTACTGTAAGCGAGTTCGCTCCCAAGATGGTTCAGACTAAGATCCACGTTGACAAGATCCGTGAGGTTATCGGTCAGGGCGGTAAGGTTATCCAGAAGATTTCTGCTGACTGCGACGTTAAGATCGATATCAACGATGACGGTAACGTTTTCATCAGCGGTATCAGTGCTGAGGGAGTTAATAAGGCTCTTCAGATTGTTCATACTATTGCTAACGATCCCGAAGTAGGTGCTATCTACAAGGGTAAGGTTGTAAGAATTATGGACTTCGGTGCTTTCGTTGAAATCGCTCCCGGTAAGGACGGTCTCGTTCACATTTCAAAGCTCGACAAGCAGAGAGTTGAAAAGGTTGAGGACGTTGTTTCTATCGGTGATGAAATCGTTGTTAAGGTTACTGAAATCGACAGACAGGGCAGAATTAACCTCTCACGTAAGGACGCTCTCGCTGATATCGAAGCTAAGAGAAATAACGGCTGATTACTATAAATAATCAAGGACCGCTTAAAGGCGCTACCCATATAGAAGTATTTACGTGAATTATTGAGGGAAACCCTTTTGAAAAAGGGTTATCCCTCAAACTCCTTTCCTAAAACTTTCAAGTTTTAATTTAAGCCCCATAGGGTACACACAGAGAAATACTTGGATTTCTTCTTTACTAGTTGTGTGTACCCTATGGGGCTTAAATTAGACTCAAAAGTCTTTGTAGGGGGTTTGGGTGACTCCCCACAGTGTGGGGAGATGTCAGCGAAGCTGACAGAGGGGACGGGTGCCTGTCAGGCATAAACTTTCTTCAGAAAGGTTCCCCCACTAAATACGGATAATACTTCCGTACGGACAGCCCCCTTATGCGGTCCTTTTTGTTTGACTTATATTGTAAAAAAGGACTGATGACTCCCGTAAAACAGGAGCTGTCAGTCCTTATTTTTTATGCTATTAAAGATTCGCCTTAATATCACGCTCGGTCTTGAGACAGTGAGCCTTGATCTCTACGCTGTTGAGATAATTGTCGAACACGTTTACTCCGTTTTCTTCAAAATATCCGCGCTCAGGACTGCAAAGCTTTACTGTGCTTGTATTGTTGAAGAATATAAGCTGTATAGGACACTCCATAAGCTGACTTCTGCCTGCTATGATAAGAGCTCCGTTTTCTTCCTTTGTTGAAGGACACTCACGAAGATTGTACTTGTACTCTCTTGCTTCTGAAAGCACGTTTTCAAAGTCAACGCCCTGTGCCTTGGATACCGCTATCTGCTGAAGATTCTCACGCAGATCGGTGTTGATTACCACCTGTGATGCGTCAAGAATAAAATCATAATTCATCTCCCAGGTAGTTCTGTATTCAATGAAGATCCAGCCCTTTTCTGTATCTTCTGTCATTCCCATATAAAGCATAATTATTCTCCTTTTACTATTTGATTTTCATACATTCCTTGAAGTTTTCTGCAAGAATCCTTCTGTTTTCCTCTTCTGTAAAGCCAAGGGATAAAAGAGTCTCAAGCTCTGACTGATGACTCCACATAGGGAAATCCGTTCCGAAAAAGCAATTCTCCACACCGTATTTGCAGATAAGCTCTCTTGCTCGCTCGCGACTCATAAATGCAAACGAACTGCAGGTATCAAACTTTACGTTTTCAAGTCCAGCAAGATACTCCTCTGCCTCGTCCCAGCGCTCATATCCGCCAAGATGAGCAGAAAAAATCATAAGATCAGGGAAATCCCTGTGAATGTTTGCTATCTTCTTAGGTGCTGAATACTCATAACGGCTGTCTCCGCAGTGAATTAAAACAGGCATTATTCCTTCAATCTGCTCATAGATTTTATATGCCTGTCTGCTGTCCATATCAAAAAGCTGAAAATCAGGGTGGAGCTTTACTCCGCGAAGTCCCAGCATTTTTATCTGATTTATGTCAGCCTCGATGTCCTCAGACTCAGGGTGAGCTGTTCCAAAGCCGATAAACTCGCTGTGAGCCTCACACTCTGAAGCTATGAAGCTGTTGATGGACTGCACCTGTGCAGGCTTTGTAGCTGTAGAGCATACAAGATATTTTGATACGCCGATTTTGCTTCCGCTTTCAATAAGCTTTGCACTGCAACCGCAACTTTCCATATGAAGATCGTAGAACTTACCTATGTTCACTGTTGCATTCTCTGCGATTTTCTCAGGAAAAATGTGAGTATGTGCGTCTATGATTTCATACTTTCCGTAAATTTCAGGATTCATTGCTAATTAACCTCCGATAAACTATACACTAATTATAGCTCATTTTACCAAGGTTGTCAATTATCAAAGCCTTGATTTGAAATCTTCATAGCCAAAGTTTTTCAGTATTTCCACAGTCCCGTTTTCTCTCAGCACTGCTATGGAAGGCAGAGCCATTCCGTTAAAGGTGTTGTTCTTCACCATTGAGTATATCGCCATATCTTCAAAAATCAGCCTGTCACCGACTTCAAGAGGATTATCAAATGAGTACTCTCCTATCATATCCCCCGCAAGACAGGTCTGCGAGCCAAGACGATATGAGTATTTCTTCTCTGACGCTTCACCTGAGTCCCTTAGCGGAGGTCTGTATGGCATTTCCAGCACATCGGGCATATGACAGGACGCTGAGGTATCAAGAATAGCTATAGGCATATCGTTTTCCGTAAGATCGAGAACCGTTGTTACCAGATAGCCTGCTTTGAGAGCTATCGCTTCGCCGGGCTCAAGGAAAACCTCAAGTCCGTACTTATCCTGAATTCTCTTTATACAGCGCTCAAGACGGGGAATATCATAATCCTCACGGGTAATGTGATGTCCTCCGCCAAAGTTTATCCACTCCATTTTTGGGAGGAACTCTCCGAATTTCTCCTCAACTGCATCAAGTGTAGACTCTAAATCGTCGGAATTCTGCTCACAAAGGGTATGGAAATGAAGTCCCGATACACCTTCAAGGAGCTCAGGCTTAAAGTTCCTTCTCGTTATTCCAAGCCTCGACTTCTTTGAGCACGGGTCGTAGATCTCGTGTCCCTCCTGAGTAGAGTGCTCGGGATTTATGCGAAGTCCTATCTTCTTTCCCTTGCTGAGAACTCTGTCACGATAACGCTCAAGCTGAGTAAAAGAGTTAAAGATGATATGTCCGCAGTATGAAACAATCTCGTCAATCTCGTCCTCACGGTATCCTGCCGAAAACACGTGGTTTTCCTTACCCATACACTCAAATCCCAGCTTTGCTTCGTATAGTCCGCTACAGGCTGTACCGCTTATGTACTCGCTTATCATCGGATAAAAATGATAACAGGAAAAAGCCTTCTGTGCAAGAAGAATTTTTGCTCCTGTGCGCTTTTCAACTCCGCTGAGTATTTCAAGATTTCTCCTCAGCTTTCCCTCATCTATCACATAGCAAGGGGTGGGAATATTTGTAATATCAAACAACTCAGTTCCTCCGCTTATCAGTAGAAAAGCTTTTTCTTGCCGTTGGGCTTTCTCGGAATTTCCATTACTCTTACTACATTGACTGAATTCACTATGCTTTCAACGCCGTTTGTATCCTTGAATCTGAACCAGCCATCTCCGAGTTCGGTTATTGTTCCCTCAAGAGCACTGCTTCCTAAATCCGACTCATAGTTAAAGTAAACTACACACTCATTGTTTAAGAATTTTGCAATTGCGTCTTCAAATTTCATCAGTTTTCCTCCACATATACATAGATTATTTTATCGGTATTGAAAATAAAGTCTGTGTTGTCCTCATCGGTTATGAGTATCCAGTTGTCACCGCACTCTCTCAGTGTGCCGTATATCTCTTCCCCTTCAACAACGTTTATGTTCAGCTCTCTGCCGATATAACGCTGTAATGCATCGCTTATACTTCTCATTTTTTCCTCCATAATTAATTGTCAGTTTTCAGGAAATTCCAGCCAGAATTCAAGCAAATCCGAAAGCTCGTCATAAGTTTTAAGTTCGGGAGTTCCGTTACTTAAATCGGAATAACTCAGAAAAACAAGCTTACCGTTATCCTTGCGACAGCCGATAAAGGAAAATGACGACCATTCGGCAAGAATAATATAATCGGACTGCTCCTTATCCTCAAGAATATTTCCGTTGTTGTCATAGAATATTGTTTCATTTACAGAACACAGCTTCGGAGTGTTTACACCGAACATGGTTATTGTTCCGCCTTCAAGACGTGCACCGTTTGTAAGTCTGAGCCATTTTTTATAGCTTTCGGGTATAGTCAGATTATGCTCTGCCTCAAAAGCTCTTATCTGCTCGTCAGTAGCAGGGGGATAAAACGTAGCTCCACAAAAAGGCTCGTCTATTGCTTTCAGCTTTTCGATTATTTCTTTAAGTCTGTTCATCGTTTCTTACTCTTAATCAACCAGCACTGGATCAAAGTCCTCTTCCCAAGGGAGTCCCCACTTGTTAAGAGCCTCCATAAACGGATCGGGATCAAACTCCTCGATATTGTAAACGCCCGCCTTGTTCCACTGTCCTGTGAGAATCATCATTGCTCCGATCATTGCGGGAACGCCTGTTGTGTAGGAAATCGCCTGCGAGCCTACCTCCTTGTAGCACTCCTGATGATCGCAGATGTTGTAAAGGTAGTAGGTCTTATCCTTGCCGTCCTTTTTGCCTCTGAAAATACAGCCGATGTTGGTCTTGCCTACTGTTCTGGGACCAAGTGATGCGGGATCGGGAAGAACTGCTCTTAAAAACTGAAGAGGAACTATCTCCTTACCCTCGTACATAATGGGTTCGATTGAGGTCATACCTACGTTTTCAAGGCACTTCAGATGTGTAAGATAGCTCTGTCCGAAGGTCATAAAGAAACGAATTCTCTTGATACCCTTGATATTGAGAGCTAAAGACTCAAGCTCTTCATGGTGAAGAAGATACATATCCTTTTCGCCTACTCCCTTAAAGTTGTAGACTCTCTTTATCTCCATAGGCTCGGTTTCAACCCACTTGCCGTCCTCAATATAACTGCCCTTTGCAGTTACCTCGCGGATATTGATTTCAGGGTTAAAGTTTGTTGCAAAGGGATAGCCGTGATCGCCTCCGTTACAGTCAAGAATGTCAATGTAATTGATTTCGTCAAAGTGATGCTTCATTGCATATGCCGAGAATACACCTGTTACACCGGGATCAAAGCCACTTCCAAGAAGTGCTGTTATGCCTGCTTTTTCAAAGCGCTCACGATATGCCCACTGCCATTTGTACTCGAATTTTGCTGTATCCAGAGGCTCGTAGTTTGCTGTGTCTACGTAGTGTGTCTTTGTTGCAAGGCAAGCGTCCATTATTGTAAGGTCCTGATAAGGAAGGGCTAAGTTAAGCACCACATCAGGCTTGTAGCTCTCGATAAGAGCGATAAGCTCCTCAACATTATCAGCGTCAACCTGAGCTGTCTCAATAACTGTTTTTGTAGTAGGCTGGAGCTTCTCCTTGAGAGCGTCGCACTTTGATTTTGTACGGCTTGCTATCATTATGCCCTCGAAAACCTCGCTGTTCTGACAGCACTTGTGAATTGCTACAGAGGCTACTCCTCCGCAACCGATAATCATACATTTTTTCATATTTATTTCCTCCTGTTTATTTTAATACTGATTGTCTTCGCTGTAATACTCCGTTACTTCATCGGGATATTCCGTATACTGCTCGTTTACATAGGTCTCTTCACCATTATCGCGTTTGCTTTTCATAAGAGTTTTTATTCCCAGAACCATAAATACAATCGCTCCTACAGCTCCGATTGCTATAAAAACAATGGCTACTGTCAGTGTTGTTTTATCCTTGGGACTGTATATATGTTTCGGATCATCGGGATCTACGTAAATCTTTACCTCCTCGCCTACGCTGAAGGGACAGGGACTTGAATAACTGTTGCTTTGTACCTTATAAGTTCTGCCTTCAAACTCAAACTCATACACAGGAGCATAGGTGCGTCCCGAACTGCTTGACGACGATGCTACGAGATCTATCACCCTTGAGCTTACGGGTATGGTACACTCTCTTTTATCCCTGTTTTCAAAGGACATCACAAATATTCCCACACCGATAAATATCATACAGAACACCATAAGGCCAAACATTGTTACATATTGTTTAACCTTACGTACTTTGTTTGCAATGCCTTCTATATCGGGTAGCTGTCCACCGGGCTCATAGTCCTGAAGTATAATCCTTTTCATAGTGCTTTATCCCTCCCTTATGACATTGCAAGAAGCATCTCGCGGATTATTTTACAAGCTACGGCTGTTGATACTCCGCTCTGATCATACTGCGGGCTGAGCTCGTTTACGTCACAGCCTACAATATTAAGCTCTTCACATACAAGGGTAAGAGCACGTCTGAGCTCGTCAAAGGTGACTCCCCCCGCTTCGGGAGTTCCCGTTCCGGGAAATACTGACGGATCAAGGACATCAAGGTCTACTGTGAGATACACATTCTTTCCCTTAAGCTGTTCTATGCACTCTTCAAGTCCGCTAAAACTGAACTTGCTCATTGATGTATGCTCATCGGCAAAACGGAACTCCTCACGCTCACCGCTTCTTATGCCGAACTGGAAAATATGCTCATCGCCTACTATATCGTGACATCTTCTGATTACACAGGCGTGGCTGAGCTTCTGACCAAGATAATCGTCTCTCAGGTCGGCGTGTGCGTCAAAGTGGACGATATAAAGCTCCTCGTATTTCTCGCTGACTGCCATCACCGAACCGAGTGTCACAAGATGCTCGCCACCTATCATAAAGGGGATTTTCCCGTCTGAAAGGATTTTATCCGCTCTCATTGCGATATCAGCTATTACTCTGTTTGTACTGCCGAAGGGAAGCTCTAAATCTCCGCTGTCAAAATAGCAGTAATCGGTCATATCCTTGTCCTGATACGGCGAATATGTTTCAATTCCGAAGCTTTCGTTTCTGATTGCACCCGGGGCAAATCTTGTTCCCGGACGGAAGCTTGTTGTTCCGTCAAAGCCTGCGCCGAAAAGTACGATTTTTGAGTCCTCATATTCAGCGTCACAGGCAATAAAGGTCTGTATATTCTTATTCAACATCTTTCAGTAGCTCCTCTACATATCCCGGAAGCGCAAAGGCTCCCGTATGAAGTCGTGTATTGTAGTATCTTGTGGGCAGAGCAAGCATATTCCAGCTTGTTCCGTTGTAATCGTTTGTGGGGTGATATTTTTTCGAAGCAAAGCCGAAAAGCCAGTGTCCCGACGGATATGTGGGAATGTGCGCCTGATACACCTTGCTTATGGGAAAGCTCTCGACTATTCTTTTATGTGAGCGTTGCATTGCCATTGCGTCCTCATCGTAAAACGGACTCTCGTGCTGATTTACCATTATTCCGTCCTCGTGAAGTGCCTTGTAACAGCTTCCGTAAAATTCCTTGGTGAAAAGTCCCTCGCCCGGACCAAAGGGGTCAGTAGAGTCTACAATGATAACATCGTACATATCCTCACAGCGACGTATAAACTTTACTCCGTCCTCAAAGTAAAGATGCACTCTCGGATCGTCAAAACGACAGGCTGTTGTGGGAAGATACTGTTTGCTGACCTCTACCACAAGCTCGTCTATCTCAACAAGGTCGATGCGCTCTACCTTAGGATAACGTGTAAGCTCACGTACAACTCCGCCGTCGCCCGCACCGATAACAAGTATATTCTTCGGATCAGGGTGCACTGCCATAGGTACGTGCGTTATCATCTCGTGGTAGATGAACTCGTCCTTCTCAGTAAGCATCATATATCCGTCAAGAGTTAAAAAACGTCCGAACTCCTTTGAGTCAAACACGTCTATACGCTGAAATTCACTCTGTCCCGTATATAGCTGGCGGTCAACCTTTATTGAAAATTTTACGTTGGGCGTATGACGCTCTGTAAACCATAATTCCATATAATCCCTCCTGTTTTGTAAATCGGAATTTATCTGAGAACATTGAGTCTCTCGATATTGATATCCTCAGTACCTGTCATCGAACAGCCCTTCTCCTTGGCATACTTTATGTACCCGATTATTTCGGGAGTTATAAGCTCGCCCGGAGCTAAAATCGGTATTCCCGGAGGATAGCACATTACAAACTCACTGCATATCCTTCCGGCAGACTCCTCAAGAGGAAGCGACTCCTTATCCGCATAGAAAGCCTTTCTCGGAGTCTCGGCTACAATGGGATTTATGTACTCCTGAGTGAGCATACCCGTTTCTGTTTTTCCGAAACGGCGTTTGATTTCCGACAATGCACTGATAAGACGCTCGATATCACGCTTGCGGTCTCCCACAGAAATATATGCAAGAATATTGCCGATATCGCCGAATTCTATCTGTATATCGTACTCATCACGGAGAAGGTCGTAAACCTCTATTCCCGCAAGTCCTATGGGAAGAGTGTACACCGAAAGCTTTGATACATCAAAATCGTATATGCTGTCGCCGTTGACAAGCTCCTTTGAATAGGCATAATAGCCACCGATTGCATTTATCTCAGAGCGTGCGTACTCTGCCATTTCAACAGTCTGCTCGAAGATTTCCCTTCCCCCGAGAGCAAGCCTTTTTCGTGAAATATCAAGGCTCGACAAAAGAAGATAGGAAGCACTTGTGGTCTGAGTCAGGTTTATAATCTGACGCATATAGTCAGAGTTGACATTCTTGCCCATAATGAGAAATGAGCTCTGTGTAAGGCTTCCGCCTGATTTATGCATACTTACCGACGCAATATCTGCTCCCGCTTTCATTGCCGTAATGGGAAAATTCTCTCCGAAGTAAAAATGAGTTCCGTGAGCCTCGTCCACCAGCACCAACATTCCGTGAGCGTGTGCAAGCTCGGTAATGCGTTTGAGGTCTGAGCATATTCCGTAATATGTGGGATTATTCACAAGAATTGCCTTAGCGTCGGGATTTTCCTTTATTGCTTTTTCTACCTGTTCTACTGACATTCCAAGGGCTATTCCAAGCTGATTATTGACCTCTGGATTAACGTAAACAGGCACTGCGTCGCACAGAATAAGAGCGTTGATTGCACTTCTGTGGACATTTCTCGGCATTATTATCTTATCTCCGCCCTTACAGGCATACATAATCATACTCTGTACCGCAGAGGTTGTTCCGCCCACCATAAAAAAGGCATTTTCCGCTCCGAAAGCCTGTGCCGCAAGCATTTCAGCGTCCTTGATGACTGAAACAGGGTGACAAAGATTGTCAAGTGGCTTCATAGAGTTAACGTCTACGCTGAGGCAGTCCTCGCCCAGAAACTCTGTAAGCTCCATATTGCCTCTGCCACGTTTGTGTCCAGGAACATCAAATGGAACAACTCTCATTCTCTTAAATTTTCTCAGAGCCTCGTAAATAGGTGCATCACACTGAGTCAGTCCCATTATTGTACACATTCCTTCCGCTGAAAATTTCTATCATTTCTCTTTTCAGAGCCGTTGTTATCTCAAGCCTTCTGCTCGGTGAAAGCTCATTTACATCGGTATTGAAAAGGTAATTCTGCAATTCAAGCTCTTTGATAAGCATTTTTGTGTGAAACATATTAGCCTGATACACGTTGATATCCACAGCGTCGTACTTATCGAGAACAGAGCTTGCAATATAGTCCTGAATTGAGGTTATATTATGATCTATAAAAAGCTTTTCTCCGTCAAGATTTCTTGTAAAGCCTCTCACCCGGTAGTCCATTGTAATGATGTCTGAGTCAAAGCTTCCGATAAGGTAATCAAGTGCCGTAAGAGGAGTTATCTTTCCGCAAGTTGCAACATCAATATCAACTCTGAAGGTTGCTATGCTTGTCTCAGGGTGGTACTCAGGATAGGTATGTACCGTAACATGGCTCTTGTCAAGGTGAGCTACAGTTTCTGTTCCTCCCGCGGGAATCATTGTATCGTCTGCAATAAGAAATGTTGCAGATGCGCCCTGCGGGTCGTAATCCTGTTTTGAAATACTCAGCACCTGTGCACCTATCATCTCAGTCAGATGAGTCATTATATCGGTTATTCTCTCTGAGTTATACTGCTCGTCAACATAAGCAATATAGTCCAACTGAGCCTTTGGTGTCTTGGCATAACACACATCATATATATTGAAGCTCAGCGATTTTGTGAGATTATTAAATCCGTAAAGCTTTAATTTATTCTCCATAACGGCACCTCTTGAATTATAATAAAAAACACGTAACAGCTTTATCAACCGTTACGTGTTATGAATATCCATACATAATTATTCTGTATTTTTTCATTCATATTGGCTTCAGAGTCTATACAAGCATAGATACCTTTTACTACTCTTATTGACCTTTCACAAGTTGATGTGCGGATAACCGCTTAAACTATCTAAAAACTTATAAAATGTTATCGACCACTGGTCGAATCAATAAGGCAACAGAAGTTGCCAGCCGTATTGTAACGGCAGTCGGCATTTGCCCCAGCTGTCCGTATGGCTTTGGCTCCTTTTTATCAGAGCGGGCAATTATCTTGCTTTTAAAACCGAAGCTTTTCTGCAATATGAATACATTTTATCACACTAAATCGAAAATGTCAAGTACTTACAAAAATTTTGTCACCTTCCTGAAAGTACCTCTCTGTTTGTGCCGTAAAATATATCGCTGTGACCTGAGGCTTTTTTGCAGAATTCCTCAATAAGCTCCCAGTTATTGTTGACATCAAACTCATAGCTGTGTCCCCACAGGCAGAACATTGCGGAAGCATCTCCCTTATACGCAAGGAACTCATCAAGAAGCTCAAAAACCCTGGGATTTCTGTGGTGACAAGTTGCCTTGAACTCCATAAGATTATTCTGCAGTGCAAAATCAGGCGCATCAATTACTGTACGTGAGTATTTTATTCCGCACTCCTTTGCAATGCCGATGACTCTTTCATCAAAAGTACCGTAGGGGTAAGCCATACCGCAGATTTCACAGCCAAAAAGTAACTCAAGGGCAGACTTATCCTCTGCTATTTCTCTGCGCACCTCTTCATCACTAAGCTCAAGAAGGTTAGGGTGAGTAAGGGTATGCACGGCAATTTCGTGTCCCCTGTAAAGCTCCGCCAAGCCTTCAGGAGTCATTCTTGTTATGGGTACATCGTTTATCTGAAAGTTTCCCTTTTCATTCATAATACCGCTGTTGAGATTGAA
>SVNM01000067.1 GCA_015066875.1 Ruminococcus sp.
AAAGCTTATGTCCTGTTTTATCTCGTCTTCGTGAGTCTCCTCCTGTTCTGGCTCTGCGGTTTCTTCTACAGGCTCTTCGACGGGGACTTCTTCTACCTCAACTGGTGTTTCCTCAACAGGCTCGTCTTCAATTTCATTCATAAGCTCTGCGAAATTGTCAAAGCTTATGTCCTGTTTGATTTCATCTTCGGGAGTCTCCTCCTGTTCTGGCTCTGCGGTTTCTTCTACAGGCTCTTCGACGGGGACTTCCTCTACCTCAACTGGTGTTTCCTCAACAGGCTCCTCCTCGGTTTCATTCATAAGCTCTGCGAAATTATCAAAGCTTATGTCCTGTTTGATTTCATCTTCATGAGTCTCTTCCTGTTCGGGCTCTGCCGTTTCTTCTACAGTCTCTTCGACTTCAATGGTTTCGGGAGTCTCTTCCTGTTCGGGCTCTGCGACTTCCTCAACAGGCTCTTCAACGGGGACTTCTTCTACCTCGACGGGAATTTCCTCTACGGTTTCAGGAATCTCCTTTACCTCGATTGGAGTCTCCTCAACAGGCTCGTCATCAATTTCATTCATAAGCTCTGCGAAATTGTCAAAGCTTATGTCCTGTTTTATCTCGTCTTCGTGAGTCTCCTCCTGTTCGGGCTCTGCGGTTGCTTCTATGGGCTCTGCGACGGGGACTTCTTCAACTTCAACTGGAGTTTCCTCAACAGGGACTTCTTCAACCTCAATTGGAGTCTCTTCAACAGGCTCGTCATCAATTTCATTCATAAGCTCTGCGAAATTATCAAAGCTTATGTCCTGTTTTATTTCGTCTTCGGGAGTCTCTTCCTGTTCTGGCTTTGCGGTTTCTTCTACAGGCTCTTCGGCGGGGACTTCCTCAACCTCAATGGGAGTCTCTTCAACAGGCTCGTCATCAATTTCATTCATAAGCTCTGCGAAATTGTCAAAGCTTATGTCCTGTTTTATCTCGTCTTCGGGAGTCTCCTCCTGTTCGGGCTCTGCGACTTCCTCAACAGGCTCTTCAATGGGGACTTCCTCTAACTCAATTGGAACTTCCTCAACAGGCTCGTCAACGGGGACTTCCTCTACCTCGACGGGAGTTTCTTCGACTTCAATGGTTTCGGGAGTCTCTTCCTCGACGGGAGTTTCCTCTACGGTTTCAGGAATCTCCTCTACCTCAACAGGCTCGGAAGTCTCCTCTATCTGTTGGAAAAGCTCTTCAGGTTTCGACCCATCAAGCTCCTTCTCTTTCTCTCCTGCAACAATGTCTGCAAGTCCCTCTTCTTCCTGTTCGGGCCCTGCATCTTCCTGCGCATCTGCTTCTTTTTTTTTTAAAGCCTCGTCAAAACTGTGACGGAAGCTTTCTGACAGCTCAGGATTATACATCTCCGTATTAGCTGTTTTATTCATATACAATGCCTGTTCTTTTTTAACTCTTGGCAGAGTTCCGTAGACATTTGAAGCATCGTCCTGTGATACAGGTCTCACGCTGTCAAGTCTTACATTTGAACGAAGCAGAGTATTTGTTGTCTCGTAATTGAGTATACGCTCCTTAAGCACTGAACCGCATAACGAGCAGTATTTTCCTCTTTGATAAGTTTTTCCGCAACTTGTACAAACTAACATAAACATCTCCTGTCCGCCGTAAAGGCAAGTTATTTTCGTCAGTCCATATTCTGTATTTTCAGCCGGAATTTCCGCTACAATTTTGTTATAAAAAATACGCACAATCTTGTGAAATTTCGACTTATATTGATAATATACAACAGTATAATTATAACATATTGTTAAAAAAAGGTCAATAAATCGTCTGTTTTTTCTGTGTTTTTGTTCAAAACATCAATTTTGTTTTTTTCAGCAACGTATTATAGGCTTATACAGGTTCAAATTCATTGTTTTTTTAGTAAAATTCACCAACGGAATAATTATTCTGCCTTTTTGTATATATACAAGTAACAACGAGAGGGTAAAAAAATAAGACGCAGAAATCGTTTTTCTGCGTCTGTGCGGTATTTATTCGTTTATGTAGTCTACTGTGATTTTCTCATTCTCTGATGACGCGCATCTGAGAACTTTTTTCAGCTTGTCGGCATAGCTTCCAAGGTTATCTCTCAAAGCTCCGAATTCCTCTATTATCACAGTTGTCTCCTCATTTATATCCGTAAGACAATCGTTAAGAGCGTCAAGGTTATTTCCATACCACTCAGGGAATGAAAGTCCTTCTGAAAAAACACGGTGAAGAGTCTCTTTGCTTTCGATTTCCTTGCCGTTGATTATCAGCTCTTTCATAATTATTCCTCCCCGTAAAGAAGCTCAAAGCTTTCGTAATGGTCATCGGTATAATAAATCAGTCCGTCGTTGGAATAGACTATTCGTTTTGCTCCGCGTTTAGAAGCTCCCAGCGTATCAATATCGCACTCGTAGTAGTCTCTGCCGTCTTTTTCGGGAAGATTTCCCTCATAGTTTCCGAAATAGCTTCCGCCTATGCACATTCCCGGAGCATATGGCTCAAGGGAACCACCCGGCCAGCCAAGAGCCTGTGCTTCCTTTTTGGTAATGAAGTTTTCAGGAAGCTTTCCGTAGGTGTAAATATAAAGTGCGACATCTTCCTTGGTGGTGTATGTGCCGTACTCATCGATTAACGGCTCTTCGGCTTCGGTCTCAGCTTCTGTTGACGGCTCGGTTTCCGTTTCTTCTTCGGTTACCTCTTCCGTATCAGCTTCGGTAGCCTCTTCAGTGATTTCAGCCTCCTGAGTATCCTCTTCTGTCTCAGCTTCAGTGGTATCCTCTTCTGTCTGAGAAACAATCTCCTCATAAACGGAGGAAGTATCGGGCAGAGAGGTGTTTTCAGATGAAGTACACGACGCAAAGGCAAACGACAGCATAACCGTCATAAAAAGTGCTATAAATTTTTTCATAACAACAGCTCCTTAAAATATTACAGGCAATACCGCACAGAGCTTGTGCTGTGTTACCTATAGTTATATTTTATCACAAATACGCTGAGATTGCAATACCGCATATTGATTTAAAACGCCTTATTTCACGCAAATCAGTGACATTTGTCACTGCAGATAATTACTGATGACATATTGAAAATCCCCATATCCGTTGTATAATTAAAGCATAAGATAAAACGTCGGCTTACCCTGCCGAAAAGGAGGTTCTGTTATGTTATTTACTTTACTGATAATATGGTGCCTGTCACCTCTTGTTCTTATCCCCGCAATAATATGTCTCGGAGTAAGAAAATCAAAGCTTGAAAGGTTTATTTCACGTCTTATTCAGTGCGGAAGAGTAAGCAATTACGAATACGGCAGACTTGATATCGAAAATCCCTCAGAAGCTGTATCGGTGAAAAACTCACGCAGAAATAATGATGAGGAGACTTTATCCTCCGATGAATTATCTGCCGAAACAGCCGATGTCTCTCACAGAGCATTTTACGAGTATATTCCCGAAAGCCCTGTTGCTTCAGAAAAAGCAATAGGCTCTGATAAAGCAGAGAAACACGCTCCTGTGCATAAGGAAGAAAAACACGCCAACACAGGTACAGTTCTTTTCTCTATAGGAACAGCCTTTGTTATTCTCGCGGGAATTATCTTCTCAACTGCTATATGGGTTTACCTCAGCGACTTTGCCCGCAGTGCAATAATCGCTTTTGCAGGACTTTTCTTCTTCGGTTTGAGTGCTGTTACAGAAAAGAAATTCCGCCTCGAAAACACCTCTTCCGTTTTCTATTTAATCGGAACATTCTTCACCTCAATCAGCTTTATCACTGCCGGATTTTTCAATCTCTTCGGCCAGTGGTTCTCGGTAAGCGGTGACGGAAACTGCCTGTTTTTCGCATTTTCAGCCTTTATAGTTTCACTTCTCGCTTTTATTCGTCTGCGAAAAAACAGCGGAGCTCTTTACGAATATACAACTCTGTACACTGCTCTTGCGGGAGTAACTCTCGTAATCGGACAGCTTGCTTCAGGCTATGAAAGTTTCTCAATGATGATCACTCTCCTTGGAGTTGCTTTGACGGCAGGCTATACTTATTTCAGCAAAAAAACTGTAGTAAGAGCATCGCTTCTCTACGCACTTATCTCAGCAAGAATTATCTACAGCCTTATTTCCCTTTACCACCTTGCTGACGGAATATTCAACTTCGGCACATCAGGGTTTATCCTCTGCGGAATATTCCTCGCCGAGCTTACAGCCTACGGTCTTATCAGAAACAGCAGACTTCTTCTCTGCTTCCAGAGTATTCTTGCACTGGGATTTTCATTCTCATTCTGCGGTATTCTCAACGACAACGACGTAAACGAGTACCTCTGCATCTTCATCTTCGGTATTATCTGTGCGTCACTGTGTGCTGTCTACAGATTTTACAGCAGACTCTACACACGTTTTGCCGATGTACTTTTCGGTGTTATCGCTTTCATATGCGGATTTGTTCTTCTCCAGGACCAGAGACTCGTTTACGGAATTATCCTTGCAGTATGCTCACAGACACTGATTATGTGGTCTGCTTTAAGCTTCAGAAGCTTCTTCTCATTCATTGCAAGAATTATAACTCCCCTTCCCCTCATAACCGTAGCTTACGGTATTTCAGATTACCTCTTCTTCGAGCATAAATTCTATGATACGGAAATCGTATGGCTTATCTGCGGAATAATCCTTGCGGGATTTGCATTTGCCTGCTATTACTTTGCAAAGGGCGACAACCGCTTTACTGCCATTAAATACTCACTTGAAATAACCGCTTCCGCTATTATGTGGATCATTTCAGCTTCTTGTGACGATGCCCGCATAAATGCTTCCATAATCGTTGTATGTGCAGTCCTCTATGCAGTTATGCATACCTCTGCATCAAACCTCCACTCAGTCATTCCCGTTGCTTCGTTCTTTACGGCTGTTAAAAACGTGACAGAACAGCTTTCAGGCGACAACTCAGGCGATACACTTGTAATTTTCTCAATCGTACTCTGTGCTGTATTCACCGTTGCTTCAAGAGTGTTCTACAGCAAAAAGCTCATTTATCACGAAAACGGACGTGCAAGACGCGATACTCTTATGACAGGTATCCCTATGTCGCTCCTCCTTCTTGACGGAAACTGCGATATTTTCAGCTATGACGCTCTTGTATTCATTGCTTTCCTTGAAATCGCTGTGTTCTTTGCAAATCTCAGCCGTTCCGATAACTCAAAACGCTTCAACGCTTTTGCATATACACTTTCATTTGCTTCAGTTGCTCTTGCACTTATAAACCGTCCGTTTATGCTTATAAGCGACGACGTTATTTCAAGCAAGATCACTCTTACGATTGTGGTGCTCTATGGCTTTGCCGTAAAGAAGATATGGCGCAGAAATCCTGAATTCGCCGATAAGTTCAGCTCAAACGTCTATATGCTCGCTTATATTCTGCTCCTGTTTGATGCTCTGGCAAATCAGACTCTTCTCAACACTCTTGCTGTTCTCATCACATCGCTTGTAATTCTTCTTATCTCCTTTGCAATCAAGAAAAAGAGATGGTTTACAGCTTCGGCTACAGGACTTACAGGTCTTACACTCTACATTACAAAGGATTTCATCAGTGAAATCAACTGGTGGGTTTATCTCCTTCTTGCAGGAATTCTCCTTATCTCCATCGCTTCTGCCAACGAGTATTTCAAGAACAAAGCTGACAGCTTCAAATCAAAAGCAGGTGAATTCTTCAGTGGCTGGAGCTGGTAATTCCGGCAGAGTCAACTCCTCATTCGTCGCTTGTGTGTGTGAATTCTGAAAAATATCATTTACCTCTTGAAAAATAAGTAATGATGTGATATAATTTTTTCAGATTTACTTTTGAAAGGATTTGAAATCATGAAAAAAACAACAAGATATATCGCTTCTTTTCTTGCAGGCGCTATGATGCTCGGAAGCCTTACTGCCTGTGGCAAGGAAGCTTCAGTAGGAAGCGACGGCTCAGGAAAAACCGAGACATTCGTTATCACTCTTTACCCCGATGTTGCTCCCATTACCTGTGAAAACTTTGAAAGCCTTGTAAGCGATGGTTTCTACGATGGTCTTACTTTCCACCGTGTTGTAGATAACTTTATGGCTCAGGGTGGCGACCCCAACGGCAACGGCACAGGCGGTAGCGCTGAAAATATCAAGGGTGAGTTTTCAGGCAACGGCGTTACAAACAACCTTTCTCACCAGAGAGGCGTAGTTTCTATGGCTCGTTCACAAGACCCCGACAGCGCTTCAAGCCAGTTCTTCATCTGCTATACCGACTGCTCTTTCCTCGATGGACAGTACGCTTCTTTCGGTGAGGTTACCGAGGGTATGGAAGTTATCGATTCCTTCCTTCAGGTTGAAAGAACATATGGCGGTGACGGTGCAATTTCTGCTCCTACATCACCTATCAAGATCGCTTCTGCTGAAATGATCGAGGACGATTCAGACGGAAATCCCCGTGTTCAGTTCACAATGAACGAAATTCCCGTTGCAAAGAAGTAATCAACATAAAACTCAATAACAAAAAACGGTCCGACGCAAAACTGCACGGACCGTTATTTTTTGTTTATTTAAGAGCCTCTTCAACCTCTTTGCGATATGGAATTGACTGTACTGCACCGGCTCTTGTTACTGCAATGGAAGATGCCTTTGCACTCATTTTCAGTATATCCGGAATTTCCATTCCGTCTATGATGCCTGCAAGGAAATATCCTGTGAATGTATCTCCCGCAGCTGTTGTGTCTACTGCCTCAACCTTGAAAATAGGCTGGGTATAGCGCTCGTTCTTATGAGCATAAACCGCTCCGTCCTTGCCGAGAGTGAGCACTATTCTTGCTTCGGGATAAAGCTCCTGAAGCTTATCAAGAATTGCATCAGGCTCTGTCTGACCTGATATCTGTCCACCCTCGATTTCATTGAGAAGGAAAATGCTCACCTTTGCAAGATCGCACTCGCTGAGCTTATCGTCAAAGGGCGATGGGTTAAGTGCTATCTGCATACCCTTTTCATACGCCTTGTCGATTATATAGGGAAGCATATTTACCTCGTTCTGAAGAAGCAGAATGTCTCCCTTTTCAAAATTGCCGAGAACCTCGTCAACAAACTCTGCGGTAAGACACTGATTAGCTCCGCCGTAAAGAAGAATACAGTTCTGTGCGTTTTTATCAACCTGTATTATTGTATGGCCTGTCTTAACATCTATTGTGCGGATATAATCGGAATTCACACCATATTCCTTACAGGCTTCAAGGAACATTGTACCGTCCTTTCCTATCATACCGCTGTGATAGACCTCTGCCCCCGCCTTTGCAAGAGCCATCGACTGGTTTATTCCCTTTCCGCCGAGAAATACGTTCATTCCGCCTGTTGTCAGAGTTTCACCCGGCTGAACTATATGATCAACACTGTAAACGTGATCTATATTCATTGAACCGATTGTTAATACCTTCATTTATACTCCTCCGATAGTGAAATGACCTGTCCCGCTTGACAGGACAGGACATTTCCTTGTTTATTGATTACTGATAACTTTCTGATTGGGATTTACTTACGGCAAGCACAGTCATCAGGACATGTGCACTCTGTTCCGCAGGTGTCCTCGCCTGAACCGTCTGCGTTGTCAACTGTAACAAGTGTTACCTCTACAGGAATTGACTTGGGAACTGACTGGCCGTTGATAAGCTTGATAGCTGTATCGATTGCTGTTGAGCCGATAAGGTCAGGTTGCTGAGCGATTGTAGCGTCCATTTCGCCTGATTTGATTGAAGCTATAGCGTCATCTGTAGCGTCAAAGCCAACTACGATGATATCCTTCTTTGCGCCTGCGATTGCCTTTACAGCACCCAGAGCCATTTCGTCGTTAGCTGCGAAAACTGCCTGGATATCGCCGTTTGCCTGAAGCATATTCTCCATTACGTTCATACCCTCAGTACGGTCAAAGTTAGCTGTCTGGCTTGCTACTACCTTGAGCTTTGCGTCTGCGATGTTGTGGAAGCCTGTTCCTCTGTCGATTGCGGCAGAAGCACCGTTTGTTCCCTGAAGCTCTGCTACCTTAGCACCCTCGCCAAGCTGATCAACGATATACTGTGTTGCAAGCTCAGCACCGAGAATATTGTCTGAAGCTATCTGACAATCGATTTCTACTCCGTTTACCACACGGTCAGCGGAAATAACCTTTACGCCCTTGTTAACAGCTGTCTGTACTACGCCTGATACTGTATCCGAGTCAACGGGGTTTACGATAAGAACGCTTATATTCTTTGATACAAGGTCCTCGATATCGCTTACCTGTTTTGAAGCGTCATCGCCTGCGTCTACAACTATAAGCTGAACGCCTGCCTTTTCAGCAGCAGCCTCAGCGCCCTCTACAAGAGTTACAAAGAACGGGTTATTCTGAGTTGAAACGGAAAGTCCGATATTTCCGTTACCTTTATAGTTAGCAGCTCCGCCGTTATCCTCGCCGTCAATTGTAATCAGCGAGCAGCCTGAAAAGCAAAGCAATGTAAGCATACTCAGAAATAATGCAAATATTTTTTTCATGAAAAAACCTCCTGTGTAGTAAATAGAGTAATTATCTCTTTCTGTCTGAAAGTACGGCAACGAGGATTACAACTGCCTTGATTACGTCCTGATAGTATGAAGAAACCTCAAGAAGGTTCATACCGTTGTTAAGAACTGCAATAATAAGTACGCCGGCAATTGTTCCTGTAATCTTACCGCGTCCGCCACTCATTGAAGTACCGCCGAGAGCTACCGCAGCAATAGCGTCAAGCTCGTAGCCGTCGCCAAGTGTAGGCTGTGCAGAGTCAAGACGTGAGATAAGGATAAGTCCTGTAAGAGCAGACATAAAGCCTGAAATTGCATATACGATTATTTTTGTCTTTGTGATGTTTACACCAACAAGCTGAGCACATTTTGCGTTGCTTCCTGTAGCATAAACCTTACGTCCGAAGGTTGTCTTATTAAGTACAAAGTAGAATACACAAAGTGCAACTACAAGGAGAATTGCGGGAATCGGAATTGAACCGAAAAGGTTTCCTCTACCGATAAGCTTGAATGCAAATGCATTGGGTGAGCTTTCTACGCTTTCAGCAAGACGTGAAATAGGCTTTCCGTCTGTAAGGATCATAGCAAGACCACGATATGCTGTCATTGTGATAAGGGTAGCGATAAACGGCTGAAGGCGTCCCTTAGTAACGAGAAGTCCGCTGACAACGCCGAGGATCGTTCCCGAAATAAGTGCAATTATCATTGCAAGGATAGCGGGCACATTGCTCATCATAAGCTTAGCGCAGATTACAGCACTGAGAGCCAGTGTTGAACCTACTGAAAGGTCAATTCCGTCTGAAAGAATTACGCAGGTCATACCGAATGCGATAAGTCCGTTGAAAGTTGCCTGACGAAGCAGATTGAGGAAGTTTCCTGCTGTTCTGAAGTCGGGGCTTATTATACTGATAAGCAGAACAAGGAATACAAGAGCGATAAACGCGCCGTATTCACCGATATAAGATGTCCAGCTTTTTTTATTCAGTGTCTTAGTTGCTGTGTTTCCCATTATAAAGTACCTCCTGTGGCTAATGTCATTACCTTTTCCTGATCAGCATCTGATGCATCGATAATTCCTGTGATTTTTCCTTCGTGAACAACCATAATTCTGTCACTCATTCCCAGAACCTCTGGAAGCTCGGAAGAAACAAGAATAATAGCAACGCCCTTTGATGCAAGATCATTTATTACATTGTAGATTTCCTTTTTAGCACCGATATCAACGCCTCGTGTAGGCTCATCGAGAATAAGGATCTTCGGATCGGTATAAACCCATTTTGCAAATACTACCTTCTGCTGGTTTCCTCCCGAAAGGTTATTGCACTCGTGATCGGGACCAAAGCATTTTATGCGGAATTCCTTTATTCCCTTATTTACAAGATCGTTTATCTTGGATTTTACCATTACCGAATTCTTTGAGCTTTTTCCTAAATTTGCAAGAACGATATTATCGGAAATACTCTTTTCAAGGAGAAGTCCCTCAGTTTTTCTGTCCTCAGTGATAAAGCCGATTCCGGCAGAGATAGCCTCGCGTGAATTCTTGATAAACACCTCATTGCCCTCGATAAAGACCTTACCGCTTTCATAAGGAAGATTTCCGAATATGGCGTGCATAATTTCGGTACGTCCCGCACCCATAAGTCCTGAAACGCCGAGAACCTCGCCTGCCTTTACACTGAAATTAACGTCCTTGAAGGTTTTGCCCTTTGTAAGGCCCTCAACACGGAGCATTTCCTTGCCGAGTTTGATATTTTCACGTTTAGGATAACGCTCGCCGATTTCACGTCCTATCATCATACGAACGATATCGTCCATATTGATATCCTTTATGTACTCGGTGCCCACATATGTTCCGTCACGAAGAATGGTAATTCTGTCGCAAAGCTCGAAAATCTCTTCCATTCTGTGAGAGATATAAACAATGGAAACACCCTTTTTGCGAAGACTCTTGATAAGCTTGAAGAGTCCTTCGGTCTCGCTCTGGGTAAGCGCAGCGGTAGGCTCGTCCATAATGAGGACCTTAGCGTCAACCATCAACGCCTTACAGATTTCGACCATCTGTTGCTGGCCTACGGAAAGGTCTGACATTACAGCATTAATGGGAATATTCACTCCCATTTTATCCATAACCTCCTGAGCTTTTTTCCTCATAGCCTTTTTATCGCAGATACCGAATTTCTTTGTTATTTCCTTGCCCATAAACAGGTTTTCTTCTACAGTAAGGTCAAACAGAACATTCAGTTCCTGATATATAAATACAATTCCAGCCTTTTCGGCTTCCTGAGGAGATTTATAAACAACCTCACTGCCGTCAACAATGACGGTGCCCGCGTCACGTGTATAGACGCCTGTAAGAATCTTCATAAGCGTTGATTTTCCCGCACCGTTTTCGCCCATCAGTGCGTGAACCTCACCGTCCTCAAGAACAAATCCTGCGTCCTTGAGAACCTGATTCGAGCCAAACGCCTTGTTGATTCCCTTCATTTCAATTTTCATACATTCACACTCCTTTGCTTATGCAAAAATACAGCCTGCCTGAAGAATTATATTGGCATACGGTGTTGTTTCGCCTGTTCTTATTACTGCCTTGCAGTTTTTTGTAGCTGATTTCAGCTCTGCATGGCTTACAAACTCAACCTCAATATCCGTATCTTTAAAGATTTCCTGGATTTCTTTCAATACTGAGGGATTATTCTCTTTGATTTCCTCAGCAAGAATAGTTTTTTCCACCTTCATATCTGCCACAACTGCTTTCAGTGTCTGGATAAACGTAGGTACACCGAATTCAAGTGCCAGATCAATACGCTCTGTTTCCTCGGGAATGGGAAGCCCGCAATCGCCTATAGCGATGGTATCGGTATGGCCCATATAGGAGAGAACGCGTGAAATATCGCTGTTGAGTATTCCTTTTTTCTTCATTTAAAGCTACCTCCTGTCATAATCAATCAGCTTTCAG
>SVNM01000068.1 GCA_015066875.1 Ruminococcus sp.
AAGTCTTTGTAGGGGGTGTGGGTGACTCCCCACGGGGTGGGGAGATGTCAGCGAAGCTGACAGAGGGGACGGGTGCCTGTCAGGCATAAACTTTCTTCAGAAAGGTTCCCCCACTAAATACGCATAATGCTTCCGTATAGACAGTACCCTTAAGTCCGATACCCTTTGATTTTTTTAAATTATTACTAAGCCAAGGAACTGCTCGATTGGCTGAACAGGTGACTCTGTTGTAGTTGAGAGATATGCGTAGTAGCTGAGTATGCTTGCTGCGTCTGTAGGTGTGATGTTGCCATCAAGGTTTACGTCTGCTGCAAGTGCGGGAATCTCTGCAAGTCCGTGTGAACCTGTTGTCTGTGAATCTGCATATGCTGAAAGTGCAAGTGCTGCGTCTGTAGGTGTGATGCTTCCGTCAAGGTTTACGTCGCCGAGAAGGAATGAAGGTGCATCTGAACCGCCTGTTACATTAACTACTGCTGAAACTGTATCCATTGTGAAGTATACTGTTCCTTCTGTTCCTGTTGACTTAACTGCTTCTGCATATGAAATGTTAAGTGCGTGCTCGCCGTTTACTGCGCTGTCCTTAACCTTAAATGTTACTGCTGTAAGAGGAAGTTCTGAATCAGGTACTGTTCCTGACTGTGTTGACATATCAAGAGGTGCACAAGTGATTACTGCCTGTACAAAGTTGCCTGCATAGTCTGCTTCGGGAAGTGCTGTTGCTCCACTTGCATAATCTGCAACTGATGCCATAATTCCAGCGTCAAATGCTTCTGACCACTCTTCTACAGCTGTGATTTCAAAGCTTTCGGGATCAAGCTGTAAGCTTGCGTAGATTGCCTGAATTGCGTCGTCTGAATCAATATTCAGATATGCGGTAACCACATCGCCGGGTTTTACATCGTAAACTTCCTTGTCAAAGCTGAGTACTACATCGCTTCCTGTGGGAGGAATTACTGGTGTTGCTCCGCCTGTTACAGTAATTACTGTTGAGCTTGTATCCATTGCGAAATACTCTGTTCCTGCTTCGCCTGTTGACTTAACTGCCTCGGCATAGGAAATATTAAGAGGATAATCGCCGTTTACTGCTGTATTCTTTACCTGAATTTTTACTATTGTAAGTTCAAGATCCTCATCGGGATCTGTACCTTCCTGTGTTGTCATATCAAGAGGTGCACATGTGATTACTGACTGTACATAGTTTCCTGCATAATCTGCTTCGGGAAGTGTTGTTGCTCCGCCTGCGTAATCTGCAACTGATGCCATAATTCCTGCGTCAAATGCGCCTGACCACTCATTTACCGATGCAATTTCAAAATTATCGGGATCAAGCTGTAAGCTGACATAAAGTGCCTGTACCTGTACGTCAGCTTCAATGTTCATAACTGCAAAAAGAGTATCACCTGGTTCAACTACATAGGAATCATGTTCAAATGATACTGATACTTCTGCACTTGAAGCATATGTACCTGCGTTGATGTCTGCTGTGCTTACTGCACTTGCTACCTGCATTGGATATGCACTGAGCATTGCTCCTGCAAGGACTGTAGCAAGGATCTTGTTTCTTTTCATGGAAAAAACCTCCTGTGTAAATCAATTTCCGCCGTTATGCTTTTCGTGCATACTCCGGCTGATTACTTTTATTATACAATATTTATAATTATTTTGCAATAGTTTCAGATTATTTTACATTTATAACGAATAAGCCCTGTTTCAATTTAATTATTTTAATCATCAGCACTGTTGATTTCTTCCCGGTTTTATGTTATAATAGCTTCACTATTTATCGTAAAGGAGTCAATTATGCCGTCTGTTATCGAAATAAACTCACTTGACGCGCCTCAGCTTCGCCCTTATGTCGCTTGTAATGAAATTCAGCTTAAACGCTTCTTCGAGCCTGAGCTCGGTCTGTTTATTGCCGAAAGCCCAAAGGTTATACGCCTTGCTCTTAAAGCAGGCTATGAGCCCGTTTCGTTCCTCGCTGAAAGAAAATATATATGCGGTCAGGCAGAAGATATCCTCAGTGCTTGTGAAAATATACCCGTTTATACCGCCGATTCCGATGTTCTTACTCAGCTTACAGGTTTCAAGCTCACTCAGGGGGCTCTTTGTGCTATGCGTCGCAAACCTCTTCCCGATGTTGAAGCTGTCTGCAAAAACGCAACACGTATAGCTGTTCTTGAGGACGTTATGAATCAGACTAATATCGGTGCGATTATGCGCTCTGCTTCTGCAATGTTCATAGACGCTGTTCTGCTTACTCCCGCTTCAAGCGATCCCCTTTACCGACGCTCTGTACGTGTGAGTATGGGCACCGTTTTCAGTATGAACTGGACCTATCTTGACAAATCCTCTCCCGATTATGTGAAACTTCTCAAGGATATGGGCTTTACTACTGTTGCTCTTGCGCTTCACCATAACACGCTCAATATCGATGACCCCATTCTTAAATCCAAGGAGAAAATTGCATTTATCCTCGGTACTGAGGGTGAAGGCCTTAAGGATTCCACCATTGACGCTTGCGACTATACTGTTAAAATTCCTATGGCTGAGGGGGTTGACTCGTTGAATGTTGCCTCTGCAAGCGCTGTTGCCTTCTGGGAGCTTAATAAAAATATCCGGAAATAATTAAGGGAGCTTTAAAAGCTCCCTTTTTTGTACTATTTTGCTTTTTCAAGACCTTGATTGTAAATCTCTTCAAGACGTTTTATCAGATCTGTAAAGCCTTCCTCTGTATGCTCAAATTCTTCGCGGTTTTCTATTTCAGCCAACATAGAGCATTTCCTTCCGTGCCACGCAAGAAGCTCAAGCTTTTCTCCGTTTACGATTTTGTATGAAAAATCGCCCTTGCTTCCCGAATAATGATTTCCGCTCTGGAAATAATAGTACTTTGGTATTTCAAAAATTTCCGATACACTCATTTTACGCTCTCCCTTCAAAATAATCTATTGCCTTGTCAAGACTTTCGTAAACTGCCGATAACATTCCGTTTACCTCGTCGTCAGGCTGTGTAAGGTCTGGAATCATTATCGTCTGAAAGCCTGCTGTGTACGCTGATTTTATTCCGTTGGGCGAATCCTCAAAGGCTACGCACTCACAGGGCTCAAGCTCAAGCTGTTTTGATGCCTCAAGATATATATCAGGTTCAGGCTTGCCGTTTTTTATCATATCTCCGCACACTATTGCGTCAAAATATTCAAGAGCATTTATTCTGTTAAGGTAAGCTGTGGCTCTTGTTAAATCGGTTGCTGTGGCTACCGCTATTTTGTATGAATGGCTTTTCAGATAGTCAAGAAGCTCGAAAAGTCCCTTCTTTACGTCAAATCCATGCTCATCTATGTAGCTGTTCATAAGCTCTATGCGTCTTGCTCTTACCGAAAGAAAATCAAAATCCTCTCCGAAAATACCCTTGAGCTTCGGTATTGCGTATTTCCTCGACAGGCTTCTTATGCCAAGCACGTGCTCTACCGTCATATCATAGCCGTGCTCTGCAGATGCCTCTCTCCAGAAGCGCACAAGAAGCTTCTCGGTATCTATCATAAGGCCGTCCATATCAAATACTGCACCTTTTATCATAATATTCTCCTTAATACAAAGTCAGGGTGGAGCAATCCACCCTGTTTTTATTTTTATCCGCAGTTCGATGTTGTTCCGCCGTTGCAACAGTCGTAGCATATCTGATTCTTCAGCGGTTTTCCAGCAAAGTAGTCCTCTAAGTTTTCTATGGTTATCTCTGCTATATTCTTCAGAGCCTCTTCCGTAAGAAACGCCTGGTGTGAGGTGAGAAGTACATTCGGAAGTGATACAAGTCTTGCCAGAATATCATCGTTTACTATGGTATCTGAGCAGTCCTCAAAGAACACCGAAGCTTCCTCCTCATACACATCAAGTCCTGCGCCTGCAATACGTCGGCTTTTCAGCGCATTAAGCAAAGCCTCGCTGTCGATGAGTCCGCCTCTTGATGTATTGATGATATACACACTGCTCTTCATCTTTGAAAAAGCGTCTGCTCCAAGAATATGATGAGTGTACTGATTCAGCGGACAGTGAAGTGATATAACATCGCTTCTGCTGTATATTTCCTCAAGGTCAACATACTCAAAATCAGGATTTTCAATTGGATACGGGTCGTATGCGATTACATTCATTCCGAAGCCCTTGCAGATTTTTATGAATATCTGTCCGATTTTTCCTGTTCCGATCACTCCCGCTGTTTTGCCGTTGAGGTCAAAGCCTGTAAGACCGTTCAGTGCGAAGTTGAAGTCTCTTGTTCTGTTGTAAGCCTTGTGGATTTTTCTGTTCAGCGTCAGCAGAAGTGCCATTGTATGCTCGGCTACGGCATATGGCGAATATACGGGAACTCTCACTACCTTCAGTCCGTTTTCATGGGCAGACTTGAAATTGATATTGTTGTAGCCCGCACATCTCATTGCAAGAATTTTTACTCCGCCCTCTGCCAGAATCTTAATGGTTTTGCTGTTGATTTTATCATTGACAAAGGCTATTGCTCCGTCAAAGCCTTTTGCAAGGTCAGCGTTTTCCGAATTGAGTTTTTCCTCAAAATACTTTATTTCAAAGCTTTTGTCAATTCTGTCGAACCACTCTCTGTCATACTGCTTTGTGTCAAAAAAAGCTACTCTTTTCATTTTTTACCTCCCTGGACTGCTTGATATATTATCCCTCTGATACGGGATTTTATTCAGTTTTTACCAACCAAGAAGCCAGCTGTACATTCCTTCGTACTGCTTTGCAGAGCTTGACCATGAGTAGTCTGTCTCCATTCCTCGCTTTACCATCTTATCCCATTCAGCTCTGTTTTCGTAGTAAACCTTCTTTGAATAGTTGATTACGTTAAGCATTTCGTCTGCATTGTAGTTTGAGAATGAGAAGCCTGTTCCTGTTCCTTCAAACTCATTATAAGGAGCTACTGTATCCTTCAGACCGCCTGTCTCACGTACGATCGGCACTGTTCCGTATCTCAGTGAGATAAGCTGTGTAAGTCCGCAGGGCTCAAACAGTGAAGGCATAAGCATTGCGTCTGCCGATGCATAAAGCTTATGTGCAAGTGCGTCTGAGTAGAGTATGTTTGCTGAAACTCTCTCAGGATACTTCCACTGGTAATGTCTGAACATATCCTCATACTGTGGATTGCCTGTTCCGATTACAACAAACTGGGTGTTTTCGTCAACAATACGCTCTATAGCGTAATTTACAAGGTCAAGTCCCTTCTGGTCGGTAAGACGTGAGATAATCGCTATCATATACTTGTTCTTGTCTACAGGAAGTCCAAGCTCTTCCTGAAACTTTGTCTTGTTAAGTGCCTTCTTAGACTTGAAATTCTTTGATGTGAACTTGGCAGAAATAATCTCGTCTGTTGCGGGATTGAACACGTTGTAGTCAATTCCGTTTACAATACCTCTCAGCGATCCAGAGCGCGCACGGAGAAGTCCGTCAAGATTTTCACCGTAGAAGGGATATTTTATCTCCTCAGCATAAGTTTCGCTTACTGTTGTGATATAATCAGCGTAAACAAGTCCGCCCTTGAGCATATTTGCGTCCTTTTTGAACTCAAGCTTGTCGGGAGTAAACATATAATCCGGAAGTCCTGTGTTGAACTGGAATGTTTCGATATCCCATACGCCCTGGAATTTAAGGTTATGTATTGTCATAATTGTCTTCGTACTGCGGTAGAAATCCATTGTTGCAAATGTGGATTTCAGGAATACAGGGATAAGTGCAGCCTGCCAGTCGTGACAGTGGATTATGTCAGGTCTGAAGCCGATTACGGGCATCATTGCAAGTACTGCCTTTGAGAAGAATGTGAAACGCTCGATATCCCACTTGAGGTCTGCGGAATAAGGCTTGTCACACTTGAAATAGTAATCGTTATCTACAAAATAGAATTTTATACCATTGTATTCGTACTCCATAATTCCTACGTGCACGTTTACTGTTCTGAGACCGTAATCCATATAAAAATGATGCTTGTACTGGAATTCATTTCGGTATTTCTCAGGTATACAGGTATAATAAGGCATAATTACCCTTACGTCAAATTCGTTTTTATCAAGATACTGCGGAAGTGCGCCTACTACGTCGGCAAGTCCGCCTGTTTTTATAAATGGTACACACTCGGATGCTGCAAATAAGATGTTTTTCATATAATCAACTCCTGTAATTCTGTAGCATATCTCTATGCAAAATATGATTACTCATACTTATATTATATACTTATTTCCTTTTCAAGTCAACAGAATTCCTCAACTTTAAAACGCGTTTTTTGTTATTTAATTTTTATTTTTGTTTCCTATTGATTTTCTTCTTTTTTTGTGTTATAATATCTAAGTTATTTGGAGATGTATCGAAGTGGTCATAACGAGAACGACTCGAAATCGTTTGAGCGGTAACACGCTCCGTGGGTTCGAATCCCACCATCTCCGCCAACTTTTTGCGGATTCTTTCAGGGATTCGAAGTAGGAGCGGTAGTGAATGACAGTCCTGTGGACTGTCAGAGCCGTGAATGACCGAGCTGCGTGGCGCAGCGAGAGTCGAATCCCACCATCTCCGCCATACGGGGCATTAGCGCAGTTGGGAGCGCATCACACTGGCAGTGTGGGGGTCAGGGGTTCGAATCCCCTATGCTCCACCAGCCGCATGATTGCGGCACAACAATTTCGGGTTTCACTTTGTGAAACCCGTTTTTTGTTCTGTCATATACATCTTTATACGCAAAAAGGGAGCTTTAAAAGCTCCCTTAATTATTTTAGGATTAATTATGCCTTGTTTACGCTTCCGAAAAGCTCCATCTTCTCCTTAACCTTTGCCTTGATTGCTTCAAAGCCGGGTGCGAGAAGCTTTCTGGGGTCAAAGCCCTTGCCCTGAAGGTCCTTGCCTGCTTCGATGTACTCTCTTGTTGCTTCCTGGAATGAAAGCTGGCACTCTGTGTTTACGTTGATCTTTGCAACGCCAAGTGAGATTGCCTTCTTGATCATATCGTCAGGAATACCTGTACCGCCGTGAAGTACGAGAGGAAGCTCGCCTACTGCCTTGTTTACAGCTTCGAGTGTCTCGAATGAAAGGCCTGCCCAGTTCTCAGGATACTTACCGTGAATGTTTCCGATTCCTGCTGCGAGGAAGTCTACGCCCAGGTCAGCGATCATCTTGCACTCGTTAGGATCTGCACACTCGCCTGCACCTACTACGCCATCTTCTTCACCGCCGATTGAACCTACCTCAGCCTCGATTGAGAGACCAAGTGCGTGTGATACGTTTACAAGCTCTGTTGTCTTTGCTACGTTCTCTTCAATGGGGAAGTGTGAACCGTCGAACATGATTGATGTGAAGCCTGCCTTGATGCACTTGTAGCATCCATCATATGAGCCGTGGTCAAGGTGAAGAGCTACGGGAACTGTGATTCCGAGTGACTCGTCCATTGCCTTTACCATTGCTGCAACTGTTTCCATACCGCACATATACTTGCCTGCGCCCTCAGATACACCGAGAATTACAGGTGAATTGCACTCCTGAGCTGTAAGAAGGATTGCCTTTGTCCACTCAAGGTTGTTGATGTTGAACTGGCCTACTGCATACTTTCCTTCTCTTGCCTTTGCAAGCATTTCCTTAGCTGAAACTAACATAATTTAATTTCCTCCTGATTTTTCATTTCAAAGACGTTTTCACGTCCGTCTAAATTATTATACTACATTGTCAAAAAAAAATCAAGCGTTTATGAAAATATTTACAATTGCGTCTTTATTATATCAGTGCACAAGAAATTATTTCTTTGTTAATCTTCGCAGAGCTCTTCCTATCTTTAATCCT
Source organism: Ruminococcus sp. (assembly GCA_015066875.1). GTDB lineage: Bacteria > Bacillota > Clostridia > Oscillospirales > Ruminococcaceae > Ruminococcus. The sequence continues at coordinate 7,819 of SVNM01000068.1, forward strand.
AAAAATAGAGCAACCGCTACTGAAACTCCAAAATAAATTACAAAATCTTTTTTTATATATGTGAAAAAACACATTATAAAAATAATAACAGCCACGGATATCACTTTAATGTATATATCCGTACTTTCCAGTCTGAAGGCTGATATTCCTGTAAAAACAAATATTACAATAGGAAGCACTGCACAGGAAGCTTGAAGCGTTTTAAGCCCATTTTGGTCAGAATCAAAATAAAAATCTGACATCGTAGTTAATGCTACCAATAATGTTAAAGCACAATAAAAAAGCTGTTTTTTTGTACCCTCCGCTATATTTTTCATATCCAATCCTCTTTGTATGTAAGAGTAAAAGGCATCAATCCCTCCACATTTTGCGGTATGCAAAGCAGGTGAGATTTTCCGATTTTTTGAACTGGCGGGCAAAGTAGCTTTGGTCGTTAAATCCGCAGAGGTGTGAAATCTCCTCCACCGACTTATCTGTAAATCGCAGAAGCTGTTTTCCATAGTTTATCCTCGATGTGATGATATGCTGGAAGATGGTTTTTCCGTAAATCTTCTTGTACTCGCGTGTAAGATAGAACTTGCTTATGTAAAATTTCGAAGCAAGCCCCTCTAATGAAAGCTCCTCATTGAAATGCTCGTTGATATAGCTATGCACCGATGAAAGCTTCTGGCTGAGGGCAGAATCATACTGCTTGGGCTCGCTGTTTACTGTAAGCGCAAGGGTAAGAAGGTCTACAATAAGCTTTGAAGTAAGTATCTCTGCATTGACGTTTCTGAATTCATTTACGCTGATAATCTCGTTTATTACCGAGACAATACGCTCGAAAACCTGCGGTCTGAACACGTTTTTTGAGATATTCGTGAAATACTCATAGTACTGCTGTGATGTACTTCCGTTGAAATGAACCCACATTACCTCCCAGGGCTCGGTTTCAGAGCTTTTATAAAAGTGAGTGGTACGGCAGTCAATATAAAAGCACTCGCCTGCGGATACGGAATATGTTTCGTGACCGATTGTAAGCTCGCCCTTGCCTGAAATAACAGCCACGAAAAGATACGAATCGAGATTCTGACGCTGTGTTGTTGCAGCGTCCTCGGTTTTAAGACAGCCTGTTTCCTGCATATAAAAGAAAGTATTTTTCGCCGACTGCCCCGGCGTACTTATTATACGCTTTGACTGCTTGTTGTTAAATGTAGTTTTTTCTCTTGTTTCCATTAAGAAACCTCCGACAGCAATGATGATGCCTAATTCATCATTCGCAATATTGTACCAGTAATTATAACATAATCCGATGCCGATGTCTACTCTTTTTGAGATTTTTTTGTTTTTTTGTATAATATTGCTAATTCACCGTCAAATATATCAGTGCTACTGCCAAAATTATCCCTGATACAGCCATTATTATGCCTCTGATTTTTTTCCGCTTACTGCGCTCTGCCTGTGATATCCCTGTTCTTTCTATATACTTTTCCACCTCTCGCTGAGCTATTTCTGCGGGCAGTTCACGCACCTCCGGTCGCAGGTAAAATATTGCTTTTTCAAAGTAAAGACTCTGAGGATTGTTTATCTCGATTATTCTTTTGTTGACTCCTTTTAGCATACTGTTTCCTCCGTTATTTTATAAGAATTTTCCTTTGCTTTTTACTGTAATTATGTTCATTTTACCACTTGCATATACAAGCCGTAGAAATTTCTTTTCAAGCCCTATTGTTGAAAACTCTGTGGAAACGGTGGAAATACGTTACCTTATATTGTTGAAAACTCTGTGGAAACAGTGGAAAACCATCGGTTTTTCTGCAAAAAATGCTCTTTTTTGAAATGTTGACAGATTTTTTTGCGTTTTTTTACTGTGGGTATTCATTTTTTCTCCACTTAAATTTTTCACGATTTTTATCTCAAATCTTTGTCAGTTTTTACTATTGCATCTTATGTAGTGGAATAAATACTGCTGTGCTATGCCTGCTTGCTCTCTCGCAAACTCAGGGAAACCTTCGGGATAGTATTCCTCAAGGACACGTTTTATCCATACGTCTACGGGGAATGCGTCGGTGCGGTACATTCCGAACAAAAGCACGCACTCTGCTACCTTCGGACCTACCCCCTTTATCTTCTTAAGAGCTGTCCGTGCCTCTTCTATGGGCATTTTCGCTATTGCTTTCAGGTCTGCTTCTCCCGATGCTACTTTCTTTGAGGCGTCTTCTATGTACTTCGCTCTGAATCCGCTTCGCAGATATGAAAGGCTGTCTGCTGACTCTTTTGAAAGTTCCTCCGCAGTGGGAAATGCTCCCCTGTAATTATCGCAAAGACGCTCTATTATACCTTTTATTCTCGGTATATTGTTGTTCTGGGAAATTATAAATGAGATAAGACACTCCCAGCTGTTCTGTTTGAGCAGTCTTATTCCCTTGGCAAATTTACAGGCTTTTGCAAGTGTTTCGTCCTCGGAAAAGCACCTCTTCAGCTCTGTGTAATCTGTCTCAAAGTCAAAATAATCCACCCATTTTGTGAGAAACTCCTCCTCTGATGTGTCGTGAAAGATGAAGCTTCCCTCTGCAGTTTCAGAAACTTTCAGATAACTGTTCAGAAATTTTCCCTCAAAGGTGCTTTTATAATCAGTGGGTATCTCCTTCCAGCGAAATGCCTGTCCGCAGTCAAGAGTTTCCGCTAAACTCAGGTCTTTTTCCGCTACTATTATATCTTTTCCTCTTACGCTGTAATCCATTTGTGCGCTCCTTTTATACTTAAATATGTAAAATATGTGTGTGTCGCTTATTTCGCTTGATTTTTCTCTTAAATTATACTAAAATATATAGTATATTACAAGTGATTGGACTGATTTTTTGAAAAGATTTTTTTCCCTATTCTTATTATCTTTAGTACTGTTGTCGGCTGTTGCTTCGTGCTCTGACAAGAATTCAGACAGCTCACCTGACAACTCTGTCAATACAACTACCGCCCCCACTGAGCCCTCTACCCTGCCAGAGCCTCCTCAGGAAGCCTTCGCTCAGACGCTTACTATGGCTGAGGGCGTATACATTTACGATAACGCTAAGGTGCTCTCTCAGGAGGATTTCAGCAACTGCAACAACTATGCTGAGTGGCTTTACAAAAACTGTTTCATTAATGTCGCTGTGGTCACTACAGACAGTATCGGTGATATGACTCCCGCCAAATACGCTGAGACTTCCTACAACGACCTCTACGGCAATGGCGGAAACGGTCTGCTTCTGCTTATAAACAATGACACCAACGAGGATTACCTCTTCAAGACAGGTGCCTGCGCTTACCAGATTTCTCAGGACGATGAGGCTTCTGCCTTCTATACCGCTACTGCTGAAATCGTAAACGGCGACTATAAAAGTGCCATACTCAGACTTCTCGGTCTTGGCGAGGCTTCACAGTTTGTTCTTGATGAGGCTGAGGTGCTCTCCTACGACGAAATCAATTCCCTTGCACAGTCCTGTGCGGAGCTTGATTTTCCTGTCTCTCTGATTACAGTCAATAACCACTCGGCTTTGTCAAATGCTGACCTATGCCGTGATTACTTCCAGAGACGCTTTTCAGATGAAAACGGAATCATCATTCTGCTTGATGTAAACAGAAAAACTATTGAGTTTCAGGCTGACTCTTCTCATTCCGTAGCTCTGCAGA
>SVNM01000069.1 GCA_015066875.1 Ruminococcus sp.
TTCAAGCTTTAAAAGCATATCCAGCTCGTACTTGATTTCCGCAAGAATTCCGGGAGCATTGACAAAATTGGGATTTTCAGTATCTGTTTCGGGAATATTCATCTGAAGTGAATTGAACACATCGGGATTCATTTCATAGGCAAGGAGAAGGTCTGTGACGGAGTTTGCACCCGGAGTAACATATTTTCCGTAATCACCCGCGTCATACCAGCCACCAGAAACGTCGAAAGACTGAGCGTCGGGGTTATCTCTGTCAGACCATTTCACAACCTTGATATCATCGGGGTGGAGATTTTCACGTGCGAAAATTCCTGCATATTTTTCCTCAATATCAATACCCTGACGCTGATAGTAGTAATACTTGGTGAGGTCGCTGATGAGATTATCATAGACACCTGTTCCGATTTCAAAAACAGGGGAAACAAGAGTATCAACCGCAAGTCCGTTTGCTTTGTCGTAAGGAGACATAACATGGGGATTAAGTCCTGTATCGGGAATTCTGATGAAATATTTTCCGATAGTATTAACTTCATCAAAGGAAAAAGTATGCATCATTTCGCCGGAAAACTCCGCTTCATAAACGGCGTCGGGCAGAGTATCGGTATAGACAACCTCGTTTGTATCGGCGTTTACAATTTCATAGGACTTACCGTTAAGTGAGCCGAATTTCTCGAAATAGCTTACAATGGCAGTTTTGGGAGCATCGGGGTAATATCCCACCTGATTGACCTTGACCATAGGATACTGACGCTCATCATCAGTTGAGCTTATTTTCACATTTCGTAAAGTGAGGGTATTTCCGCTTGGCACTCCGTTAACGTAGATAAGCCAGAAGTTATCAAGGTCGATGCCCGAATCGGGGAAAGCGTCAACAAGCTCCTTGATAGGAAGGGAATAGGACTTCCACTCAGGACCCGCAGTGATATGGCTGTATTTTTCCATATCGGTCCAGTAAATTTTTGACTGAACACCGTGATTTTTTGTGGAAATACCGATATTGAACTCAACTTCAGAGGAGGTACTGTTCATCACCTCAAAGCTGAGATATCCATTTTCGTAGTAATCGCCCAGAAGCAAGGTACGCCAGCTGTTATCGGGAGTAAGATTCTGTCCGCCCCAGCTTGCAGTAGTCCAGTCATTACCGTTATTGCTGATAACGATAGTCTGAAGCTGAATTCCGTCAGTTTCCTCCACATCAGCTCCATTGATACTGAGAGGCATAACAGAGGAACCCAGCATAACCGCACTGATAGCAGAAGCGATAGTTTTTTTAGCGAAGTTATTTTTCATAGGATAAACACCTCATTTACTTCAAAAATTATAGTACAGAAAAAGTATTTTATTACATAAAATTATATCACATTAATACAAAAGAGTCAATGAATAAAGCTTGAATTTATATAATATTAACAAATCTGAGCAGAGTGCAGTAGATATCGAAAAGTCGTTAATATGCACAATAACAGAGTGTGGTCTTTGTGCATATAACCAAAGTTCAGATGACTCCGTAAGAGAATAAGCATCTGATGACATTTATTGATGTAAGCAAATTTACTCAAAAGAAACGGAGCAGATATTATGCTGATAATTGTACTATCAATTCTTTTACCGATTGTCTTCTGTGCAGTCACACTTGTCATAATACCAAAGCTTAAAGTTCCCTTGAAAAAAGAGCAAAAGGGCAGTTCAGACTCAAAAGGAAACTACAAAAAATCTCTTGTGGGAGTAACACTTATTCTTGTGGGAGTCCTTACTGCACTGAGCTTTATTTGCCGGAGCTTTATGATGAACGACGGCAAGGGAATTTCCATATTTGCAGTGATCATCACATCTGCACTTCCATACGCTTCAGCCATATGCAAAAGACGCTTCAGCGACGAAAGACTGAATAATCTTCTGAAAAAAACAGCTGTGTGGGCATTGATTTTCCTCACAGCAGAGGTTATAATCTTCAACGGAAAAAGCTTTGACGGCGGTAAGCATATAAGCGAGACCATAGGCTATGACAGGCTTCTTTTCGACTCAAACGCTCAGCTTTACAACGGAAATATCCTTATAAACGGCAATGGTAGTCTTGTGCTGAATGAGGTGCCAAAGGGTACAAAGGGAGTAATCCTCCGCCTTGAATACGAGCAGACCAATGAGGCTCTTCCCGTAAAGGCTAAACTGAGCTTCACTGACGATAATTTTTCGCAGAGCTACGTTACCGCTCAGACCAAATACACAAAGGGCAGAGACTTAAAGCTTGATTTCTCCTTTGAGCCTTACGGAGAGGTACACTCGCTTAAAATAAGCTTTACCGACGTAACAAAGCCTTTTGTGGTGCGTTATATGAGAGCTGTGGGAGCTCTTCCCTTTGAATTTTCATTTGTAAGATTTATGATACTTCTTGCTGTGACAGCATTGATCATTGCAATAAAGGAGTACAAGCTGTACAGGATTACATACAACGAGAAAAAGACCGCCCACGTGGTACTCACGCTTATAATGACGGTACTGTGCACGTGGTCAGCAATGCTTTTCTATAAGCCACAGCAGTCTCTTGTGGATTACAATCCCGATTTTCCTCATACAGATGATCAATACTATATGATATTTGATGCCTTTGAAAAGGATCAGCTACACATTGATTATGAAGTTGACGAGAGAATTGACGCTATCGAAAACGTTTATGATTTTTCACAGCGTGAGCAATCCGACGCATTTGTTCTGTGGGATTTTGCTCTGTATCAGGGAAAATACTACGTTTATTTCGGAGCAGTACCCGTGCTCACATTCCATTATCCATTTTATTTCATAACAGGAAAGCTTCCTCCCATATCGGTGGCGTGTGCGGTATTCGGAACAATGGGGATACTGTTTATGTGTCTGACCCTGACAGAAACGGTCAAGGCTCTGAAGATACGGGCAAACCTCATACTACTGCTTCTGTCTATGCCAGCTTCGGTGGGAGCTCTGGGAATATACGACTCCCTTAATCTTGGTGTACTGTACAGTCTTCCGATTTTAGCGGGACTGTGCTATCTGTTACTGTCTCTGTTTATGGGAATGAAAGCCATAACGCAGAAAAACAGGATTCTGAAGCTGATAATGCTCTTTGTAAGCGGAGCCTCACTTGCATTATGTGCCGGCTCACGTCCGACAATAGCAATAGGAGCAGTGGTGCTGATACCCTTATTCCTTGGCATACTGAGAAACAACAAGCTTAAGCTTTCAGACCGCATTTCACAGGCAAGCGCATTTCTTGTTCCTCTTATTGCGGGAGGCTGTATGCTTATGTGGTACAACTACGCACGCTTTGACTCTCCCTTTGAATTCGGAGCAACATATCAGATAACAGTAAGCAACGTCAGCGCAAACAAGGTAAGGCTCAGCGACATACCCCTTGCTGTATATCATTATTTCCTGAATATGCCCCGTCCGAGAGAAACCTTCCCCTTTATAGAGGAGCAGTTCTTTATGCTTAATAATTACGGAGCCTACAAATACATAGGTCCCACATCAGGAGCATTTATGTTCCCGTTTATTCTGCTGGGAGTCTTCACACTTCCGCTTTCATTAAGAAAAAAACGCAGACAGCTTGGCGGAGGTGTAACAATACTTCAGCGCAACGCATTTATCCTGTGCGGAGTAATGGGAGCAGTATTCCTTGCCATCGTAGACTACTCAATGGCGGGAGTACAGCAAAGATATGTAACCGACATAATGCCACCGCTCATACTTGCCGTATTCTCTGCAATACTGCTGAGCTTCGGCAACACAAGGAAGCATATATACAGATACACCGTAACAGCCGTTTCAATGGCGGTAACCTTTGTGCTTGGAATATTCCTCACGCTTGGCTTCAGACTGGGAAATATCCATATGGCGTATCCTGATTTATACGAAGCAATGGAAGAGCTTATAATCTTCTGGAGATAAAAACTGAAAGGAAAATAAATCACAATGAAAAACGTAGTAATAATCGGTGCAGGTCCCGCTGGACTTACAGCAGGATACGAGCTTTTAAAGGACAAGACAGGAGAGTACAAGGTAACAATTCTTGAGGAGACCTCGGTAATCGGCGGAATATCCCAGACAGTACGCTACAACGGCAACAGAATGGATATAGGCGGACACCGCTTCTTCTCAAAGGACGAGCGAGTAATGAAATGGTGGCAGGATATGATGCCACGACAGGGCAAGCCCTCATTTGACGATATCAGGCTTAAAAGGCAGAAAAAGCTTTCACAGGGCGGTCCCGACCCTGAAACAACAGACAGGGTAATGCTTGTACGTCAGCGTGTTTCAAGAATTTACTACAAGAAGAAATTTTTTGATTATCCCGTAACAATGAAGAAGGAGACCATAGTGAATATGGGCTTTGGTACAACAATGAAGGCTGGCTTCAGCTATCTTAAATCGGCAGTACACAAGCTTCCCGAAGAGTCGCTGGAGAACTTCTACATAAACCGCTTCGGCAGAAAGCTTTACTCTATGTTCTTTGAAGGCTACACAGAGAAGCTGTGGGGACGTCACCCAAGAGAAATCTCAGCAGACTGGGGCTCACAGCGAGTAAAGGGACTCTCAATACGTGCAGTAATCAAGGATATGCTTACTCCCAAAAGCAAAAAGGAGAGCGGAAAGGGCGAAACCTCGCTGATTGAGGAATTTTACTATCCCAAGTACGGTCCGGGACAGCTGTGGGAGACAACAGCTGATGAGATAAAAGCTCTGGGCGGAGAGATACGCTTCAACAGCAAGGTAAAGCGTGTAAATACCGACGCACAGGGAAAAATCCTCAGTGTAACCATAGAAAGCAACGGCACAGAGGAAACTATCGGCGGAGATATCTTCCTTTCGTCAATGCCCGTCAAGGACCTTATTGCCGGAATGAACGACGTTCCCTCCGACATCTGCATTATCGCTTCTGGGCTTCCTTATCGTGACTTCGTAACAGTTGGACTTTTAGTGAACAAGCTCAATCTTAAGAACGAGACAAACATCAGAACTCTTGGAAATATCGTGCCTGATTGCTGGATTTATGTACAGGATACAGGAGTAAAGCTGGGACGTATCCAGATTTTCAACAACTGGTCGCCATATATGGTAAAGGATGCAGAAAATACAATATGGATAGGTCTTGAGTACTTCTGTGAGGAGGGCGACAGCTTCTGGAATATGACCGAGGAAAAATGCGTGGATATGGCAGTTTCCGAGCTTGTAAAAATGGGAGTAATCAACTCTAAGTCAGATGTGCTTGACTCTCACCGTGAGAAAATCAAGAAGGCGTATCCCGCATATTTTGATACATATTCTGAAATCGACCAGATTATTGCATATCTCAACAAGTTTGAAAACCTTTACTGTATCGGCAGAAACGGACAGCACCGCTACAACAATATGGATCATTCAATGGCAACCTCATTTGAAGCGGTAAAGAACATAAAATCAGGCAAAACCGACAAGACAAACGTGTGGAATGTAAACACAGAAAAGGAATATCACGAAGAAAAAAGTAAATAAATAAAAGAACAAGGAAATCTAATATAACGGAAAGCAGGACGGCTGTAAGGCTGTCCTGTTTTTTGTTATAGCAATCGGATAATTTATCTGACTAATTAATTTTTTCTTATAAAACTATTGAACAGAATGTGAAGATGTGGTATAATTATCATATATATATTTATGGAGGAATAGGCATGAACAGATTACTTAAGAAAGTTGCATCGCTGACAGTAAGCTCAGCAATGCTTCTGTCGCTCATTCAGGGGAATCCCTCTTCAATCCCTATGAATGTTTCAGCGGTAGACTACAACTGGGGAAGTATCCTCAAAAACGACGCCAGCTGGTTTGCAAGCTCTGAAGGCACCTCTCTTGCAGATACAATTCTGCAGTATCAGCTCAGTGACGGAGGCTGGCGAAAGGCAATGGACGATACCTCGCAGACAGGCTCGTGGGGAAAATCCACCATTGATAACGACGCAACAACCTCGCAGATACGAGTGCTTGCAAAGGTCTACACAGCTACGGGAACAAAAAAATACAAAACAGGCTGTCTTGACGGAATAGACCTTCTCCTTGACGGACAGTACGATAACGGAGGCTGGCCACAGGTATTCAACGACGCAGGCACATATCACGCGCACATCACCTACAACGATAACGCAATGATTCACGTTATGGAGCTTCTTACCGAAGTACGTGACAAGGAAGGCGACTTCACCTTTGTAAGCGACAGCTACTCTGCTTCGGCAGATACAGCGGTTGACAAGGGAATTCAGTGTATCCTTGACACACAGATTAAAGTTAACGGAGTCTACACAGGCTGGTGTCAACAGCATGACGAGACTACACTTGCTCCCGCATCGGGAAGAGCGTATGAGCTTGAGTCAATTTCAGCTTCTGAGAGCGTAAATATTGTAAATTATCTTAAGAAGATAGAAAATCCAAGCGTTGAGATAATCAAGCGTATAAATTATGCAATTGAGTGGATGACAGACGCTCAGCTCAACGGAATAGAGATTGTAAGCTACACAAATTCTGACGGAGAATCGGACAAAAAGGTAGTTTCAAACCCTGACGCATCACCCCTGTGGGCGAGATTTTACTATCTTACAGACGGCGTAACTCCTATGTTTGTAGACCGTTCAAGCAACGCTTCAGATAACTGGGACCACATCGGAGCAGAGCGTAGAACAGGCTATGCATGGTACGGTACATGGCCTAAAAACCTTGTAAAAGAAGGCACAATAACTATCGAGCCCACTGTTTTAAACGGCAATCTCATCAAGGAGCTCAGCGTGATTGATTCCGAATACGGACACAACTGGTCTATTGATGAATCTATAAACACCGGTGAAGCTGTTTTCGGAGACCGTGATACTCTGTATACAACACTTCCCGAAGAGCTTGTGGGCGCTGAATATATCCGCACAGCCTGCGACTCAAAGAACACATCGGGTAATCTTGCTAAGTTTGTCGCCGGAGCAGACCTTGACCTTTATGTAGCAATCGACAACAGAGTCACAGCGCTTCCGAGCTGGCTTAACAGCTACAGCGCAACAGGTCTTACAGCAGTAAACGATATGAACATCACCTTTGACATATACAAAACAACCGTAGCGTCGGGCACTGAGGTTACTCTGGGGGAAAACGGACAGTCAAGCGGTTGTATGGGATACACAGTTTTCGCAAAGGTGTATACTCCTGAGACTACTACGACTACTACCACAACAACAACAACTACTACCACAACGACTACAACAACAACTACTACACCTTCCACAGAGCCTATGGAGGCTGTTTACGGCGACGCAGACCTTGACGGATTTGTAAAAATGGCTGACGTAATAAAGGTAATGTGCCACGCAAGCAACAAGGAGAAAAATCCCCTTGGTGAACAGGCATTATTCAACTGTGACGTTTATCAGCGAGGCGACGGAGTTGACACCTCAGACGCACTTTCAATCCAGAAGAAGATAACACAGATTATCGGTGCGCTTCCTGAGTCATATGCTGACTGAAAATTTAATAATCTCGTGTGAATTTAAGATTTTCACATAGTCAAAAGTATAGTCTCTGTATCACAAAACAACGTGATACAGGGACTTTCTGCATTTTTAAAGAGTTTTTTCGGATTTAAGGATTATTTAATAATTTCTCTGATATAATGAAATCACAACAAGGAAAGGGGAACTGAAATGTATCTTAACATACTGAAAAAAGACCTTAAACGAAAGAAAGCCATGAACATAATACTTCTGGTGTTCATCATACTTGCAACGATGTTCGTATCGTCAAGCGTAAACAACATCATCAGCGTAACAACTGCGCTGGACCAATATCTTGAAATGGCAGATGCGCCTGATTATCTCACAATGACCATTAATAAAACCGTAAAAACCGATATAGATAAGGTAATGGACTCGGCAGAGTCAATTGAAAAATACAGCAAAGAGCAGATTATGTTTATGACGGTTGATGATATTGTCTTTGAGGACGAGTCAATGGAAGCTGTGAGCGGTACAAATATGCTTATGAGCGACGCTGAGCTTGCAATAAACTATTTCCTTTCAGACGGAAGCATACTTGAATCTGTAAATCCGGGCGAGCTTTACATAACAGCGGGCAAGGCAGAGGAAATCGGCGTAAAAAAGGGTGATAAGGTAACCATAACACTTGAGGACATAACCTGTGAATTCACCTTTGCCGGCACAGTAAAGGACGCTTGCTTAGGCTCAAATATGAACTCAATGACAAGATATATCGTTAATGAAAAGGATTTTCAGGTTTATGCGTCAGATGAAGCTATAGATGAATATTACGGCGGAAACCTCTACTACCTTCACACAGACGACCTTGAAAAGACTCTTTCAGAGATTTCAGAAGCTACCGATGATTTCGGCTTTGCAGGCGATAAGGAGCTTCTCAAATTCACATACATATTTGATATGATGATAACAGGAATACTTCTTGTAGTAAGCGTAATCCTCATTGCAGTTGCATTTGTAGTGCTCAGATTTACCATAACCTTTACACTTTCAGAGGAGTTTCGTGAAATCGGCGTAATGAAGGCAATCGGCATAAGCAACTTCAGAATAAGAGCACTTTACCTTATAAAATATACAGGAATTTCCGTAATCGGAGCAGTAATCGGACTTATTCTCAGCTTTCCCTTTGCAGAAATGCTTATGAGCATTTCCTCAATGACGATTATATTGACAAATCAGAAGCCTGTAATGATAAATATTCTATGTGCGTTGCTTGTAATTGCAGTAATATTACTGTTCTGCTATGGCTGTACAGGCAAGGTAAAGAAAATGACTCCCATAGACGCAATCAGAAACGGACAGACAGGCGAGCGTTTCCGCAAGAAGAGTGTAATGAGTCTTGGAAAGTCAAAGCTTTCATCAACAACATTCCTTGCGGTAAACGATATAGTAAGCGCACCCAGACGCTACAGCATAGTAACGATAACATTTATGCTGTGTATGTCGCTGTTGCTGATACTTTCCAACACAGTGGCAACAATGAAAAGCGGAAGTCTCATTACAACCTTTGGTATGACAGAATACGATGTATCGATGTCACTTGAAAAGCAGTTTATGGAATATCTTACAGAAGGCGGAGAGAAGCGCATTGAAGCAGACCTTGAGAAAATCGAAAAGACTCTTGAAGAAAACGGTATGCCCGCAGACGTTTCAACCGAAATACAGTTTATTCTTTCTGTAGAGCATAACGGCAAGAAGATAAATCCGCCCATTATGAAGGGTACGGGAACAACAGCTGATGTGTACGAATACATCGAGGGCGATGCTCCGGAGTATCCCAACGAAATAGCAATAACAAAAATATCCGCAAAAAAGATTGACGCTGAGATAGGCGACACAGTAACGATCAAAACCTATGACGGCGATAAGGAGTTCATCATCACAGCATATTTCCAGTCCATGCTGAGTATGGGTGACGGCGTAAGAGTCCATCAGGAAGCAGACCTCAACTACATTGACGCTCAGGGCGGTATGGGAGCAATGATAAAATTCAGGGATAATCCTGATTATAAGGAAATCCGGCGCAGAGCCGATAAAATCGAGGAGCTTCTGCCTGAATACGGTGAAGCATCAACATGCAAGGAAGTCGTAGCCGATATGCTTGGAGTAACAGAAACACTTGAAGCAATAAAGTCAATGACAGTAATCCTCACAATAGTGCTTGCAACGCTTATTACAGTTCTTATGGAGCGTTCGTTCATTGCAAAGGAACAGGGTGAAATCGCACTTCTAAAGGCAATAGGCACACGAAACAGCAAAATCTACGGCTATCACGCACTCCGCTTCGGAGTTATAGGCTTAATGGCAGTAATCATCAGCGAAATAATTTCATTACCGCTTACAAAGCTCTGCATAGACCCTGTATTCAGAATGATGGGACTTGAAACAGGCGTGAAATATACAACAAATCCCATAGAAATGCTTGTGATAATACCGCTTACAGTGCTTGCCACAACAACAGTAAGCGCATATCTTACATCACTTTACACAAGAAAAATCAAATCCTCAGACACAGCCGGTATAGAGTAAGAAAGGACAGATAATTATGAATATTTTGGAAGTTAAGGACCTCTGCAAGACATACATCGTAAACAAGCGACAGAACAACGTGCTCAAGAACGTGAATTTCAACATATCCGAAGGAGAAATGGTTGCCGTAATGGGACCCTCAGGCTCAGGAAAATCCACACTTCTCTACGCAGTATCGGGAATGGACTCGGTAACAGCGGGACAGGTTTCATTCTGCGGAAAGAACATTGCAGAAATGGGAGAAAAAGAGCTTGCTGACCTCCGCCTTGACGAAATGGGATTTATCTTCCAGCAGATGTATATGCTGAAAAATCTCACAGTACTTGACAACATCATACTTCCTGCGGTACAATCAGAAAAGAACAAGGAAAGCCGTAGCAAGACAGCTCAGCGCGGACAGGAGCTTATGAGAAAGCTTGGAATAATCGACATAGCCGACAACGATATCAACGAGGTATCAGGCGGACAGCTCCAGCGTGCCTGCATCTGTCGCAGTATGATAAACAATCCGAAGATGATTTTCGCAGACGAGCCTACAGGCGCCCTCAACCGCACAAGCTCTGATGAGGTTATGGAGGAGCTTACAAAGCTCAACAGCGAGGGCACAACAATAATGCTTGTAACTCACGACGTAAAGGTAGCTTCAAAATGCTCAAGAGTAATGTATATAGTTGACGGAAACATAAAAGGAGAGTATAATTTAAGTAAGTACGAAAATGCAACTCAGATGAGAGAGCGTGAACGTGCACTTAATAACTGGCTTATGGAAATGGGCTGGTAATACTTCATTGGAGACATTATTATGGACACAGACAATCTGCAGAAAAAATTTCATCTCATAAGTTTTACAGTCAGAATGCTCATAATCGGATTTCTGATATTCTGTGCAGTGCAGATGTTTGCGCTCCATATAATCAATGATGATACTATACAGCCTGACAGTTCAGGCTTTTACGGTCACAACTACTGCGGG
>SVNM01000070.1 GCA_015066875.1 Ruminococcus sp.
TGTGGGGAGATGTCAGCGAAGCTGACAGAGGGGACGGGTGCCTGTCAGGCATAAACTTTCTTCAGAAAGGTTCCCCCACTAAATACGCATAATGCTTCCGTATAGACAGTACCTTTAACCTCTGTCCTTTTTATTTTATGAAATAATGTGCAAGCTTTTCAGCATAGGATAATATAAAAATATTATCCGCTACGGAGGCTTGCTATGCTTATTGAACTTATCAGAAATCTTTTCTTTTTTGCTCTTCATATCGAAAGCAGTAATGTTTTTCCTAAACCTCTTTCCAAAAAGGACGAGGAGGAGTGCTTCAGAAAAATGGCTGAGGGCGATAAAAAGGCTCGCTCAGAGCTCATTGAACATAACCTCAGGCTTGTGGCTCACATAATAAAAAAGTATGTAGCTTCACCCAATGAACAGGATGAGCTTATTTCCATCGGTACTGTAGGACTAATTAAAGCTGTCTCTACCTTCGATTACACCAAGGGAGCCCGCTTTGCTACCTACGCAAGCAGATGTATCGAAAACGAAATCCTGATGAACTTCCGCTCATTAAAAAAATCAGCGGGAGACATCTACATCGATGAGCCCGTCGATACCGATAAGGACGGAAATACCCTGACTCTTATGGACCTTATCGATGACGGTAACGATATACACCAGCAGATTGAGTTCAATATCCGTTCAGCTCAGCTTTACAGATTTCTTGAGCAGTGTCTCGATAAACGTGAGCTGGAAATTATTGTATACAGATACGGACTTTACGGGAAAACTCCTCATACACAGAACGAAACTGCTGAAAGACTTGGAATTTCACGTTCTTACGTCTCACGCCTTGAAAAAAAAGCTATCTCCAAGCTGAAAAAAATGTACGATACAATTCCTTTCTGACTGTTGAAATTTCCCTTTGTTTGTGGTATAATTATTTTATATCGTTTCGTATTTTATTCTTAGGAGGTGCTTTTATGAATTTTTCAGCCGATAGTGGCGTTTGGGGAGCTATGTTCGGTATCCCCTGTATCGTTGCAGATAATTTTCTTAAACTTGCTACAGGCGATCAGCTTAAGGTTCTTGTTTATCTGCTGAGAAATTCGGGAAGAGCCTGCTCTGATGAGGAAATATCCCTGAATACAGGTGTTCCCGCTGACTGTATAGCTGATGCTGTTATGTTCTGGCAACAGGCTAATGTGCTTAAAGAAAGCTCGCCTTGCTCTATTCAGAACAGCTCGATTATGTCGGCGCCTTCAGCTCCTGTCGCTGTAAAGCCTGTTGCGGATAATCTCCCGAAAACAGACAATCCTACTCCAAAGCCGGAGGTTACAGCGCGTAAAAGAGTCAACCTTACTCCTTCGGAAATTTCCGCTTGTATGAGAGACTCTGCTGAAATCACTCAGCTTTTCAAAATGGCTGAAAGCTGTCTCGGAACACTTAACCATACTCAGCAGAATTCTCTTATATGGATTTATACATATCTGGGACTGAAAATCGAGGTTATTATTACTCTGCTCTCCTACTGCATTTCTATAGATAAAACAAACTCTTCCTATATTGAGAAAATCGCTTTCAGCTGGAGCGAAAACGAAATAAATACTCTTGAAATTGCTCAGGAAGAGGTCTGCCGTCTCAATGCAAGCCACGACTTTACTTCGCGTATTATGAAATGCTTTGAAATGAAGCGTAAGCCTACCACTAAACAGGCTGAAAGAATCGCTGAGTGGCAGTCTATTGGCTTTAATATGGAGCTTATCCACTATGCTTACGAAAAGACTATTGAGCAAATCGATAAGCTTAATTTTGAATATATCAACAAAATACTCATCTCCTGGCGCGACAGCGGTTTTGCCACTGTTACCGATGTGAAAAATGCTGAGGAAAGCTTCCGTGATAAGAAAAACAATGAAGCTTCTTCAACAGGTGATGACTTCGATGTGGATAAATATAAAATCTTCGTTAACAATTTTTGAGGTGTATCATAATGGATAATTCTATTTTTGAAAAAGCTCTGGGTATAATCTCAAACAGACGTATAAAAGCCGTTCAGGAACAGGAATGGCGTATTCGAGAGATAAACCGCATAATCCCTCAGATAGGTGAAATCAACAATCAGCTCTTTAATACGGGTAAGGAGCTTATCAATATCATTTCTCAGGCAAAGGGCAGAAATGTTCAGGAGGAAATCAACCGTCTGAAAGAGTTTAATGTCAACGCTCAGAATATGGCTCGTCAGCTTCTTGTTTCAAACGGATATACTGCCGACTACCTCGACCTTCACTATCACTGCAGTGACTGCTGTGATACAGGTTACTCAAACGGCGAAATCTGCCACTGCCTTAAAAAGCTCTGCGGATCGCTTTCTGCCGATGAAATGAACAGAAATACTCAGCTCAGCCTTTCCTCTTTCGACAGCTTTACTCTTGACTACTATCCTCCTCAGGACAGGGAAACTATGAGCCGTATCCTTAATTTCTGCAAGAGATACGCCTGCGAATTCACTCCCAAATCAGAGAGTATTCTTATGTTCGGCAAAACAGGTCTGGGAAAAACTCACCTTTCCCTTGCAATAGCCTCTGTTGTGCTTGAAAAAGGCTACAGCGTGGTTTATGACTCGGCTATAAATATTCTCCGCAGTATCGAGCGTGAGCATTTCAGCCGTGACCACTCAAGCGACACTATTGACCTTGTTATGGATACTGAGCTTCTTATCCTCGATGACCTGGGTACAGAGTACGAAACACAGTTCTACAGCTCTACCATTTACAATATTATCAACACTCGTCTTAATCGCGGAAAGCCTACTATCATCAGTACAAATCTGGATTATGCGGGAATACGCCGTCGCTATGACGAGCGTGTCGTTTCACGTATCACCGCTGTTTACACCTGTATGGAGTTCAAGGGCGAGGATATACGCCTTGTTATCAAAAAGAACAGCTGTAAATAGTTCTACAGCATAAAAATAAGCTGACGGTTTTCCGTCAGCTTTTCTTTTTCTTATAATTCTGCTTCGTATTTCTGCGGACGCTTCATTAACATTCCAAGTGCTTCTCTTACATCGCTGTTTTCAAAAAGCACCTTGTGGAGCTGTTCGGTAATAGGCATCTCTACACCAAGCTTTCTTGATAATGCATAGGCTGTTTTACAGCAGTGATAGCCTTCTACAGTGCCTACACGCTCTACTGCCTCCTGAGGAGAAATTCCCTGTCCGATGAGAATTCCCGCACGTCTGTTTCTGCTGTGCATACTTGTACAGGTTACAATAAGATCACCAATGCCTGTAAGTCCCGCAAGAGTCATCATATCGGCTCCCATTGCAACAGCTACACGTCCTATTTCGTGAATTCCTCTCGTCATAAGTGCAGCCTTTGTGTTGTCGCCGTAGCCAAGACCGTCGCATATTCCCGCACAGAGAGCTATAATGTTCTTGAGAGCTCCGCCGATTTCACAGCCGACTACGTCACTGTTAAGGTAAATTCTCAGCGAGCCGTTTGAAAGAGTTTCCTGCACATAAGCAGCTGCCTTCATATTCTTAGATGAAGCTACTATTGTGGTGGGAATTCCTCTTGCAACCTCCTCAGCGTGCGAGGGACCTGAAAGAACTACAATGTTTTCTGACTGAAGCTCCTCCTCAAGAACTGTGCTGAGAAGCTTGAGTGAGCCTTCCTCAAAGCCCTTTCCTGTATTTACTATAACAGTATCCTTGCTTATATAAGGCTTTACCAGCTTTGCAACGTCTCTTACAAACAGCGACGGAATTCCGAAAATAAGTATGTCGCAGTCTTTAGCACAGGATATATCGCTTGTAAGCCCTATTCTTTCCGAAACAGATGCACCCGGAAGCTTCTGTTTATGCTCTCCGTGAGCTCTTATCTCATCAATTTCCGACTGGAATTTTGACCAAACAGTTACGTTGTGTCCGTATCTTTCAGCCATAATTGCAATGCTCAGTCCGAATCCTCCTGAGCCCAGAATTACTATATCAGCCATTGCAGTCTCCTTTCGTGGGATATTCCCCTGTTTTTATTTAATTGAAATATCAATCAATGATGTTTCCCCATAAGTATGATTCCACAGCGAGTGCGGAATACAACCCTTCACAAGAAAATAGTCGTCCTCTTTAAGGACAATTTTATTATCGCACAGCAACAAGGTTACCTCACCTTTTGTCACAATATACAGGTGATCGTATTCATCGTGGGTATGCTGATCGCCCGGATCTCCGCCATAGGGAGCTATCCTCACGCTTGAGCCCTCGGATATTTCACCCATGTTCTTGAAAAGACGCTTGACCTTTACATCGCTGTACTCTGAGGTATCAAAAAAATCATTCATAGTATTATTATTTTCCTCAGCTCTTTTTTGAACTGAACGAGAACTTATTTTCAGTGCCGTTTTTAAGTCTTTCGATATTGCTTCTGTGCATCCAGATTATAAGCGAAGCCATGGGAATTGCAAGAACAGCATACAAAAGACAGATCTTCCAATCTGTTTTGCTGAGAAGCTCTATTACAAATACCATAGGCGGACAGCAAGCTGTTGCTATAATAGATGAAAGCGAAACATATTTTGAAATGGCAAGTATTACTGCGAAAATCGCAATGAGAATACAGAAAATTCTCCAGTCGACGATAATGAATGTAGAAACGCCCACCAAGACTCCCTTACCGCCCTTAAAGCCGTAATACAGCGGAAAAACGTGTCCTATTATGGCAAAAAGTCCTGCAATGTAGCCTATATAGTAAGTGTTGTTATCGGGAGAAAGTCCCGCTTCAAGAGCTGAGCAGACAAGTCTTGAAAGGATAACTGCCACAACTCCCTTGCCAAGATCGCCGATAAGAGTCATCAGCGCACAGCCTTTTCCGGCACATCTGAGAGTATTTGTAAGTCCTGCATTCTTGCTTCCCATAGTGCGTATATCCTCGCCCTTTACAAGACGGACTACGATTATTGAGAAGTTACAGCTTCCCAGCAGATAACCTATAATGGCAGATACACCTATTGCAAGTAAAAAGTTCATTACTTATCGTTTCCTCCCCTCTCACGAACGATAAATCTTACGGGAGTACCTTCAAGTCCGAAGGTAGAGCGTATCTGATTTTCAATGTATCTTCTGTACGAGAAGTGGAAAAGGTCCGCACGGTTTACAAAGGTAACGAACGTAGGCGGTTTTGTGGAAGGCTGAGTCATATAGTAGATCTTCAGTCTTCTGCCCTTATCTGACGGAGGCTGAACTCTTGTAGTAGCATATGCAAGAACATCGTTGAGCATACCTGTTGAGATACGCATACTGTTCTGTCCGTGAGTATACTTGATAAGCTCGTAAAGCTTATTGATACGCTGTCCTGTTTTGGCAGAGATAAACACAAAGGGCACATATGACATAAAGCTGAAATCATTTTCAAGCTTTGTACGGAACTCCTGCATAGTCTTATCGTTTTTCTCGATTAAATCCCACTTATTAACGGCAACTACGCAAGCCTTACCCTGTTCGTGAGCATATCCCGCAACCTTAGAGTCCTGTTCTGTAAAGCCCTCATTAGCGTCAAGCATAATAACGCATACGTCTGCACGGTCTACAGCCATATAAGCTCTCAGAACGCTGTAATGCTCGATTTTCTCATTGATTTTAGACTTCTTTCTGATGCCCGCTGTATCAATGAAAACAAACTTGCCGAACTCGTTTTCGATTATCGTATCGGTAGAGTCACGTGTTGTTCCGGCAATATCGGAAACAATAGCACGCTCTTCACCTGCAATCTTGTTTATCAGCGAGGATTTTCCCGCATTAGGCTTTCCGATTACGGCAACCTTGATGTACTCTTCATCGTACTCTTCCTCTTCGCCGTCGGGGAAGTACTTGAAAATCTCGTCAAGCATATCGCCTGTGCCGTGTCCGTGAGCCGATGAAATGGGGAATGGCTCGCCAAGACCGAGATTATAGAACTCGTAAAGCTCCAGCGGAGGCTCGCCGGGAGAATCGCACTTGTTAACTGCAAGCACAACAGGCTTACCGCTTTTTATGAGCATTTCAGCTACGGCATAGTCATCAGCAGTAACTCCGCATCTGATATCGGTAACAAAAACGATTACGTCTGCCTTTTCAATGGCAAGCTCTGACTGACGGCGCATCTGTGAGAGTATCACATCGGTGCTGTCGGGCTCGATACCGCCTGTATCAACCACCATAAAGGTTCTGCTTCTCCACTCACACTTTGAGTAGATTCTGTCTCTTGTAACACCGGGAGTATCCTCAACAATGGATAATCTCTGGCCAATTAATTTATTGAACAGTGTTGACTTTCCCACATTAGGACGTCCTACAACTGCAACTATCGGTAATGACATAAATTACATCTCCTTTCCGAAACATATCAATATGTTATTCCCATTATAGCGTCAAGCAATTCGTAACCGTCATTGCCGTTCGCTCTTATTTTCGTATTCAAAGCTTCCTCGACGTCGCCTACGGAAAGGTCATCGAGAAAGTCCTGTGTATCTCTTCTCAGCATAGCCGAGGATATAAGAAGCTCATCGCCGAGATTTTTTCCCTTAAGCTGAGCTATAAGGTCCTGAGCTGTAATGAGTCCCGTAACGGTGATAGTTTCGCCGAAAAAGTCATTTCTTATGGGATACACGTCGCATTTCAGAAGCGGGAAACGCTCCTGAGCCTTATCAGCAAGCTCCTTAATAATTTTATACGGAGCATAGCCCGTAGCAATGGTCACGTGGCGGGGATTTTCGCCCTCCCACTCAGCCATTTCAAGAGCCTTATCAAATTCATCTATAATTGAGCGGAGCATACCCACTCCGTTTTCATACTGGGGATACTCCTCATAATACTCCTCATCGGGAAGTTCTCTTTCAGCAATAAGGAAGAACTCGTCCGAAGGAAAAACAGTTCTTGTACCGAACTTTTCAAGGAAAATCTGCTGATACTCCTCAATAATATCAAGAGTTTCACAGGCAGACTCTTTAGTAAAGCCTGTAAGCGGATAAAGTCCCTCACGGAATTTAGTAAGTCCCACAGGAACAACCGCCATACTTGTAAGGTTTGGCATAAGCTCGCCTAAATCCTGAAGAGAACGTCTCAGCTCGTCGCCGTCGTTGAGTCCCGGACAGCACACTATCTGGCAGTTGAGTTTAATCCCGTTATCAGCCATTTGTCTGAGGTATTTCAGCTTTTCGCCTGCGAAACGGTTATTCATCATCCTGCATCTCAGCTCAGGATTTGTTGTATGAACGGAAACATTGATATTAAGCTTCATTCTGATGATGCGGTCAATATCAGACTGCTCAAGATTTGTAAGAGTAACGTAATTTCCCTGAAGGAAGGAAAGTCTTGCGTCATCGTCCTTGAAGTAAAGAGTTTCTCTCATTCCCGGGGGCATCTGGTCGATAAAGCAGAACACGCACTTATTATGACAAGACTGCTTATTATCCATAAGAAAAGTATCAAAGCCAAGTCCCAGGTCATCATATTCACTTTTGGTTATATTGAAGCTGAGATTTTTCCCGTCTCTTGAAACCTCAAGCACAATCGACTCTTCAGCCACATAAAACATATAATCGAGAACATCATTTATGATATTTCCGTTGATTTTTTCAAGCAGATCGCCTGCGCAGATACCTGCCCTGTACGCAGATGAGCCATTTTCCACATTTTTTATCCTTACCAAACTTCAAGCACCTCCTGTCTTACAAACTTTTCATCTGAATTTCCTGATGCTAAAAAAGAGAGGAAGATAACCTTCCTCTCCTCCTCGTTATCGGGTTAAGCCGATTATTCAGCGTCCATCTTAAGAACCTCAACGCCCTTATAGAAACCGCAATTTTTGCAAACCTTATGTGGAGCCTTGTATGCGCCACAGTTATCACACTTGCACATTGCAGGTGCATCAAGCTTCCATACTGCTGAACGTCTCTTATCACGTCTTGCCTTGGAAGTTTTTCTCTTTGGTACAGCCATTCTGGCACCTCCTTACAGAGCATTATACGCTCAGTTTAATTTAGACAATCGCATTCAGATTCATTAAGATCACAGCCACAGACCATACATAATCCCTTGCAATCTTCCTTGCAGAGATTCTTGGTAGGCAACTGCAAAAGCAAATCTGTAACAGCAATTTCATTCAAATCAATGCTCTCTCCATCAGCAACGATATACTCATCGTTATCACTGCTTACGGAAGAAACCACAATATGTTCAGACTCGAAATGATAATCCCTTTCAAGCTCTGCCAAGCACCTGTCACAGGTGATATTCAGCGTAAAATCAACAGAATACTTCAGATAAACCACACCGGCTTTATTGTATATTCTGCCCTTTACGTGTACTGGGGAACAGAAGCTACAGCCTCTGACATCGGAAAGCTCGTCCTGACCGATAAGGCAATCAAGCTCTTTTCTTTCCCCGACAATATTGAAAAGTTCTTTTAAATTAATTATCATATTACAAATCCTTTTAGAGCATCACGCATTATATTATACACCAATTGTTACTTTCTGTCAATAGAAAGTTTTCGTTTTTACGAAATTTCTTTACAATTACTTGATAAACTGCTTTACGTTTTCAGAAAGCTCAGCCTCATCAGCAGAAACTGTAAATACAACTGTTGTATCCTCAGCAAGCTTGTCGATCTTCTCAAGCATTGCGCCGAACTCGTTGTAGTCGCGTCCGCCGATCTTGAAGATACCGTCTACGAAAACTTCCTTGATATCGTAGTTTCCTGCGAGCATACCTGCGAGGAAGCCATAGAATGCCTCATAGCCGTTGATACCAAACTGCTCTGTATCGCACCATCTAACCTTGTAGCTGATTGAGCGTCTGATTGTCTCGCCCTTTTCGATGCATACGAGGCTACCTGTAGTTGTCTTAACTGAATCGTTGATCATATCGATAAGAATCTTAGTTTTTCCTGTACCCTTTTTACCGGTAATAAGTTTAATCATAATTTACTCCTTTCGCCGAAGTAGTTTCGGCTTTGTGTGATTTTATTGGTATATCTGAAGCCGGTTTTTAGCCGAGCTTAGCTTCAAGTTCAGCCTTCTGTCCCTCATAGCCGGGCTTGCCCAGAAGAGCGAACATATTAGCCTTATAGCTTTCAACGCCGGGCTGGTTGAAGGGATTTACTCCGAGAACATAGCCTGAAATAGCACAAGCCTTCTCAAAGAAGTAGATCATATAGCCGACGCTTTCCTCTGTTGTATCCTCAAGCTCAAGAATGATGTTGGGAACTCCGCCCTCTGTATGAGCAAGAACTGTACCCTCAAAAGCCTTTCTGTTTACAACAGACATATTCTGGTTTGTGAGGAAGTTGAGTCCGTCAAGGTTATCAGCATCTTCCTCAAGGAAGAAGTCCTTCTTGGGAGTCTTGATATCAACAACGGTTTCGAACATAATTCTTGCGCCGTCCTGAATATACTGGCCCATTGAGTGAAGGTCTGTTGAGAAAACAACAGATGATGGGAAGATACCCTTGTTATCCTTGCCTTCGCTTTCGCCGAAGAGCTGTTTGTACCACTCAGACATCATAACGAAGCTGGGGTCATAAGAAACGAGCATTTCTACAGACTTGCCCTTTCTGTAAAGGATATTTCTGAGAGCAGCGTACTTATAGCAGTCATTGTTGTCGAAATCAGCCATAAAGTCTGCCTGAGCCTTTGCTGCGCCCTTCATAAGAGCGTCGATATCGCAACCTGCAACAGCGATAGGAAGAAGACCTACAGCTGTAAGAACTGAGAAACGACCGCCTACGTCATCGGGAATAACGAAAGTCTCATAACCCTCTGTATCTGAAAGATTCTTAAGAGTTCCTCTTGCCTTGTCGGTTGTAGCGAAAATTCTCTCCTTAGCGCCTTCCTTACCGTACTTATCCTCAACCATTTTCTTGAAGATACGGAAAGCAAGAGCGGGCTCAGTAGTTGTACCTGACTTTGAGATAACGTTTACTGAGAAATCCTTACCCTCGCAGAGAGAAATAATCTCGTTAAGGTAAGTAGGATTGATACTGTTTCCGACATAGTAGATGTCAGGAGTATCCTTCTTCATATTATTGTAAAGAGGCGATTTGAGAAGCTCGATAGCAGCTCTTGCACCGAGATATGAACCGCCGATACCAATTACGATAAGAATATCGGAATTTGACTTTATTTTCTCAGCTGCAGCCTTAATTCTTGCGAATTCTTCCTTGTCATAGTCTGTAGGAAGCTCAACCCAGCCCAAGAAATCATTACCGAGACCTGTTTTGCTGTGAAGAGCCTGAGCAGCTGCATCAACCTGTGCCTTGATGCCTGCCATCTCGTCAGCGTTTACAAAGCCTTCCAGATATTTTGCATTGAGTTTTAAAGACATTATATTTACCTCCAGTTTGTACAAGAGCAAGCTCTCATACAATATAATTTACCACTATTATAATACTATATTTTCGTAATTTTTTCAAGTACAATCGCAACAATTGTACATTCCATACAATTATACACTCACTTTTCTATGAGGTTTAACAATAATTCCTTAAAAATGTACCCCAACGATATCTTTTTCACATCATTTTTCGTGACAATTGCCGTTTCATAGACAAGAGTATCTCCGTTGTAAAAGCCTGCCGTTCCTATCCTTTCTCCCTTTTTTACGGGAGCATTTATGTATTCGGGAATAACTATCCTCTGCGAAAGCTCTACCGCTCCCACAGGAATTACAATGGTATTCTGAGTTTCAAGCTCCAGCTCAACAGCATTTTCTCTGCCGTTTTTTACTCTCAGCGGACGAAGAAACTCGTCAAGAAATCCCGGAGTCGTCACCTTATATCCCGAAAAGCCCTTTTTCAGAAGCTCCTTTGCCTTTGCAAAAGAGGC
>SVNM01000071.1 GCA_015066875.1 Ruminococcus sp.
TATATCACAACACACTGTAAGACGATCGGTGGGATTGTCTACCACATCAATTCTGTGTTTGATATGAAATCCAAGTCTACAGCAGAGGATAAACTGAAATTTCTGCTCAGGAGTGCAGCAGAAAAAATATTGTAAATAGCTGGACTTTTCAAACCGATTGTGATATATTGTATGTGATCTCAATCGGTTTGGACGGCGAGCCGCCGCTCCCAGTTGTGCCGACATAAAGCAAAATTGAACTTGAAGTTTACTTTGTCGGCACGCTTAAACGGGAATGACACGGTGGCAGAACAGGAGGATTGATGAATGAATAACACACCGGACCGAAATAAGATAACAGCTTTATACTGTAGGCTCAGTCACGAAGATGAGCTTGCAGGAGAGAGCAACAGCATTTCAAATCAGAAGGATATTCTGAAAAAGTATGCAGACGAACACGGATTTTTTAATACACAGTACTATATCGATGACGGATATTCTGGAGTTGATTTTGAGCGTCCCGACTTCAAGCGTATGATTGATGATGTGGATAACGGGAAAATTGCAACCATTATCACAAAGGATTTATCACGTCTCGGAAGAAATCATCTTCATGTAGGACTGTACACAGAAGAATATTTCCCCAAAAACAACGTGAGGTATATTGCAATCAATGATAATGTCGATACTGCAAATCCCAACTCATCGGGAACTGATATGGCAGCTTTCTACAATATTTTCAATGAGTTTCATGTAAAGGAAACGAGTAAGAAAATCAGAGCCACCTGGAGAATCAAGGCTCAGCGAGGTGAAAGAGTTGCAACACGTCCTGCTTACGGATATATGAAGAACCCCGATAATCCTAAGCAGATTATCCCCAATCCTGAAACATCTCCTGTGGTGAAAAGAATATTTCAGATGTGTGCAGAAGGAATTGGACCGACTCAGATAGCACGTATTCTTGAAAATGATAAGATTTATACTCCTACCATGTATGAATTCAAAAGAAGCGGAGTAAGACTTACAGGACTTAACGAGGAACTTCCGTTTTCGTGGAGTGTGCGTACAATTACAGACATTTTGGAAAATGTAATTTATCTTGGACACACGCTGAATCTGAAAACTGAGAATATCTCCTACAAAGACCACCGAAAGCGAATCAGACCAAAGGAACAACAGGTTATGATTGAGAATACTCATGAAGCTATTGTAATTCAGGAAACATGGGATATTGTTCAGAAGCTCCGAGACGGGAAACGCAGACGTACCAAGACAGGTTATAAGAGTATCTTTGCAGGTATACTGTTCTGTGCAGACTGCAAAAGTAAGCTGTACTTTGTGTCGGGAGACTCAATTAAATCTGAGAGGTTTCATTTCATCTGTGCCAAGTATCGTAAGAAAGGCAAAGCTAAATGTTCGATCCATTCGATAAATGAAAAAGTCCTGTATGAAATTGCGCTTGAAGAAATCCGCAGAGTTACAGAATTTGCAAGAGAACGAACAGAGGAATTTGCTGAGTATATCAACAAGAACTCTGAAACACAGCTAAAGAAAGAGCTTAAGGATAAGCAGAAGCTACTGGATAAGCACAGGAAAAGGCTGTCTGAGGTGAGTACGATATTCCGAAAGCTATATGAGGATAACGCTCTTGGACGAATTACAGATGAACAGTTTCAAATGCTGTCACAGGGCTATGTCGAAGAAAAGAAACAGCTTGAAACTGATATATCAACACTTGAAGCTGTAGTTGATGAAATGAATTCCAAATCAGGAAGCTCCAAAACCTTCATTGAACTCGCCAAGAAATTCACTGATATTCAGGAGCTTACTCCCGAAATCCTGCATACTTTTATTTCCAAAATTGAAATTCACGAAAAGGTCAAGGACGAAACTACAGGCAAGAAAACTCAGAATATCGACATCTACTTTACCCATGTAGGTAAGATGTCTTAAACAAAAGAAATACGGAGAGCTGAAAACTCTCCGTATTACATAACTTTTTATTCTTCCCTATGGGTGACTGCCATAAGAGGTCCTTTGGTTTTATTTCTCTACGGAAAAATGTGAGATTACCTGTGCAACGTATTTCTGCATTTCCAGAGCGTCCGAAAGATCAACGCCGTCGCCTGTCTGATAAACGTCGCAGTACTGCTTTACCTCATCATTCAGAGGGAATTTTTCGGGATTTGCCGAATAGCAGAGCACCATAACAACGTCGTTCATCTTAACCTGTCCGTCCATATCAGCGTCGCCGAATTCATAAGGAATACAGTCTGAAGTACCCTCCTCTGTCTCCGCGGTAACGGTAATATTCACATAAGCTCCGAAAGCACAGGTGCTCTCTCTTATATAGAGCTCAGCCTCGCCAGCTGAAAGAGCAGTTATATAAATAACATTTGTACCCTCAACGTACGCATAGGAGATATTATCCGAAGCCCCGCTGATAAAAGGATCTATGCCAACTTGGCTGTATGCATTGTAGAAGTAAATGGCTCTTGTTTCGCCTGTCTTCATTTCAGAAGAGTCGTATTCCAGAACTGTTCTGTAGTCGTAATGTACAGTTGTCGTAGTAACTGTTGTGGTGGTAGTTGTATATATACCGTCAGTAGTTGATATTGGTGTTGTTGTGGCGGTAGTAGTTGTAGTTGTACCTGTACCGTCAACAACGTAAACCTCATAGTAATCAACTGCTGTGCCGAAGGTTACGTAAATTCTGTAGACTCCCACTGAATTGCTGTTGAATTCAGATGTATCAACTGATACAGTACCGCTTTCAAGGAGTGAAAGAAGCTCCTGACCGAAGATATCTCCGCACATTTCGCCGTCGCTACAGCTTCCCGAAACCTTTACACCCGAAAGGCTGAGTCTTTCGCCCACGTTGTAAACAGTCTTGGCATTTGAGCTGTCAACGCTCACATTGTATTCCATTTCATTTGTAGTTGTTGTAGTAATCGGAGGAGTTGTACCGCCTGCGCCGGCATCTTTACACGCCTGACAGATATATAGTCCGAGAGGAGTATGATATCCCTGTCCTTCGGGAATATCAGCGCCACAGCAGTCGCAGTAATCAACATCTGCGGTAGTTGTAGTTGTTGCCAGACCTTTCTCAACGCACTCGTAGCAGTAGAAGAGGTCGCCGACGTACTGTCCGTTATACTCAAAAGCTCCGTAGCCACAGCCGTCACAGATAACATTTCTCGGAGTTGTATGAGTGTTAAGTGTAGTTACAGTCGTTGTAGTGGTAGTTATTGCTGTTGCCAGACCGTCTTCAACGCACTCGTAGCAATAGAAGAGGTCGCCCACATACTGTCCGTTATACTCGAAAGCTCCGTAGCCACAGCCGTCGCAGATAACATTTCTCGGAGTTGTATGAGTGTTAACTGTAGTAGTTGTTGTAGTGGTAGTAGTTGTAGTATGGACCTCTACAAGACCTTCATCAACACACTGATTGCAGTAGAAGAATCCGTCTATGGTGAAAACGCCGTTACCTCCGGACACTCCATAACCACAGCAGTCACAGTATTCGATTTGGGTAGTTGTTTGAGGAGCAGTTGTAGTGCCTCCCAGACCTGCGTCGGAGCAATCCTGACAGATGTAAAGTCCTAAAGGAGAGCGTAAACCCTCGCCCAATTCTAAATCCTTGCCACAGCACTCGCAGTAATCAAGTGGAGCAAGAGTTGTCACATAAGACTTATCAAGGGGAACATTATACTCGTAAACAGCGTCATCACAGAGAGGCTCAAAAACGAAAAGAGTCTCCTGAATATCGTTGTAGGAAATATCGGTGTAGTTGTCGATATAAACGCCGATAAAGAGCATCTGTCCCTCATATTCAACAGTATAGGGAACAGTCAGAGCATAGGGCTGGATATTTTCCTCATCGAGATTCCACGAAGCGATATCTACACCCTCAGTACCATTGTCGATATCCTCAGATGTAAGAAGTCTTGCGGTAACATCAACATTACCAAAGATGTTGTAGCCTGTATCCTCGTCATAAACGCTGATTGAAACGACCTTTTCGCCTGAATAGGGATATCCGATACCATTATAGTCGATAGTGGTTACAGCGGTTGTTGTGGTTGTGTAAATTCCCGTTGTGACAGGAGTTGTGGTAGTTACAGCGTAATCTCCGCTGATAGTAGTGGTAACAGTCTGATTTGAATATCTCACGGGGGTAAAAGCGTCAGTATCTATAGCCGAAGCAAAAGCCTGAGTAACGCCTGAGCCGAGAAGCATTGAAAGTCCGACTGTAGCCGAAGTGATTACCGATAAGAATTTTTTAGCTTTCATAAAAAGACCTCCTTTTATTTTCTTTTGCATTAAATAAATGTCGCCAAGGGGGAAGATTTCTTACGTCAGGCTGGAAATTCGTACATCTGCACAACAGAGCCTGTGTATTTTTGTGTAAATAAAACAAAGAGGCAAGCATACCTTGCCCCTTGAATTAACATCAAACCTTCTGCTCTTCCTTTTCTTCAGCCTTTTTCTCCTCAAGAACAATACCCTGAGCCTTAGCCTGAGCCTTAAGAAGATCTCTGATCTCTGTGAGAAGCTCCTGATCCTTGGTAGGCTTAGCGGGAGCAGCCTCCTTCTTCTTTATGAACTTGTTGATAACCTTTACGATCATAAAGATACAGAAAGCAACGATGAGGAAGTTAAGTACAGCCTGAAGGAACAGACCATAGTAGATACGAACGGGATCGCCCGCTAAATTCCACGGAACCTCAAACGAAAGGCTACTGAGGTTGATACCGCCCATAATTGTACCGATAAGGGGCATAAGTATATCATTTACAACGGAAGTAACGATAGCTGTAAAAGCTGAACCGATGATCATACCTACAGCAAGGTCGATAACGTTACCTCTTGAGATAAATGTTTTGAATTCCTGCATAAATTTTTTCATTTTAAACTACTCCTTTATTTAATATCTGGAAGTCCCGGAATTTCAATGCTTTCCTTATGAACGGTCTTTCTTGCCTGCATATATTCGGGAAGCTCAATTGCGTCGATTTCATCTACAACTGTCTTTTTCTTCGGCAGAGCCTCTACAGCTTCAAGAGCCTGATCCATAATAGACTCCTTATGCTCGCGCTCATAAACCGCAAGGTCATCAGCATTAGCCTCTTCTGCCTGATTCATAACGACAGTGGGCTTTTTACGCTCGAAAGCCTCAAGATTTTCAGCGTCTACATCAGCTGTAACGCCCATAATATCCTTTGTTTTTTCGGCAGATTTAGCCTGAAGCTCGCTTGCGTCAACCTTAGCGACAGCACCGCGCATAAACATTTTATTGAGCTTATCCTCGGTATTTGGCTTAAGCGCCGAAGCGTCGACCTCCGGGGTATCGTTCATATAATTTGTTTTTCTGCGTTCCTGTTTTTTCAGTCTGCTCAGGTCCATACCCTCGGCAGAAACTCCACCCATATCACGAGACGCGTCGTGACGGGGTTTGCTGAAAAAATCGTCCTGAGAGCCTCCACCCGACTTATCGTCGTCGTCATCATCGCCGAAAAAGTTATTCCAGAACTCATTTGAAACCTTGACCTGTTTCTGTTGCTGTGGCTGAGCCTGCTGTTGCTGAGGCTGTGCCTGAGGAGCACCGCCCATCTGAGGCATACCGCCCTGTGGCTGAGCCATCATAGGCTGAGGCTGTCCGTAAATTGGCATACCATTCTGGTCATAGCCAACTATCTGGGGCTGAGCGAACATCATAGGCTGAGGCTGTCCGTAAATGGGCATACCGTTCTGGTCGTAGCCGACTATCTGTGGAGCCATCATAGGCTGAGGCTGTCCGTAAATGGGCATACCGTTCTGGTCATAGCCAACAATCTGAGGCTGAGCCATCATAGGCTGAGGCTGTCCGTAAATAGGCATACCGTTCTGGTCATAGCCGACTATCTGTGGAGCCATCATAGGCTGAGGCTGTCCGTAAATAGGCATACCGTTCTGGTCGTAGCCAACAATCTGAGGCTGAGCCATCATAGGCTGGCCGTACATCTGCTGAGGAAAGCCTGCGGGAGCACCGCCCATCTGTGGCATACCGCCCATCTGAGCCATTCCGCCCTGAGCGCCCATTGGAGCCATTCCATTGGGAGCACCCATAGGAGCCATTCCGCCCTGAGCACCGCCCATCTGTGGCATACCGCCCATCTGAGCCATTCCATTTGGAGCGCCCATTGGTGCCATTGCGCCCATAGGAGCCATTCCGCCCTGAGGCTGATTAGGCATACCGCCCGGTTTATTAGCCTTAGGCACTGCAATTCTGTCTGCGTCGAGCTTGGGGATAAAGGGCTCGTCAAAACTGCTGAAGTCGAACTCTTCATCTGTATCGTTAAGCTCATCTGCGGTAAACATACCGCTTGACGTATCGGGAGCACGGTCACTTATAGTAAAGGTACCGCTTCCTATCTTAAAGCTGTTTTTTTCTGATGCGTAGTCCTCTTCAGATCGGTATCCGCCCATATCCACCGATTCTATATTGACCTGTGCGGGATCTTCCAGATTGCTTCCGCACTTTACGCAGAACTTGTTTTTATTCTTATTTTCAGTTCCGCATTTTGGACAATTCACAATCAATCACTCCTTCTCTACTCCATATTTAAAAAAGCCACAGGAGCTGTAGCGATAAAAAACGGCTTTTTAGCAAAAAAAGCAAAAAGCCCTTCTGTTTTTATTTACACATACATTATATCATCAACAGAGACTTTTTTCAAGTATTTTCCGAAAGATTGTGCACATCATTGCTATCAAATAGGGTTATTTTATAGACTTTGCACAAATAATTAATATTTTTTGAATGTATAAAGTTAAATCTATTATATTTTATACCGCAAGTAATAAAACCACAGAAAATTACACCCTCTTTTGCGCACAAAGCATTAAATGAGAGGAAGTTCTTTGTATAAAATGTATATTACCGTGGCGAAAATAATGCTGTTTTTACAACATAAATCCAAAAATTGTGCTCCTCCTCTATATTTATATGCAAAGATGTGATATAATAGCTTAATAAATATGTGTGAGAAATAAGAATTTTTAAAAGGAGTGCTGATTATGGGCAAAGATGTAAGCAAAAGAAAAAGCATCAGAAGCGCAAAAATCACGACGGAAATCTGTATCTCAGCTGTAATTCTGGCTCTTTCGGGATACGGAGTAAAAAAAGCTATCGACACAATCGAACCTGTCGGTTCATCACCCTATATTTACAGCTCTGCAAACGAGGTGGTTACTGAGCCCATTACCGTGCCTGTTGACCCTGACAAAATCATCTTTGAATCTGCCGAAATCGCTACTAAGGACAAGTTCCGCGGTGATCTTATTCTTGTAAATCACGATCACAAGTACTATTCAGGCAATGAGGAGCTTATCGCTCTCAACGAAAAGCTCAGAGAAGAGGACGTTTCAAGCTATGTGGGCAACGATAACAATATGCAGATCGTAAACGCTATGTACCGTCCGCTGACGGATATGCTCAACGATTTCAACAAGGCTACAGGCTATGACGATATCGTTATTATCGGCGGTTATCGTACTACCGAGCGTCAGCAGGAGCTCTATGACGAGGACCTTGAGGCTACAGGCCTTGACGCTTCAGAGCGTGTTGCTCTTCCCGGACACAGCGAGCACGAATCTGGCTATGCTGTGGACTTTACCACAAGCACCACATGGGACTACGACGGCACAGGCAAGTATGACTGGATCAATCAGAACTGCTGGAAATACGGCATAATCCTCAGATATGACGAGGATAAAACCGATATCACAAAAATCCAGTACGAGCCCTGGCATTACCGCTATGTAGGCGTTCCTCACGCTTATTATATGTATACTAAGGGACTCTGCTTTGAGGAGTACATCGACCTGCTGAGAAACTATACCTACGAAAGCGAGCATCTCGTTTTTGAGGACGAAAACGGCGCAGAGTATGAAATTTACTTTGTACCCTCAGACGACGGTGCAGAGATTACCTATGTTCCCGTGCCCACCTCTGTGGATTACGATATATCGGGAAATAACGTTGACGGATTTATCGTGACCGTTTATAAAACCGAAGGCAGTGCGCCTGTGGTAGAGCCTCTTGAAGATGACGAGGAGGCAACTGAGGAGGATACAACCGAAGAGGAGACCTCAGCGGAAGAGGACTCAACCGAGGATACCGAAGCGGAAGAATCTGACGAGGAAACAGAATAAACCATTGCAGGGGCGGATATTATCCGCCCTTTTTTATGTGTTGAATACAAATCTGTAGGGGACGGCGTCCTCGACGTCCCGACACATATCGAAAATGTCAAAATATCAATTGTAGGGGCGACGGGGAGCCCCCGCCGGCGATTTATTGATGTCCACCCAAAAAATAGAATAAACCATTGTAGGGGCGGATATTATCCGCCCGAAACACCGTAATCATTAAATAAACCGCGTGCGTATAAATTGTAAGGGCGAACTGTGTTCGCCCGTTCGTTAATTCACATTTTGGGGATTTGTTTTTCTGCGGACACGGCACGCCGTGTCCCTACAATTGTTTGATTCACCATTTACGTGGGTTTGTTTCGGGACGACGGGGACAGATATGGGACGATGTCCCGAATGTTTTGCAATCGTTGGTTAACCCATTCCGTAGGGGCTGATGCCCACATCAGCCCACCGTACACGTATAATGTGTAGGGGCGGATATTATCCGCCCGTTATTGAACAACGTGTATACGTGACGTTGTTTTATTTGTGCGGGACGATGTGGGCATCGTCCCCTACAAATTCTAATATGACCGTACCAAAACCGCAATAGGTTCACGGGCGGACGAGGGCGTCCGCCCCTACAGAATGGTAAATCCAAAAATGTATTGTAATTGGCGGGCGGATAATATCCGCCCCTACATCGGAACGGGAACATTTCAAAATATGTAGGGACACGGCGTGCCGTGTCCGCAGAAAAAATCCCCAAAATATGAATTAACAAATGGGCGAACGCAGTTCGCCCCAACAAGTTTATATGCAGAAACAACGAAAGGAGCCGTGCTTTTCACCGCACAGCTCCTTTTCCGATGTCAGAGAAGTAATCCGCAGAACTACTTACTCTACATAATATTCACTTACAGGTCTTAATATTCCTGAAAATTATTTATTGCTGATATACTCGTCAATAGCAGATGCAGATTTCTTTCCTGCGCCCATTGCGAGAATTACTGTTGCTGCGCCTGTTACTGCGTCTCCGCCGGCATAAACGCCCTCTCTTGAGGTAAGTCCGTTTTCATCAGCGATAATTCCGCCCCATTTCTGTGTATCAAGTCCCTCTGTTGTAGCCTTGATAAGAGGATTGGGAGATGTTCCGATTGACATAATCACGCAGTCTGCCTGAATTTCAAACTCACTGCCCTCAACCGCAACAGGACGTGCTCTGCCTGACTCATCGGGAGCAGAAAGCTCCATTTTCTGACATACTACACCCTTTACCCAGCCGTTTTCGGTAGATGTGATCTCAATGGGATTTGTAAGAAGGCGGAAGTTGATGCCCTCCTCCTTAGCGTGCTCAACCTCTTCCACACGGGCAGGAAGCTCTTTTTCGGTACGTCTGTAAACTATGTATACATCGGCGCCCAGTCTCTTGGCACAGCGTGCTGCGTCCATAGCAACGTTGCCTCCGCCGACAACAACAACGGTATTTCCTGCAAAAACAGGAGTAGCCGAGTCGCTCTTATAAGCTTTCATAAGGTTGATTCTTGTGAGGAATTCGTTTGCCGAGTAAACACCGTTGAGGTTTTCGCCCTTGATGTTCATAAATCTGGGAAGTCCGGCACCTGAGCCGATAAACACGGATTCAAAGCCGTATTCGCTCATAAGCTCGTCGATTGAAAGAGTCTTGCCGATGATAGTATTTGTCTGGATTTTAACACCCATAGCCTTAAGTCCCTCGATTTCCTTCTGAACGATTGACTTTGGAAGTCTGAATTCGGGAATTCCATAGGAAAGAACTCCGCCTGCAACGTGCAGAGCCTCAAAAACGGTAACCTCATAGCCCTTCTTTGCAAGGTCGCCTGCACAGGCAAGACCTGAGGGGCCCGAACCGATTACAGCAACCTTATGTCCGTTTGATACGGGCTTTTCGGGAACTTCGGTAACATTTGCGTTATGCCAGTCTGCAACAAATCTTTCAAGGCGTCCGATAGCAACGGGCTCGCCCTTGATGCCTCTTACGCATTTAGACTCGCACTGAGACTCCTGAGGGCATACTCTTCCGCAGACAGCGGGAAGCGAGCTTGACTTTGTAATGATTTTATAAGCCTCTTCAAAATCGCCCTTAGCTACCTGAGCGAT
>SVNM01000005.1 GCA_015066875.1 Ruminococcus sp.
ACAGTCGTATATCAATCTATTTAAGCGAAAAATCATAAGGAGGAAAAACTATGAAAAACACAATTAGAAAAATTACAGCTCTGACTCTTGCGGTAATGACTCTCTGCGGTGGAGTGTCCTGTGGAAAGAATAAGCCTGAGGAAATAAGCGACTCACAGGAAAAAGAGGAGAATGTGGATACATCTGAAAAGGAAACGCTGACTATTGCGGTTACTGAGCAAATAAGCGATATCAGCGAATATGTAAGAAGATTCAATCTTAAGGACGAGCCGTATGAAATTAATCTGGTTAATTATTCATTGCTTTCAGAGGACAGCGACAATGAATTTTACAGCGATGCGTTTAATCAGCTGAAAATGGATCTTGTATCGGGCGAAAAGATAGATATGGTCATATTAAAGCCTGAAGATATGTATGCAATGGCAAAAAACGGATATCTTGCTGATCTGTACGAAGTAATGGATAATAACGACGGACTGAAAAAGGAGGAATTTCTGCCAAATGTTCTTGAGGGCCTTGAGTTTGAAGGAAAGCTTCCGGCTGTTTGTGAAAGCTTCTGGATATTAACTGCTGTTGCCAAGGAATCGAATATAGGCGGGGATATGGCGAACTGGACTCTTGATGAAGCTATTGATTTTTATAATTCCATTCCCGAAGATTCTGATTTGATTTACGAGATGTGGGCGAGTATGGAAGACGGAGTTTTATGGGGAGGTAATACTCTTGAAAACTTTATTATGCGACGCATTGTACGTGACTGTATTGATTTACCGGGCGGAACCTGTGAATTCGGTGATACATTCCGTAAAGCAGTAGAATTCCTTGAAGGAAAGGATCTTGTAAAGAGCAACATTATTCAGGATCCGAATTCAGATGTCAATGTAAATGCGTGGTCGCTGATAAATGATAAAGCCTTTTTTAATTGTACGATGATTGCGGGCTTCAACGCATTTCTTACTCAGGAAGTATGCACAGTATTCGGCGGAGAGGATATAACATATGTAGGCTATCCTTCCGAAAGTGGCTGTGGAGCTATAACAGAAGCAGGCATATTATGGGGAATTACAGCAAATTCGGAAATGAAAGATGAAGCCTGGGATTTAATCTGTCAAAGACTTGAAAACGGCAATGATTCCGATGCTGTTCCCGTGCTTACAGAAAAGCTTGAAAAAGATGCCTCAAGTAAAGGAACTACAGATAACTGGGCGCTCAGAAAGCCTCAGCAGTTGCCTTATCCCGAACAGGGTAAGCTTGTAACCATAAGCGATGAAACGGTGCAGAAAACACTTGATTATATAAAAAGCATCAGATTTGAGCCCTATTATGCTTCTGAAGCGGAAGCAATTGTCTGTGAGGAATATCATGCAGTTCTTGCTGGCGAGAAAACACTTGATGAATGTGTAGAGGTTCTTGAAAACAGAATATCAATCTATTTAAGTGAAAAGTCATAAGGAGGAATTACTATGAAAAACACCATAAGAAAAATTACAGCTCTCGCTCTTGCGGTGATGACTCTCTGCGGTGGAGTATCCTGCGGAAAGAATAAACCTGAGGGAAAACAGCGTGTTAAGGTTGCGGTAAGCTATAAATCGCCTATGCTGTGCAGTGCGGTGGAACGCTACAACAGCACTCATGAAAACAGCGTTATTGAGCTTGTTGAATATGCTGATTCGGAAGATACGGAAGCAGAAAACACTGCTGACGATCTTTGCCTTGAAATTTCTGCGGGAGATTATCCCGATATTATCGACCTTTCAATTATTGATAACACTGAGCTTGACAGTATGGGAATGTGCACAGACCTTTATCCTTTTCTTGATTCGGATGATGAACTTTCAAGAGAAAGCTTCTTTCCCGGAGTTTTTACTGCCTGTGAAAAGGAAGGAAAACTTATCTCTCTGCCTGTAGCCTATAAAACAATATCTGTTTCCGCAGGTAAATCAAAATTCTTCGAAGATTTCACAGAACTGGATAATGCGTACATTATGGAGCTTGCAGAAAAATATCCGGATAAGCTGTTGTCTCCCTTTCATACAAATTCCTCGGTTTTTATTTTCGGTCTATTTGATTTAAATCAATTTATCGACTATGAAAACTACACCTGTAATTTCAACAGTGAGGAGTTTATCGATATACTTGAATTCTGCAGTCAGTATCCTGCTGAAGTTGAGTTCCTTACCACTCCCGATGAGAATATACTCACCGATAAGGCACTTATCCACTCGTTTCAGGTAAATATCTTTACAAATCCTGATTTCAAAAAAACGTTCGGCGATGAGGAATATACTGTTCTTGAAACGAATTTCCATTATGGTATACGTCTGGCAATTACCGAGAGCTGTCCCGACAAGAATATTGCATGGGATTTTATAAGTGAGGTGTATAATGTTGAATCGGGTGATGATTTTCCTGTAACCGTAAAACAATTTGAGGCAATGAGGGATTCCTTCGTCACACAGCAACAGTATGATTTTGCTTATGACATACTCAGCAGGACTGACGGGTTTACGGAAGCTGTCAGTGATGATATAGCAATAATCATATCAGAAGAAACTGACGAGTGCTTCAACGGCGGAACTTCTCCGCAGGAATGTGCGGAAATTATTCAGAATCGTATATCAATCTATTTAAGTGAAAAGTCATAAATTAAGTAAAAAGCAACTAATTAATCCTCCTTTGTTTAGTAAAATGTGTAATAATCGTCATAGATTTATTGACACAGAAAGGAAAAATTGCTATAATTAAAGTGTATTTTAATGTTTCTTTAACGGAAATTTTAAGGAGGGTATTATTTATGAACAGTAAAATCAAACGACTCCTCTCAGGTTTTACAGCTTCATTGATTGCAGTTTCTGCGATGGCTTCTTTAAGCAGTTCGTTTTATGCTGCAGAACCCGGTGAAGTAATCTTCCAGGGCGAATGTGAAGACTTTGAGGACGTGGAAAAGGTCTGGACATCTATCTATGAGAATGAGACTCCCGGCTATTCAGGAGAAGGCTTTGCCTATGTGACAGGCTCAGGCTATACCGCAACGGTTACAGCTCCTGAGGACGGAATGTATGAAATTTATTTCAGATATATCCAGATTCTCGATTCAACAAGCCGTTTCCAGACTATCTCAGTAAACGGTGTTGAGTATTCAACTTACTTCCCATATGCAAGAGAGTGGACAGATATCTCCTTTGGTCAGGTAAGACTCAAGAAAGGCGAAAACACTATCCAGTTCCTCAATAAATACGGTTATGCTGCAATTGATACAATGACTGTATCAAAGGCTGAAAAGACCGATTACGCAAAGGCTACAGGCGAAACCTGTGATCCCGATGCTACTCCCGAAACAAAGGCTCTTATGAAATATCTCAAGAGCGTTTACGGCGAGCATATCATCTCAGGACAGCAGGAGGTTTACGGTGGCGGAAGCAGTATGCATCAGGAATCAATTTCTCTGACATATAACGCGTCTGCAGGTACACTGACAGACAGCTCCGGTACTGAGTATACCTTTACCGAGGATGAAATCGACACAGCTGATGACGGTTCAAGCTTTGTATGGAACTGCTACAGCCCCGAAGGTAAGAAGTATACTTACAATACACAGAACAGAAACTACAGCCATACAAACTATGACCTTGAGTTTGAGTATCTTAACGAGCTTTCAGGCGAATTTCCTGCTATCAGAGGCTTTGATATTATGAACTCCAACCCGCTTTACGGCTGGGAGGACGGCACTACTGAGCGTGTTATCGACTGGGTAAACAACCGTGGCGGTATCGCAACAATGTGCTGGCACTTCAATGTTCCTGTTGATTTCAGCACTTATGATGTGGGCGATGCCCTTGACTGGCAGTCTTGCACATACAACGAAAAGACAAACTTCAGCGTTGCAAACGCTCTTACAGAGGGTACTGAGGAAAACGAGTTCCTTGACCTTTGCATCGAGCACGTTGCAAAACAGCTTCTTATAATTCAGGATGCAGGCGTTCCTGTTATGTTCCGTCCCTTCCACGAAGCTGAGGGTAACGGCGGTCTTGACGGTAAGGGTGCATGGTTCTGGTGGGCTAAGGAAGGCGCAGAAACCTATAAAGAGCTCTGGAAGTACCTTTACAATTCTCTTACAAACGATTACGGACTCCATAACCTTATCTGGGTTCAGAACCTCTATGCATGGTCTGAGGAATCAGCACAGTGGTATCCCGGTGATGAGTATGTTGATATCGTAGGCTACGATAAGTACAATACACAGTATAACCGTCACGATGGCCTTACAAGCGGACCTAACGAGGACGCTGAGCGCAGACTCTTCAAGACACTTTACGATCACGTTGACGGCAGAAAGATCGTTGCTATGCCTGAGAACGATACTGTTCCCAGCCTTGAAAATATGCTTATCGAGGACGCAGGCTGGCTCTATTTCTGTATCTGGTACGATAACGGACAGCAGAACTTCGTAAGCGGTACTGATTATCAGAATCCTGAGACTCTTAAGGAGCTTTATCAGAGCGATTACTGTATCACTCTTGATGAGCTTCCTGAGGACCTTTACGTTTACAGCGGTGAGGATATCGAGCCTACAACCACAACAACTACTGCTACAGATCCCGACACAACAACTACTACAACTACAACAACAGAAATTCCTGACGGAGTAGTTTACGGCGACGCAGACCTTGACGGCGATGTTAAGATGAACGACGTTATCAAGATTATGGCTCACGCAAGCAATGCCGAGGCTTATCCTCTTGAGGACGAAGCTAAGAATAACTGTGACGTATATCAGCGCGGAGACGGTATCACCCTCTCAGATGCACTTTCAATTCAGAAGAAGGTTGCTCAGATTATCGATACTCTTCCCGAATCCTGATAAATCAATCTAAATGACAAAACAGCAGATGCCTTTACTTTATTTTCAGATAAACAGGTGTCTGCTGTTTATCATAAATAAATAACGAAAGGAAAATGTAATTATGTTTCAGAGAAACAAAAAGTTCATAGCTTCTGCAGTGAGTGCGGCTTTGATCTGCTCAGCTATGACCTCTCCTCTGGGAATTTCTCCTCTCAAAACAGAAATCCCGGAAGAAAATCCCTCTATGATTACAGCTGAAGCAGCAAGCGAAGTCATTACAGTTGACGATATGCCTACTGAGTATGAGTAT
This sequence comes from Ruminococcus sp., assembly GCA_015066875.1. GTDB lineage: Bacteria > Bacillota > Clostridia > Oscillospirales > Ruminococcaceae > Ruminococcus. The sequence goes on from SVNM01000005.1 coordinate 5,154, forward strand.
GCTGCACAGTGGATCTGGGAAAACAGAATTATGGCCGAAGGTTCTACAGGAAGTGCGTCAAAGAGATACAATATTTTCTTTGACCAGATCGTTGACGGCAAGGGTACACTCAACTATGTTGTAAGATGGCATTCAACAAAAACTATTACCCTTGAACAGCGCCGTAACCTTGAGGTTGCTGTCGGTGAATGTATCAATGCCTGGACAGACTGGCTTGTGGGATACGAAAACTGGCCTTATCAGGAAATCGATGTAAATATCGTAGGTTGGGCAGTAACCAATCCCTCACTCCTTCTTGATCTTCAGCCTGATGAAATCGTATATACAGATACTGTAGAGTACGTTATTCAGCCCGGCGAAAGCAGTGAAATTCCCACAACTATGGCAAATGCTCCTACCGAGCTTTCAAGATTTGATCACTTCTGGGACGAAAATTATGAGTATCCCGGCGGACTTGACAAGCGCTTTGACCAGTATATCTGGGCAACACAGGGCTTTCCGGATTACGGCGGATGCGGTGGCGACTGGGGCCAGAGACTTTCAGACACATACTATATCGGTATCGCAGAAGGCACAAGCTCTAAGCACGTTCAGATCCACGAAGTAGGTCACGGCTTCGGTATCACCGATTTCTACGGCGGAGAAGGCGAGTCAGACGGTTATCCACCCGGAGGCTTCCCCGGAAACGGCACTTCAATTATGATGGCGGGTTCATCATCTGAAATCACTGACTTTGATGGCTGGCTCCTCAGATATATGTGGACTCAGATCAAGGACGAGGAAGGCAGATTTGATATAGAATCTGCTCAGACCACTACAACCACTACTACCACAACAACTACTACCACAGAGACTACAACCACAACTACAACAACCACAACAACTCCCATAGGTGATGTTGTGACAGAAGAGGCTGAGGTTTCTGTTGATGAAAACGGCAACTGGGTGTTCAATGCAAACGGAGCTGACTACGCAGAGGTTTACTTTGAGTCAGAGCCTTATGCAGGCGCAAACGGAGCTCTCGGATACTGGGACGGCGAGTGGTTACAGCCCGGTTGGGAAGGCACCTGTGATGAAAACGGTTCGCTTATGGTTCCTGTAAGCTTTGAAGGCGAAGTAGGCGAAGTTCAGGTACAGAAGTACTGGTCAGGTGTCTGGGACAATACAGCTCAGGATATGATTGATGTGGATATGACAGTAGCAAAGGTAATTCTTTACTACGGAGATGTTGAAACTACAACTACCACAACTACAACAACAGCTCCTGTTCCGGAACAGGGTACAGTTGAGGCTGAGGTTACTGTTGATGATTGGGGCAACTGGGTATTCAATGCAAACAAGGCTGTTTCAGCTGATATCTACTTTGCTTCTGAGCCTTATGCAGGCGCAAACGGAGCTCTTGGATACTGGGACGGCGAGTGGCTCCAGCCCACATGGGAAGGTACCTGCGATGAAAACGGCGAGCTTGTTGTTTCAGTAGACTTCAACAGCGAGGTTGGCGATGTAACAGTAAGCAAGTACTGGTCAGGAGTATGGGACAGCGCTACAGGAGATACCATCGACTGTGATATGACAGTAGCAAAGGTAGTTCTTTACTATGGCGAAAAGGAAACCACAACTACCACCACTACTACTACTACTACAACCACTACTACTACCACAACTACAACAACTACTACCACAACAACTACTACAACTCCCGAAGATACAACTACAACTACTACCACTACAACAACTACAACACCTCCTGTAATCGACGTAACACTTTACGGCGATGCTGACCTTGACGGACAGGTAAAGATGTCTGACGTTATCAAGATTATGTGCCACGCAAGCAATCGTGACGCATTCCCTCTTGAAGCACAGGCAGAATTCAACTGTGATGTTTATCAGAGAGGCGACGGAGTTGACCTTTCAGATGCACTTTCAATTCAGAAAAAGGTCGCACAGCTTATTGATACACTTCCCGAATCAGTAATGTAATACACAACCGGATAGATAATCAGGCTATCAGAGCTTGCTCTGATAGCCTGTATCTGTCTGATACTGTTTGCTTTAATTGTTATAGGCTTGTTTTATAAGGACTAAAGGAAATAGTATTAAATAAAAATAGGAGTGATAAAATGAGAATACTTCATACTTCAGACCTTCATATAGGAAAAAGGCTCAATGATGTAAATCTTATTGAGGACCAGAAATACGTTCTTGAGCAGATAATTAATATTGCTGAAAATCAGAAATGCGACGCTGTGATTATTGCGGGAGACGTTTACGATAAAAGTAATCCTTCTGCAGAGGCTATGACGCTTTTCAATGATTTTATCATGAGCCTCAGCGAGAGGAAAATCCCTGTGTATATTATCAGCGGAAATCACGATTCACAGGAAAGAGTTGCCTATTTTTCGGGATTTGCCAGAAATATGGGAGTCTATATCTCAGATGGCTGTAAAGAGACTCCGGATGTTTACACTCTTGAGGACGAGTACGGAAAAGTCAATATCTGTCTTCTTCCGTTTATAAAGCCTGTTGAGGCAAGAAGAATTCTTCCCGACAGAAAAATCGAAACTTATGAGGACGCTGTGAGAGAGCTTATCTCAAACGTAGAAATTAATGAGTCAGAGCGCAATATAATGGTGTGTCATCAGTATGTAACGGGAGCATCGCTTTGTGATTCTGAGGAGCTTGCCATAGGCGGTCTTGATAACATCTCTGCAGAGCTTTTTGATAAGTTTGATTACGTTGCTATGGGACATATTCACGGTCCGCAGAAAATCAAACGCGAGACTCTCCGCTACAGCGGTTCACCGCTTAAGTACTCTTTTTCAGAGGCAAATCACAAAAAATCAGTTACCATAGCAGATTTCAAAGAAAAGGGAGAAATTACAGTAACTACTGCACCTCTTGAGCTTCTTCACGACGTAAGAGAGGTAAAGGGCGGTCTTGTTCAGCTTATGGATATGCCCTATTCAGAGGATTATGTGAGAGTTACCGTTACCGATGAAAATGTCGTGCCCGATGCGAGAATATCGCTTCTTACTGTTTTCCCGAATATGATGAAGTTTGCGGTAGAGAACTCCAAAACCGCAGGACAGGCCGAGGAGATCGAGCTGAGCTCAGTTGAGGACAGAAGTCCGACAGAGCTTTTCTGCGATTTTTATAAGTTTGTCAATAATAACGAGCCTCCCACACAGGAGCATATAGCGCTGTTCAACGAGGCAATGGAAGGGCTTGGTGAAGATAAGAAATGACGCCGAAAAAGCTGAAAATATCAGGCTTCGGACCTTACCCGAAGGCTGTTGAAATTGATTTTGAAAAATTCGGAAAAAGCGGAGTTTTCCTTATTACAGGCGATACAGGTGCGGGAAAATCCACGATTTTCGATGCCATTTCATACGCTCTTTACGATGAGCCCAGCGCGGGAAAAAAACAGCGCAAGGAAAAGACCTTCCGCTCGGATTATTCTGGTCCCACAGATGAAACATATGTTATATACGAGTTTTCCCACAAGGGCAGAGACTACAGAATAAAAAGAAATCCTGAATACTATCGTGCGGATAAAAAAAGTAAAACTCCAGGAAAGCTTGCAAAGGAAACTGCTTCGGCATTGTTTGAGGACCTTACTACGGGCGCTATTGTAACCGATAAGGACGCAGTAACCAAAGCTGTAAAGGAGCTTATAGGTCTTGACAGAAATCAGTTTTCACAGACGGTAATGATTGCTCAGGGAGACTTCCGCAAAATTCTTACAGCTTCCAGTGAGGAGCGTAAGACTCTTTTCAAAAAGATTTTCGGAACAGCTCTTTACGGCGATATTCAGGAGAAACTGAAAGCCATAAACACTCAGCGGTCAGACCAGTGCAAGCAGACAAAGGCAGTTATTGAGTCAGAGTACGCTCGCATTGAGGCTTGGGGAGATATAGAGCTTCCATCGCCTGAACATTCAGAAAAGGTGCTTGAGGCTTTGGCGGAGATACTCCGTTTACAGCAGAGCGAGCACAGCAAAATAAAGGAAGAGGAAAAGAGCCTTGCACAGCGTCAGCGAGAGCTTGACAAGGCTATAACCGAGGGCAACAGCATAAATAAGCTGATTTTAAATCTTCAGCAGACTTGTAAAAAGCTTGAGGAGCTCAGCAATTCTGCAGAGGAGTATGCTCAGCTTGAGGTAAGAATTGAAAAAGCGGAATGTGCTTCAGAGGTTCAGCTTTTACATTCAGCCTATCTTTTAAAGCTGAAAGAGTATGAAAAGAATGAAAAGGAGCTTGCTGAAGCGTCGCATCAGCTTTCACATCTTACAAAACTGCTTTCTGCTCAGGAAAAAAAGCTTGAAATGATAAGGGGAATGCTTCCTGAAGCAGAGGAAATGAAGGAGCGAAGCAAGAAGCTCAGCAAGGCAACAGAGCTTGTTGAGAGCTATCGCAGGAGCGCTCTGCAGTATAAAAATGAAAGCGAGTTTATGAAGAAAGCTGTTGATAATGAAAGACGTCTGCGAGAATATGCGGTAAATCTGAGAAACAGGTTTTATCTTGGACAGGCTGGAATTCTTGCTACTGAGCTTTCTGAGGGAGAAAAATGTCCCGTATGCGGTTCGCAGACTCATCCTGAGCCCGCAATTCTGCCTGAGGATTTCCCCACAGAAGCACAAATCAACAAGGCGGAGGCTGATGCTGAAAAGGCTTCTTCGGCAGTAAACAGGGCAAACAGCAATCTTGCGGGATTGCAGAAAACCCTTGAGCTTCTTGGAAAAGAGCTTGAAGAGTGCGGAATTGCTCCTGACGCAGACGCTGATGAAATAAGAAAAGAGATTGCTGAGCTTACCCAAAAAAGCACAGAGATCACCAACGCCTGTGAGATAGGGCAGAAGGCGATAATGAAAACCTCCAACGAAAGAGCGGGAGCAGAAAAAAGCGTTTCCGACGGTGAAAAAAGAAAAGAGATTCTTGCACAGGAGCTTGACATTGCTGAAAGCAGATATCATACCGTGGGAAAGGAGAAGGGCTTTGAGTCAGAGGAAGATTACCTGTCTGCGCTGATGGAAAATTCCGCTCTGCGAGCTTTAAAGAACAAGCTTGCCGTATACAATGAGAGTAAAGCTTCGGCACAGGCTTCAGTTGAAACTCTTGAAAAGCAGATTGACGGCAGAGAACCTGTTGTGGTTGATGAGCTTGTCAAGGAGTATGAGTGTGTCGGGGAAAAACTTGATGATGTAAGAGAAAAGAACAGACAGCTTACAGGAAAAATCGAGAAAAATCTCAGTGCTGAAAAAAATCTGACTGAGCTGTATAAAAAGAAAAATGCTCAGGATCACAGCTGGAGTATCTCCAACGATGTTTACTCTGCCGTAAGCGGACACACAGCAAATGATAGTATCAGACTAAGCTTTGAAGCCTATATACAGCAGTACTACTTCAAGAGGGTAATTGCTTCTGCTAATGTAAGGCTTAATACTCTTACCGAGGGTAAATTTACCTTAAGATGCAGAAACAGCTCAGCAGATAAACGTCAGCAGGGTGGTCTTGACCTTGAGGTGCTGGACGGAGCCACAGGTCAGTGGCGTGATGTATCCACTCTGTCGGGCGGTGAAACCTTTATGGCGTCTCTTGCTCTTGCTCTGGGACTTGCCGATACCGTTCAGGCGGGAAGCGGAGGCGTAAGGCTTGATTCTATGTTTATAGATGAAGGCTTCGGAACTCTTGATGAAAATGTGCTGAGACTTACTATGGATATGCTTTCAAAGCTTGCAGACGGCAAACGACTTGTAGGAATAATCTCCCACGTAGCTCAGCTGAAAAGCCGTATAGACAAGAAAATAATCGTCACCAAGAGCAATAATGGAAGCTCGCTTGAAATACAGACATAAAAAATCTCCTGCTGAGAATTAAGTCAGCAGGAGTAATTTTTTGTATTTTATTCGCTGAGGAGTTTTTCTGCACTTGCAAGCTTTACGCAGATAACGAAAAGCTCCATAGCCTTAGTAAGCTCGTCAGTAGTTGGGAAAGAGGGTGAAAGTCTGATGTTCTTATCCTCAGGGTCAATTCCATAGGGGAAGGTTGCACCTGCACCTGTAAGAACAACGCCTGCCTCCTTGCAGAGCTGAACAATTCTTTTTGCACAGCCGGGAAGTGAGTTGAATGATACGAAGTATCCGCCTTCGGGCTTAACCCAGTCACCTATTCCAAGGGGAGCAATCTCTGCTTCAAGCATATCTGTAACAGCATTGAACTTAGGAGCAAGAACAGCTGTGTGAAGCTTCATATGCTCAACGAGATTTTCATATGTTCCGAAGAACTTAACGTGGCGAAGCTGATTGAGCTTGTCATAGCTGATAATACTTACGCCAAGAGCTTCCTTAAGAGCGTCGATATTTTCCTTGCTTGCGCCGAGGAAAGCTACGCCCGCACCGGGGAATGTGATCTTAGAAGTAGAGCCGAACATATACACGATATTTTCGTTGCCGACCTTCTTGGCTTCATCAAGAATATTGAGAATATAGCTTGGCGAGTCTGTAAGGTGGTGGATACAGTAAGCGTTATCCCAGAAAATTCTGAAATCCTGAGCCTTGGGCTTAAGGCTTGCAAATCTCTTTACAGTTTCATCGCTGTAGCAGATACCATCGGGATTTGAATACTGGGGAACACACCAGATACCCTTGATAGAGTCGTCCTCAGCAACCAGCTTTTCAATCATATCCATATCAGGACCTGTAGCTGTCATAGGAATGTTGATCATTTCAACGCCGAAGAACTCAGTAACCTTGAAATGTCTGTCATATCCGGGAACAGGGCAAAGAAACTTTACCTTATCGCACTTGCTCCAGGGCTTTGCGCCAAGAACACCATGAGTGTAAGCCATCTGAACGCACCAGTACATAGCGCTGAGGCTTGAGTTACCGAAAATAATTATTTCATCGGTATTAACACCGAGCATAGGAGCAAAAAGCTTTTTAGCGTCGGAAATACCGTCAAGCACACCATAGTTTCTGCAATCGAAGCCTGTGCTGTCGCTATAATTGCCGTCATCAAGAACCTTCATCATACCCATACTAATGTCGAGCTGTTCAGCAGAAGGCTTACCTCTTGACATATCAAGACTCAGACCAAGAGCTTTGAAGCTGTCATAAGCAGACTGTGTTTTATTTTTAAAATCAAGAAGCTCATCTTTATTCATCTGAAATAATTTCATAATTGAACCTCACCTTCAAGAATTGCGTGCATAAAGATACAACTGCACATATCAAATAATATTATATCATACTTTAAACCCGTTTGCAAGAGATAAACTTACCAATAACAGGCGGTTTAAAAGGATATTTTTGATATTTATTTCACATTTTTTTCAGACTATTTCAAGGAATTGTTAAACTGAACAGAAAACAAATAATGATTTGTTACATATTCACTGTTTTTGGGGCAAATCATTGACAAATACGTGCAAATTGTATATAATTAATGTAGATAATAATGGGGGATGGGAATAATATTTGAAATACAGGAGGTATTGTTATGAAAAAAATATTCTCATCGGTTCTTGCTATAGCAATTTCAGTTTCCTGCGTGATATCCAACTGTTGTATTACAGGTTACGCTGATGCTCTGACAACAGAGACAGGTGAGTGTGAAATCCCGTATGAGCTTACATTGTCAGACGCTGAAAGCCTCACCTTAGATCAGATTGATATGCCGAAGGTGCTTTCTTCCGAACAGACAGAATATAACTATGGCGATTTTCTTGATGGAAACAACCGTGCTGTTTATGAGGCTCTTACTGTGTGGGATGTGCCTTGTGAGGATATAATCGAGGTTACTCTGCCTGAGCCTGTTTCTGTTCAGGTTACAGGACTTCCCGGCTCTGAGGATTATACCGCAGAGGACGCGCAGGCTTATCAGACCGCAGTATTTTCAAACTGCAAGCCCGGAATTGACAGTGTGCTTTTTGATATGCCTGAAATTTTCTGGCTTGATCCCGGTGAAATGATAATCTCAATCGGAAATGCAAGCTATTCGCAGAACATTTTTACAGGAGTCTACACTCTTAAGCTCAAATCCTTTAAATTTCAACCTGTTCTTTATGATGTTTATGACTCTGTGGAAACTGCTATGGAGTATAAGGAGAAAATTGAAAAAACTGTTGAGGAATATCCTGTTGAGGGTGAAACACGCTATGAGCAGATAAAAAGTATGCACGATTCAATAGCTCTGTTCACTTATTATGATGTCAACTCAGTTCACTCAGCAACTGTTGTTGGATCTCTTATTGAACCCGGAGTTGTTTGTGAGGGTTATTCAAAGGGACTGAAAATTCTCTGCGACTATTACAATATTCCCTGTGTTATAGTGTATGGTAACTATGATCCCGAAAATAACGTTGCGCATATGTGGAACTACGTTCAGATGGAGGACGGCAAGTGGTATGCAGTCGATATGACCTGGGACGACCTTGACGGCACTGATGGGGAAGAGATAAAATACCAGTATTTTCTTAAAGGCTCGGCAAGCTTTGGTACAAATCATATTCCTGAAGCTGATTATGAAATAACCGTGTTTGATTATCCTGAGCTTTCTGTTGAGGACTACACTCCCGCATCATCGGATACATCAACATCAACTACAACCACAACAACGACTACTACTTCAACGACAACAACTACCACAACAAGCACTACTACAAGTACCACAACGACATCTACATCAACTACAACAAGTACTACTACATCAACGACGACCACTACTACTTCAACCACCACAACTACCTCAACCACAACAACATCCACCACGACAACAACATCATCATCAACTACCACAAGTACTACTACCACCACTACAGAGCCTGTTTACGAAAACGGCGACTACAACAAGGACGGCGAGGTAAATATTGCTGATCTTGTAATCTGTGCAAACGAAATTATAGGAAGAAGCAACGAGCATTTCTGTGATTTCAATAATGACGGCTTTGAGGATATTTTCGATCTTATTGATATGAGAATATACTTCGTGGAAGAATAAAAAAAACAGCTCCCGTACACTAACGGTGATGTTCTAATAGGAATTTATGTGTATTTAGTGGGGGAACCTTTCTGAAGAAAGTTTACCCCCACACCCCCTACAAAGACTTTTTAGTCTAATTTAAGCCCCATAAGGTACACACGGAGAAATGATTAAATTTCTTCTTTACTTGATGTGTGCACCCTATGGGGCTTAAATTAAAACTTGAAAGTTTTAGGAAAGGAGTTTGAGGGATAACCCTTTTTCAAAAGGGTTTCCCTCAATTTACTCATATTATTCTCCTATAAGAATACCACCGATAAGTACGGGAGTTTTTATGTTTATAGGTAAATTAAGCAATACCTGAAACTGTGAAAGTAACCTCGATTGTAGTCCAGTTTTCGATAGATGAAGCGTCGAAGATTGTAGCTGTAGCGTCTGAAGCGTCGCCGTCAGCAGAAAGTGCGTCCTCAGGAGCCTCTTCCCACTCACAGTAGATGAGACATTCCTTTTCACTGAATTCGCTTACTGTGTAACATTCGCCTGTGACAGGGTATTCAACACCGTCAATAACAATTGAATCAATAGTAATGATCATATCGGGTGAGATGTCAGGACCATCTACTACGCATACTGAAAGGTAATCGATTGCTTCAGGAAGAACGCTTGCATTGTTAGGATCACCTGTTGTAGCAAATCTATAGCCTTCTGTGTCAGCAGTAACGCTTACCTTATACTGACCGTTGCCTGTGATATCAGCAACAACGGCACCGCATGCAAGTGAGTCACCTGCCATACCCCAGTACTCAGCTTCCCAGCTGTAGTCCATAACGTTGAGGTAAGCCTGACCGCTGTTAGCGTATACGCCCTGAGAGAAGTAGGGGTTTTCTGCTTCTGTATCAAATTCTTCCCAGTCAGAATCGTCCCACTCGGTATCTTCCCAATCAGTGTCGTCCCAGTCTGTGTCGTCCCAATCTGTGTCTTCCCAGTCAGAATCGTCCCACTGGAAATCGTCTTCGAGGTATTCGTCTTCAGCAGTCATACCTGAAAGGAGGCCTTCAGCCATTTCCTCATCAATGCCCAGCTTAGCAAGGAGGTCTGAAACGAATGTCATAGCTTCGTCCTCAGTAACATAGCCTTCAAGGTCAGCAGTTTCAGCGTCGATCATAAATGCGTCCTTAACATCGGGCATCTCAACCTTTTCGATTTCCTCAGAAGAAGTTGTGATGATGAACTTGCCGTAGTCTGTTCCGTCGATATTAAGAGCAAGGCTGATTTCCTGTGACTTTCCGTCAGAGCTGAGGTTGAGCTCGATAGGATCGATTTCAGGGAGTGTAAATGATACAACACCGCTTACATAGCCCATTTTTTCGTCAACAACTTCAAGATCCTTGAATCCAACAGTTGCAACAGTATCAGAGCCTGCAAAAACTTCGATATCGCCTGTATAAGCGTCCTTCTTCTTTACAGCCTCAAGAACAGCTGAGTAAGTGCCGTCCTCGCCGAGGTCGAGTGAAAGCTCGCCGTAAACGTCATCGTCCTCAAGACCGATAACGTAGTCGATAACCTCTGTTCCTTCGGGATCAACAAGAGAAACGCCTCTTACAACACCCTTAGGATCAACATAAGTGATAAGATCGATAGTAGTATCGTCCTCAGTCATAGACTCCTTTTCGTCTTCAAGAGAAGTGAGAGCCTCATCGAGAACAGTGTCAAACTCGTCGCCTGAGCAGATTTCAAGACGCTCTGTAACGATTTCCTTAAGGAGCTTATCCTCAGAAGCAGTCTTTACATAGCTTTCGAGCATATTGTAAGCAGTCTTGCCGTCGATTTCAGCAGTGATTACAGTATATTCAACAGTGATATCGCCGATCTTGACATCCTTTTTCTTTTCAAGCTCAGCGTTCTTCACATCAGAGCACCAGAGAGTTGAGTACTTTGTAATAAGCTCATCAAGCTCTTTAACGGAGATAATATCAGCGGGATTGTTTGAGAATGCAGTAATCTTATCCATAATCTCAGCATACTCAGCGTCAGCCTGAGCCTGAGTCATAGCATCGCTGAGGTCCATACCGAGCCACTGCTCCTTAAGCTCAGGAATTCTGTAGTAGCAGGCAAGATTCTCGTAATCAACAGCCATATCAATAGTAACAAGGCTTTCGTCGTTAAGGTTAGCGTAAACAGAACCAACCATATTGTTGTCCTTAACCTGAGCGTCAACGCCCATAGATACTGATTTGATATCATTTACGAGATCGATAATAGGCTGTGTTTCATCAGAAGCGGGAAGATCAGCAAGGAGAAGCTCCTTAACAGCGTCGCTTGCTTCATACTTGAAAGCAACATCAGCCTTCTGACCCTTACCGAGAAGGTCGATATACTCGTCATAAGACTCAGCAATGGAATCAGCAGCCTTTGCAGCGTTTTCTTCCATAACCCACTCATAGTATTCAGGAGCGTCCATAGTAGCAAGCTTAACCTGATTCTTAACGTAATCTGAAAGGTTGTAAGCAGCAACACCGCCGCCTCCGAGAAGAACAGCAGCACCCACACCTACAGCAGCAACCTTAGCGCCTGTCTTTTTCTTGGGAGCGTTTTCAACGCCTGAAACAGTATCGCTTACTGTTTCGTAAGTATTGTTTACAGCTTCTGAAATAGTGTCTGAAGCAGAGCTTACAGCCTCAGAAACCACTTCGTTGACAGTTTCTGTGTTTGTTTCGTCGATAACGGGCTCGGAGCCGTTATTGTTTTCGAAATTTTCATTCATAAAAAATATCCTCCTTCATATCCCTCAATTTAGCGTGTTAGCACGGGAGAGTAAATTCCCTTAAAAGTTATAATATCATATAAAAACAGCAAAGTCAATAAATTAATTGTATTTTTGCCGTTTTGTATATAAGATGTAATAATTCGGTGCAGTAATTGCACACAAGTTGAATAATTACCGAATTTACGGCGATAATATATTCAGTTCCTCTGGAGCTTAAATTTCTCGCAAAGGAGATATAATAATGGAAAACAAAAAGAAAAATGATAACATCAAATGTACTGTTTCTCAGTGCCAGCATAATATGGTGACTGAGAATTATTGCTCACTTGGCTGTATTTCAGTAGGCACACACGAGGCTAATCCCACAGTGCCCGAATGTACAGACTGCAACTCATTTGTAAAGCGTTCAGGCTGTTGTGGCTAAGAGCGTTGTCCGGATTATTCCGGACGTACATAAATATGATTGTGCATTTTCAATAAAAATAAGCGGTGAATACAGTCAAATCGGAAAAAATGCTTGGTGCTCTTGAAAAAATATAAAAATCAGAGTATAATAAATGTAAGCTTCATTAAATGCAGCACAACAATATTTCACAAGCAGGGAGGCTGAATTTATGTTTGATAAAACAATGACCTTTTCCGTTAATGAGGATAAGGAAGCAGAGCTGAAGAAAAATCTTACTATTATTTATGACGCTCTTATGCAGAAGGGTTACAACCCTATAAATCAGATAGTTGGTTATATTCTGTCGGAGGATCCGACCTACATAACCACATACAATAATGCAAGAAGTCTTATACGCCATATTGACCGCGATGAGCTTCTTCAGGTTCTTGTAAGGTCTTACCTTAATTCGTAAGCAGAGCGGTATTGTCTGCACAAAGACAGCCGTAATGCGAAAACAAATATCAACACAGGACGGCAGGATAATGCCGTCTTTTTATTTTTGTTACAAAAACATTTTCAGTGAAATAAATCCCCGAAATTTCCATAAATACTTTTTGAAAGGCGAGCCATAATACTCTTGCGGAAGTAACCCGCAACTTTTTAAAAGGAATTTGAAAATATATGAGATTTACAGCTCTGGCAGCAGCAGCTTTAATAGCGGCAAGCGTGCACAGCTCAGCAGTTTGTTATGCTGAAGGCACAAAAATCGGCTATGGACAGGGCACTGTCGTTGACAGCAATAATGTTCCGACAGACGCTGCTGAATTCAACAGCCGGTACGGCGATTATGATGCCTGCGCCCTATCGGAGGAGGATAACAGAATAATTATCACTTTCGACCAGGGCTATGAAAACGGTTATACCGAAAAAATACTTGATACTCTCAAGGAAAAGAACGTAAGCGCTGTGTTTTTCCTTACAGGCGATTATGCCGGAAAGGAAAAAGCTTTAGTACAGCGAATGATTGACGAAGGTCACGTGATAGGAAATCACGGAATGACTCACGCAAGTCTGCCCGATCTTTCTGAAGAAGATGCAAAGGAAGAGATAATGTCGCTTCATAATTACGTACTGGAAGAGTACGGATATGAAATGCAGTATTTTCGCTGTCCCTGTGGAGAATACTCGGAAGAAGCTCTTGAAGCAATACAGAACTGCGGTTACAAAACACTGTTCTGGAGCTTTGCTTATGTGGACTGGAAAACAGACAGTCAGCCATCAACCGGCGAAGGTTTTAAAAAGCTAACCGAATCAGCACACGGCGGAGAGATACTCCTTCTTCATTCAGTATCATCAACAAATGCAGAAATACTCGGCGATGTGATAGATAACTTCAGAGCACAGGGCTATACGGTCTGATTTATTCAGCGGAAACTGTAACAAAAGCGGTTTCCGCTGTTTTTTATAAGTCGTCGTCGTTTATTTCGTTGCGGTGAATTTTTATAAGAAGATTTACATAGAAAGCAGTGAAAACCACCGTCAGAATTATACAGCAGACCATAAAAAGAATATTGGTTTCAGACGCTGATATTGCACAAAGTGCAAATATTACGATTACAAATCCGTAAACAAGCGTTGAAACAACATACTTGACTGCTTTAGGAATCTTTTTTCCGTGAAGCAGACCGTCGAAAATTGCCGACAGTATTTCCTCTATGATGATATCCATATAAACCTCCGTTAAGTTTACCCCATTGCCGGACCGCTTTTACCCCTTGCAGTCCGGCGTTTCCCAAAAATTCTGCTTCAGCCGTTTCCCAAAACAGCCTGGCACCTTTGCTGAAGTAATCCCAAAACCTCAGCAGTTTGCTATATCATGGTCAGACGAACTCTTCCATAACCTCGAAAACAAATTCAATTATGAATTCAAAAACAAATTCAATGCAAGCACCGATTTTTCTCATTAATTATTCTCCCTGAGCTGTTGTGCCTGACGGATACTGTGTTGTACCGCCGGAAGCAGTTGTATCGTCGATAGGAACGTTTATAAGCAGACCGTTTCCGTCGCTTGTAACCTTAGGAAGCTTACCATCCCACTTAGAAATCTGCTCGTACATAATAACCTTATTTGAAAGCGACTCTTCAAGAAGCTTGTTAGCGTCTGCCTGAGCCTGAGCTTCTGCAAGAATAGCAGTAGCCTCAGCTTCCGCAGCGATCACTTTTTTCTGAGCCTCTGCTTCGGCAATAACGATAGCCTGTTCCTGTTCGGTCTGAGTTTTTATAAGGTTTTGTTCAGCAACCTGTTTTGCTTCGATAGCGTTGTTGAACTCTTCCGAGAAGTCAAAGTTCACGATGTTGAACTTTTCTATGTAAATTCCGTAGCTGTTGAGTTTTGCGTCAAGTGCAGATTTTACCTCTTCACCGACCTTTGCACGCTCTGTAATAAGCTGTTCAGCCGTATACTTTGCAGTAACAGATTTCATACACTCCTGAACTACGGGAGTAATAAGAACCTTTTTGTAATCAATACCCACATTCTGATAGATATCAGGGCTGGCGTCAGAGCTTATACGATAGTTTACAGCAATAGTACTGCTTACTGTCTGCATATCCTTTGAAACAGCCGATGCGGGAGTCTCATAAACCTGAATTTTATTTGACATAGTCTCTACCGACTGGATAAAAGGAATTTTAACGTGAAATCCCTCTGTCATAGGGTTATCAGAAACCTTACCGAGAGTCATAACAACACCTGTGTTACCTGCGGGAACGATGGTGAAAGAGTTTGCACAGAGTATCAGAGCAAGCACTCCGATAACAGCGTATTTAGCTCCTTTGAATTTTCTTTTTACAGTTCCGTCAGGGTTGAGTTCCTGAAATCTTGCCATAGTAATTCTCCTTTAAAAATAAATGTTAATTTTTGTTATTATCTGATTTATCAGAATTCTTCTTGTTTTTCTTTTTGAGGCTGTCAGATGCAAGACCTATACACATACCGATTGATATACCGAGGCACATACCAACACTAGCGTTATCAAAAAGCAGATTTCCAAACATCATTCCAAACATCATTCCGAAGCACATTCCCAGCCCCATACTGCTTCCGACTGAAGCGTCATCAGATTTCTTTTTATCAGGCGTATTTTCTTCATTAATTTGTTGATTATTATCGTTATCCATATTTATACAAACCTTTCTTCAATTAACCGAATATTTCACCAAGTGAGTTTTCGGTTTCTCTTTTGAGCACTGAGCATCTGTATGCCATAACCATTATGTACATAGCCTTTCTCAGCTTATCCTCATCAGAGCGTATACTTTTTTCTGAAATTGATATTTCCTCGTTAATGAGCTTTCTGATTGATTCAGGACTGAAAGCTCCGTTATCCTCAGCAGAGAAAATAATTCTGCAGAGCATATTATAAAGAGCTGTATCAGCGATAATATCATCTGAAGTATCCTCAACATCGCCGTTTATATAGCACATAAGTCTGGCGATATCTTCCAGCTTCATAACACCTCTGAGCATATTTATCAGAAGTATTCTGACAACCTGTTTTTCCGAGTATTTCTTACCAACCGTAGCTGAAACCCATTTACGCTTTATCCAGTTCTGGATAGTAGAGCCTTCAAGACCGGTAAGCTTTGAAAGCTGGGAAAGAGTAAGACCGCCGGTAGCTTCAAGCACAGGAGCAACCATAGTAAAGGCAGACTCTCTTGCCTGTTCGGAAAATTTAAGAGTTGTACCGGGAATGACTCTATTCATAGTCACACACTCCTCTCACGTGATGATATGATTATATCACAGGTTCACGTGAACTTCAAATAGCGTCTTGGGACGTTTCGGCGTGAAAATTGCTGTTTTTTGTAAAATATCTCCATAAATCTCACTTTTTCACATTTTTTCAAGATTTTTCATCTGCGGATACTGTTAAGTACTTTAATCACGAAATCAAGCATATATATTTATTGTCCTCAGAATTTTTCGTCGGATTAATTTTATTTGTATGGGAGTGATTTCTTGAAAACTCAGCCTAACAGCCGTGCGGTAATGCTCGGACAGTATATTGTGGAAAATAAGGCTACAGTACGTGCAACAGCAAAGAAATTCGGAATATCCAAAAGCACTGTACATAAAGACGTCAGCGAGCGTCTGCAGAAAACAGAGCCTGAGCTTTACAATCAGGTAAAGGATATCCTTGAAATAAATAAAAAGGAGCGTCATATCAGAGGCGGACTTGCAACAAAAAACAAATACCGACAGCTTGCAATGGGGAATTCAAAAAACAAGAGCTCTGCCATCTGACAGAGCCCGCATCTATCTGAAAACAGCAACATTATATATGCCATTTTGCGGAGCACTTCACGGACAGCAAATAAGCGTCACTCCGCAGACATATATTCTGTTGCTGTTTACTTTATTTTATGCAGTTTTTCAGGTTTTGCAACAAGAAATTTCTTACAAATATAAAAGTCCTGTATTTTAACAATGGTATTCTTATATGAGAATATACGAGTATATTGAGGGAAACCCTTTTGAAAAAGGGTTTCCCCCACTAAATACACATAAATTCCTATTAGGACATCACTGTTATGATACAGGACTTTTATTTATCTGTGAAGATATTTTCCCTGAGAATATTGATATTGGGAACAAAATCAATTGAAAGAGCCGAGCCACCGTCGGAAGTAGTTGTGTTTCCGTAGAGACCTTCAGCGGGAATACGGAGCTGTTCAAGGTCATATCCGAGAAGGAAGGGAAGTCTCAGTGAAAGAGCATAAAGCTCAGCTGTTGACATATTGGTAGTTACCTGAGGCACAGCATTCTGAGCAATTTCAGTAATGATTGAAGGGTTAAAGCTTTTCAGCTTTTCCACGATTTTCGCAATAACATCACGCTGACGCTGAGTACGCTCGAAATCGGCATTTCCTATATGACGTATTCTTGCATAGGAAAGAGCCTGTTTTCCGTTAAGCTTAAGGACTCCGCCACCGCTGAGAAGGTCAGCGTCAACAGCATCACCCATAAGCTCATTTACCTCAGCCATAAGGATAGTGTTGATTTCCCTGGCTTCGGCATCTGAAACCTCAATTTCGATACCTCCCACAGAGTCAACAATAGAAGCAAATGAGTTGAAATTGATTGAAACGTAATCGTCGATGCGGATATCGAAATTCTTTTCGATTGTATCCATAAGAAGCTCAGCACCGCCATAAGAGTAGGAAGCGTTGAGTTTATTCCAGCCACGTCCGGGAATTTCCACATAAGCGTCACGCATAAGCGAGGTAAGGAAAATCTTGTTTGTTCTGCTGTTTATGGAAACGAGGATCATAGTATCAGAGCGTCCGCGCTCGTCAAGAGTACGTCCGTCCGTACCGATAACAAGCACATTCTTGACATAGCTTTTGTAGAGTGAACCGTTTGTGTAAGTACGTGTACCTGTTTCCTGATGATTGAGCTTGTTGATAACCGAAAGCGACGCACAGGAATAAAGGCTGAAAACAAGCACAACAGGAATAAGCAGAGAAATAAGCAGTTTAACGATAAACGGAGTTCTGCGTTTATTCTTGTTTTTATTGCTTTTCTGTTTTGCAGAGCTATTCTGTTGCGGAGGTCTCTGCTGTGAAGGTCTCTTCTGTGGAGGTCTTTGTTGCGGAGGTCTCTGCTGTGAAGGTCTCTGCTGAGTAGGTCTCTGCTGAGGTGGTCTCTGCTGTGAAGGTCTCTGCTGAGTAGGTCTCTGCTGAGTAGGTCTCTGCTGAGTAGGTCTCTGCTGAGGAGGTCTTTGCTGAGGAGCTCTCTGCTGAGTAGGTCTCTGCTGAGGTGGTCTTTGCTGAGGAGCTCTTTGCTGAGGATTACTCTGTCCCGAATTATAATAATTCATTCTGCCTGGAGTCTGTGGACTTTTATTATATCCCTGATTTTGTCTGTAGCTGTTTTCTGAGGAGCCGTATTGTTCAGCCGTGTTATATCTGATATTTTCAAGCTCTGCCGTATCGCAGTTATCCGACTGAGGAGCAAAGAACATAGTCTTTTCGTTATCGGTATTACGTGGCTCTGAGCTACGGTTATTGTTGTTATGGCTATTATTTTTCAACTGCATATAAGTCTCCTTTCATACAAGAGTACAGTAAATGTGATTGTATAAAATGATACGGGTGAGGAAATCCACACCCGTAACGGTTTGATTAAAGTCTTTTAAGGCTTACCGCCACATAAGTGAAGGCAGTACAGATAAGGTTGTAGATAATCAGCGAAGAAGCCGACATAAAGCTGTAATCAAAGGCTCTGGAGAGTATGAGAAGCATACTCAGACCAAATCCCAGAAGAATTGAAACTGTCTGGAATATAAGACCGATTGTAGCAGATGAATGAACAACCTTTGTACCGATAATAAGCTGAGCAAGTGAGGAGAGCTTTCCTGAGCAAGCCATTGAAGCGCTGAGACGAACAGCCTTTTTAGTTTCGAGATCGAAATCCTCGTGAAGCTTTTTAGGAAGAATTCTCATCATTTCTTCGGGAATTCCGAAAAGAGAAGAAAGCTTTTTAAGGGATATACAGGAGTCAACGCTTTTGATAATCATACAGATTTTCTGTTTGTAAAGCCTTTTGATCCAGGTTTTAAGCTCCTTATCAGCACTGAGTCCCACAACAAACATTGCAGCGACATTACCTGAAATGGAAAGGTACATAGCTTCCTGATTAGTGCCTGTAAGCTCTGATTCCTTGGTTTTTGTAGGAATACCCTCAATATTATGGCTTGTCATAAGCTCGCGGTTGCCGAAAAGAACACGTCTGTTGTTAATCCAGCCACAGAAGCCCATTGACTCTTCATAAGAGAAATTTTCGATAGGGTAGAGGATATCTTCCTTACCTGCGATAACATCGTTAAAGATATTCTGCATAATACTGCCTGCATGGTGAGTAAGGCTTGCTGCTTCGAGAATAGCCTCATCGATTTTAGTATTTGAGAAAACCTTGATTCCGTTGAGAGTAATTGAGCCTTCAGGGAAAAGGGTTTCAGCATTTACAAGAATCGAGTTTGTATCGTAGAAATCATCAACGCTTTGATAACCGAGAATAACGCCCTTGTTTCTGATAGTTTTCTGCGAAACATTCTCAAGAGGAATATTAACAACAAGGGGGATAGCTATACACGAGCTTGCACAGATAAGCATACTGAAAATGGAAAATCCGAAAGCTGTAGTAGCGGGGCTTCCCATATTTCCCATACGGAAAAAGGCAATGCAGACTGCAACAACAGCAGAAAAAATCAGGCAGGGCGGTGTAGCTTTACGGCAATACTTGTCGCACATATCCGACGAATAGGAATACTTCAGAAAATCCGTAAGGAAGTCAGTTTTTCTCATTGAGGCAAGAATAGGAAAGTCTCCGAGAGTACCACGGGTAAGAACTTCCGCACGCTCTTCGTCCTGAACGAAAGTAATAGCGTGGCGCTGATAATTTCCCGAAACGAATCTGAAATTACGGACAGCACGCTTGATGATAAGCAGTTTTCCCATAGAATTAATGAGAAGTGCCAGAATTCCCACAGGCATATAGATATTAACCGTATGCGAGCTTACCAGCTCAGGCACAGCAAAAGCGGGAATAATGGCAGAAATACAGGAAACTGCGGTAACAGCGGTCATAGAGTCACCGTCGGGCTTGAAAGTAATCAGCTTTTTGAGTCCCTTGGTGATAACAGCCATAGACGCAAAAACTGAAATCAGACCGAGAATAAGATGTATCACAAGGTATGAAGTAACGTTTTCCTTGCTGAGAAGATCGATAATTGGAAGATCAAACTGGTTGCAGAGCGTCATATAAAGGCTCATAAAAGCAGTAGTAGCAAGAATCATAACACGTACCGACAGAGTACTTTTCAGCTCAAAGATATCGCGTCCCACATCTTCCACATCGCCGTAGTAGTTGAAATCCACGATACGCTTTGTACGTTTTTTCTTTGACTTGATAGAAACATACTCATCTGAATCCTGAGTGATATGCACATCAAGCGAGCTTGCGTCAAAATCGTTCTGCTGGCTGAGATTTATGCTTGTTTTCTCTGCTCTGGGAGCGGGAGTTACAGGCTTTGAAGCCTTTACAGCCTCAGGCGAGGGAACGATATCGGTAATAAGCTTTTTGTTTTCTGGAGAGTTAGCCTCTTCACGGACTGATCTTGTTCTTTTCTTCTTTTTCATTTTCGGCGGAGAGTACATATACTCGCCGTCGGGACGCTCTTTTTCGTATGTATAATCCAGACTGTCACGTCTGCGTTTTTTACTGCTCTGGATACTTTCGATTTCCTTAGCTCTTGTAGAATCGCTCATACGTCTGATTTTGGGTGCGTGAGCGTTATCGGGCTGATTTGCGATAAAAGCTCCCTCATACCCGGAAACCTTGGAATTCTGGGAAGAGCGTATTTCAGCCATAGCATCAGAGTTAACGAAAGATACCTTATTTCGTGAAAGGTCGGAAGGCTTGACATCATTGGCGGGATTAGGACGCCTCATCATACCTTCAGAGCCTGTACGAGAGTGCTTTCTGAGGGTTTTCAGATTATCATTACTATCGGGAACATCGGTAACATTAAGCTTTTTATTGAGCTTATCAGCGGAATTCAGAAGCTTTTCAGTTTCAAGTCTGCCACTGTTGTTATCGGCGTTTTTCTTTTTTTCGGCACCTGAATACTCCTCAAGAATATCCTCAAGCGAGAATTTCTGCTGAGCCACAAAAGCACCTCCTATCGGGAAGCGTTTCTGCGCTGGCGGACAGCCTCATACATAAAGATACCCGCAGCAACAGAAGCATTAAGAGAAGTAATTTTGCCCATCATAGGAAGTTTGATCATAAAGTCGCATTTTTTCTGGATAAGCTTGCTGATGCCAAAGCCCTCAGAGCCTATAACAAGACCTATACTGCCTGTAAGGTCGGTATCGCAGTAATCCGAGCCTGAAGCGTCGGTACCGTAGATCCAAACGCCGTTTTCCTTGAGCATATCAATACAGGAAGCAAGGTTTGAAACTCTCGCAACGGGAACATAGCTTGCAGCGCCCGCAGATGTTTTGAAAACAGTTGCATTAAGGGAAGCGCTTCTGCGTTTAGGGATAATAACTCCGTCAGCGCCTGCAGTTTCGGCAGTACGGATAATGGCTCCCAGATTATGAGGGTCCTCGATTTCATCGCAGATGATGATAAAAGGCTTTGTACCTTTTTCTGCGGAAACGGCGAGAATATCCTCAACAGATACATATTCTCCGCAAGCGCCGACAGCAACAACACCCTGATGAGAAGCACCGCCTGAAAGGGCAGTAAGCTTTTTATCCTGAGCGTCCTTGACAACAACACCTTTTTCCTTGGCAAGTCTGCGGATAACGTTAAGGCTTCCGCCGTTGCCGTCTATATAGATAGTATCCAGCCGGGCGCCTGATTTAAGCGCCTCAATAACAGGATTACGTCCGGCGATGATATTTTCATCGAAGGACGAGTTCAGATTTTTATTTTCCATATTTATTTCAGAGCTAAGAAAAAAGCTCTGCTCCTTTTTGTTCTTTATTTATCTTTTCCAAGGGGAATAAGTAACATTTCAATTATAACATGGTTACAGAAAAATTACAAGTCTTATTTTTCAAAGTTATTCAACATCAATAACAGTAAACTCGGGACGGTTGAAAATTCTCGGTATAAATATCATTCTCAGTGGTTTTGCCAGTCCCTTGCTGATGATGTGAGTGGTATCTGAGTAGTAATAGATACCGTTGGTATAATCGGGGCGTATGCCCTGGTCGGGAGCATAAAGTCCCTGATCGAGGATATAAGGAATTCTCCACTGACCGCCGTGAGCGTGTCCTGAAAGGATAAGGTCGAAATTTCCTTCAAGGTAGCTGTCGATGATTTCAGGCTGATGAGCAAGGAGAATATTGTATCCCTCAGCTTCTTCGGAAAGCTCAATACAGCTGTCAAGCTGGGTGATAAATGTGTTGTGCGGAATACTCTCGCTATCGTCTGTAGCTCCGAAAACATTAATTGTCTGACTGTTGATTTCAAAGCTGACAAAACCGCCTTCAAGAACATTTACTCCCATATTCTGCACATCTTCGCGGAATTCATAGTAACCGTCGTGGAGCATTTCGTGATTTCCCGGCGAGTAACAGCAAGGGTATTTTTCTGAAGCCTGCTTCATAATTTCGAGGGAAAACTTAGTACCTCCCGCAAAATCGAGAACATCACCGCCAAAGAGAACAAGGTCAGGTGAGTGCTTGTCGATTTCCTCCATAAGAGCCGACTGGTCTGTACCGCCGAAGAAGCAGTTATGCAGGTCAGAGATGAAAACCACACGCAGAGGAGTGTCGATTTTATCGGAATCGATGGAATACTTTACGGTTTCCATTATGTATCCCCAAATGAGAATTACAAGATAAACCACAGCCAGAACAGCGAAAATAATGAGTTTTTTTCGTTTTGCCTTTGGATTTACAGGAGTTTTTTCCTTCATTATTCTCCTCTTTCGGCAATAATACCGATCATTTCTCCCACATTTTTCATACCTGAGACTTCCTTCATTTTAAATCTCATACCGAATTCGTCTTCAACAGCACCGATTAGGTTGATATGCTCGATGCTGTCCCAGTCCTCGATATCTGCTGAGGTGGTATTTTCATTTATAACGATAGAGTCGTCATCGAAAACGTCTCTGAAAACTTCGGTAAGTCTTTTTACGATATCATTCTTATTCATAGTTCTTCTCGCTTTCTGTATTTATTTTTATAACATTATTTTTGTTTTTGTAATCTGAGATATCAAGGTTCCAGACAGAATCGCCGTTATCTGATTTTTCGGTAAGCTCAAACCCGAATGAGCCGTAAAGCTCAGAAACCATATTGTTTTTCGGAGTCTTGTAGTAATAGCCGATAATCCTTGAAATGCCTCTTTCACGGCATTTTTCAACGAGAGTATCAAGCATGGCAAGCTCCATATCACGTTTGAGCACGCGACAGCTCATAAGCCACAGCTCAATGTGGAGCGTAACTCCCTTACATTTGCCGATAACAACGGAAACAATGCCGTTATCGCCGAATTTATCGCAAAGGCGACCGTAGAGTCTTATATGCTCATCACTGGCGAAAACAGCCTCCATATCGCTGTCGGAATAACGCTTTGTGGTAAGGTTGAACTGATTGCTTTTATTTGTAAGCTGAGTTATACGCTGAAGGTAAACAGGTGTGAAATCCTCAATAACAGCGTTCATATCAAGGCTCAGGAGAAACTCCTCATAATTTTCAAAGGAATTCTGCTGAGCTATACGTTTAGCGTTGCTGATATACATTTCATTACGCTTGAGGTCATCTGCGGAGATTGAAGTAACCTCAAAGAAACCGCTTCGGCTGAGGCTGTACATAGCCTGCTGTACATTTTCAAGATTGATAACCGAAACAGCCGGAAGCTGATCCTCCACAATAGCACACTCAGCGGGATTATCGTCAACGAAAACAAAGCTGTCGGCAAGGAGATTAAGCTCATTTGCAGACTGCTCAATGTTGAGATTTTTAGGATTCCAGTTAGCCTTTATTGAAACAAAATCATCGGGACAAAGCACAGTTTCGGGGTGCTTCAGTCCAAGCAGAGCGTTTTCCTCGTCGTTTTTGGAGCATACTGCAAGAAGCACTCCGTAATTTTTGTACTCCTTGATAAAGCTTTGAAAATCGCTGAAGGACTGTCCCACAGGAGTTTCCTGACCGATTTCGATACCCTCCTGACCGTCATCGCCGATGACTCCGCCCCAGAGAGTATTATCAAGGTCGAGGTCGATAACCTTTTTCTTTTTACCGTACACAGCCTTGATAATTGAAGCTACACTGTAAGCAAGCTCAGGCACAGCGTCAAGGCTCATAGCGTACTTATAGAGATACCAGCCTTCAAAATCGTGCCATTTTTCAAGTCCCATACAGGAAGCAAGGTAGTTGATGTCATTAATGTAAAAACCGTTATTGTGTCGTGCATAATCGGACATCATAACGTTAAGGCGTGAGATAAAGGCAGATTTTCCGTAATATCCCCAGCCGTCATAGCTTCCCGAATGTCTGCACAGAGGAAGCTCAAAGTTGTTCTGAATAATTGTGCAGGAGAATTTCTCCATAAGCTTTATCCACATCTGCTTGAAGAAATTAAACTGTGCTTCAAGACGTGACTGAATATCCTCGGGAGAGTCAGATGTGTTATCGGGAAGCATTGTCAGATTTCTTGAAGTTGTGTGGATATAAATAATATCGGGAGCAAAGCTGTCAAGCTCAGGCGAGCCGAAAACAGCGTCCTCATAGAATTTATTGTATTCCGAGACATAAAAGACAGGCTCGATACCGCTGTCAAGGAGAAAGAGCTCAAGAGCGAATACAACATCATCAGCTGTAGAGCCACCCAGAACAGCAATATTCTTTTTAATTCTCTGAGAACCGTCAGACAGAAGCTGTCTTTTAAGTTTTTTACGGTTTTTTCTTATAAGCTTACCGTCGAAAGGGTAGCAAAGCTCTTTCATTTTTAACTCCTTTGCAGTGGTTTATTTAGTCCTGTTGATTTCGATATAGTCGTGATTTCCGCCTGTAGCAGAAAAAGTATTCATAGCAAAGAGAAGGTCTGTAGCGCCAACCTGCTTTACGAACTCTACAGCGTTAAGGTCGAAGTAGCGTATATCGCACAGGTAGATGTTCTCAAACGAGCTTGTGAGAACAGGAAGCAGAGCATTTCCGTAGCTATCCTTGAATATCACAAGAGTTCTTCCGTTTTTGCACTCTGTAGCGACGTGAGTGATCTGCTGATCTCCGCCGAAAACCATATAGTAGTTGGAGGTTGACATAGGAGTAGGGTCAAGGGTAAGAACGTCCTCGTGAGGATTGGTGAATGTAGTGGAGTAACGTGTAGTTACAGTATTTGTCTTAGGCTTGTAGTAGATGAAGTCCTCAGGATTATTGATGAGGGAAGCGCTTTTTGTATAACCATAGAGAGTTCCCACATATCCCGGCAGAGAAACTGTTTCGTACTCTGAAAGCTCAGCAAATGGAACGCCGGCTGTCTCAGCAAAAGCCTGAGCAGCATAGTAAGCTCCAAGAGGTTGCCAGTGGTGATCTGTACGTGAGTAAATAGCCTCATTCTTGTGGAGAAGAAGCGCGTCAAAGGCATTTACGGGAGTAACGTCAACAAGTGCAGAGTTGATGTGGTCGATATTATCCTTTTCACTTGCAGTAAGGTTAAGATAATTCTCAGGCATATAATATGAAACGGCAGTAGGACACACAAGCGAGTAAACGTTTACGTCCTTGCCCAGAGCCTTTTTGTATTCGTTAAGAGAAGTGGCGTATTCAAGTCCGTTATTTTTACCACCGCCGTAGAGCATAAGTCCGCGGTTATTTACAACAACGATATTATTGGCGATTTCACCGTCTGCGGCAGGGTTTTTGTTATCGGGAACAGTTGTGGTAGTTGTGGTTGTGGTAGTTTCCGCAGATTCGTTGACTCCTGTTGTTCTGCTTGTAGCTTTTGTAGTAGTTGCAGGCTCGGTAACAACTGGCTCATCAGGCTCATCGGGAGTATCGTTTTTGTTATTCTGAACATACAGCTCAAGCTCGTCCTCGCCGTAACGCAGACCCTTAAGAGGAAGGATTTTTGAGGCAATAAGCTCTTTTATTTCACTTCTGTTGTGTACCGTATCATCATAGAAATTAGCAATTCCCTCGGTATAATTTCCGCTGAAGTAAGAGGAGACAGTGAATTTCGGGAACTTGGCAAGCTCGCGGTTTTCCTCATTGGAAATTGTTTCACGCTCAAAAAAGGTGAGATAAACAAATCCGGCAACAAAAACAGAGCCGATAACCACGATGTTAACGCTGTTTATAATACGTGAAACGATAAGTCTTCTGCGTTTTAAAGACTTTCGCTTTTTATTTTTTACGGAATTACCGGAATTTTCTGACATAAGTGCAGACCTCCAAGGTTAAAATCTGAAGTAAAGGAACGGGTTAGTGGTAGCGTCAACAAGCATAATACTGCTGAGAATGAGAAGCGACGCACAAACTAAAATACTTGCGGTAGATGCAATGGTTTTAAGAGCAAAATTCTTTTCGGAAATTTTCTTAAGTGACTCAATAATGGGGAAACAGCAGATTACTGCAACAGCAATAAGGAAAATGTTGTTTACGAATGAGATTTTATCGGTCATAGCGATAAATCCGTTTCCGCCAAAGCCAAAGATAGCCTTGAAAAAGCTACCGAGCTTTCCGAGATTTTCAAAATAGAAAATACCAAAGCCGATTACAATAATAATTTTGTTGTAGATATGTCTGATGACAATGGGGATTTTCTTCATACGTTTTTTGCCTATCTGCATTTCAAGGAAGATAAACAAGCCGTAGTAAATTCCCCAGATTATGTAGTTCCAGCTTGCACCGTGCCAGATACCTGTACAAAGCCATACAAGGAAGAGTCCGCCGTATTTTCTGCGCTTGCCGAAAATGGGGATATAGAGTACATAATCGCGGAAGAAGGTGCTGAGAGATATATGCCATCTCTGCCAGAATTCAGTAATATCCTTGCAGATAAAGGGGTGTTTGAAGTTTTCGTCAAAGTGGAAGCCGAAAACTCTGCCAAGACCGATAGCAATATCGGAATATCCTGAAAAGTCGAAATAAATCTGCAGAGCGTAAACGATAGCTCCGTACCATGCGCCGATAAAAGTAGCGTTGTCGATATTTCCAAGCATATTATCGGCAATAATGCTGAGCTGATTGGCAAGCAGAACCTTCTTTGAAAGACCGATAATCATTCGGTTGAGACCATAGCTGATATCGGTAGACTTGATTTTTCTGTCTGCGATTTCGCTTTCGATAGTGCTGTATCTGACGATAGGACCCGCAACGAGCTGAGGGAAGAGAGCGATATACAGCAGGTAATTCTTAAAGCTTTTCTGAGTTTTGATTTTCTCCCAGTGGCAGTCGATAACATACGAAATATTCTGGAAGGTATAGAAGCTGATACCGATAGGTAGTCTTATATCGGGCACAGGAATCTGAGCATTAAAAAAGGCGTTGATATTTTCCACCACAAAACCGCTGTACTTGAAAATACCCAGCATAAGGAGATTATAGAACACCGCAATAAAAGCGACAGCGAAATCGCCTTTACGTCCGCGGTATTTCTCCATAAGCAAGCCGGCAACGAAGTTAATCAAAGCGCTGAAGAGCATAAGAATAACGTAAACCGGTTCACCCCAGGCATAAAACAGCAGTGAGAAAACAATCAACACCGTATTTTTATTTTTAATACTTCCTGCAGCTGCATAAGCGAAGATACACAGGGGCAGAAAGAGATACAGGAAAAACAGACTTGAGAATACCATTTGTTATACCGCCTTAAATTTTGTTCTACATTTTGTTAACTGAGTTTTCTAATTTATATTTTTTTATCTTTACTCAGGAGTCTTTTAGTTAAACTAATTTTCTATTTGTTTTTCTTTAGTTAACTTATGGAAAAGACTCAAAAAACATTTTCTTATTTTTTGGAAAAGAGTTGTGAATTTACACGAAAATTATGTTTTGTTTTATTGTTTTTCTATCTATTTTATGGTTTTGTCAAATGAAATCACAAGAAAACGAATGTTTATTGTAAAATCTGAAACCATATTACAATATTATTATACATCAATGAATTTTCAATTGCAATAGAAAAAAATCAAGTTTTTCCGATTTGTCGAATTTCGTCTTTAAGCATAAAAAAGAGCGAAATAGCATCGCTCTTTTTGTATATTATTGTATTTTCGGTAAGATGCAAGGTATATGTGCAAAAAAAGAGATGTCATTTACGACATCTCTTTAATATCAGTTACTGCTTTACAGCGTCGTCCTTTTCTGTGATTGCCTGAAGTCCTGTTGCAAGACCTGCAAGGCTCTGGATTTCGCTTGGAATGATAATCTTTGTAGCCTTTCCGTCAGCTACCTTGGCAAATGACTCAAGAGCTTTAAGCTGGATAACCTTTTCAGAAGGAGCAGCCTGGTTGAGCTTTACAAGGCTCTCTGCAAGTGCCTGCTGAACAAGCTCGATAGCCTGAGCTTCACCGGTAGCCTCAAGAATCTTCTGCTCTCTTACAGCGTCGGCACGAAGAATCATAGCCTGCTTCTGAGCCTCAGCTTCAAGAATCTGAGCTTCCTTCTTAGCCTGAGCTCTGAGGATCTGAGATTCCTTTTCACCTTCTGCAACGAGAACCTGTGACTTCTTGTCACCCTCAGCCTGAAGGATCTTTTCACGACGCTCACGCTCAGCCTTCATCTGCTTTTCCATAGCGTCCTGAATCTCACGAGGAGGAAGGATATTCTTAAGCTCAACACGGTTTACCTTGATACCCCAACGGTCAGTAGCCTGGTCGAGGATAGCAGTGATTTTTGTATTGATAACGTCTCTTGAAGTGAGAGTAGCATCGAGCTCAAGCTCACCGATGATGTTACGAAGAGTAGTAGCTGAAAGATTTTCGATAGCTGCAAGAGGTCTTTCAACACCATAGATGTACTGTTTAGCGTCGATAACCTGATAGAATACAACAGTATCGATCTGCATTGTAACGTTATCCTTTGTGATAACAGGCTGAGGCTTGAAGTCTACAACTTTTTCCTTAAGAGAAACCTTACCGGCAACTCTGTCAACAAAGGGAATCATAAGATGCATACCTGTCTGCCATTCAGCGTGGAAAGTACCGAGACGCTCGATAACGAAAACGTGAGCCTGAGGTACGATCTTAATGCACTTAATAACGATTATAAGAATAACGATAGCAATAGCTGCAAGAACAAATTCCATAAAAATAAACCTCCGTTAAAAAATAGTCTGAAATTCGTTTAATGTCATACATTCTGAGTTTCTTTTAGAGCTACAATAAGGCGTGTGCCCTGTATCTCTTTTACAACAACGATACTTCCCTTAGGAATAACGATGTTTCTGTCGGTCGGAACAGCACTCCAGTCAACCCCATTAAGAGTAACACGTCCGGAACCGAGGTCGCAATTGATATCTTCAATAACGGTAGCAGACTGACCTAAATTAAGCTCAGTATTAGTGCCGACTACATTGGGCTTGATTTTTTTTCTGACAACAGGAAATGTTGTTATCAGTAAAATAGCAGAAACCACAATGAAGATAGCAAGCTGACCGAGTACCGGGATATCAAAGAAGTAGGTGCAGATCATTGTTACAAGAGCGCCAAGTGCAAACCATATAGAAATAAGCTGTACGGTTGCGAATTCAAGCATAACAAGAACTACAAAGATAATTGCCCAGACCAGTAATTCCATAGAATTTTCCCCCTTTCATAATTCAGAGCATAAAGCCCTGTAGGTAAAAATATATCCCTACAAGAGATATTGTATCACAATTGTACTGCAATTGCAAGATGTTTTTATAGTTTTTTATTTTACCATAATTTTCAGATAAAAAAACTCCCGCATATTATCGGTGATGTCCTAATAGGAATTTATGTGTATTTAGTGGAGGAACCTTTCTGAAGAAAGTTTCACCACACCCCCTCCAAAGACTTTTGAGTCTAATTTAAGCCCCATAGGGTGCACACAGAGAAATAATTAAATTTCTTCTTTACTTGATGTGTGCACCCTATGGGGCTTAAATTAAAACTTGAAAGTTTTAGGAAAGGAGTTTGAGGGATAACCTTTTTTCAAAAGGGTTTCCCTCAATATACTCATATGTTCTCATATAAGAATACCACCGTTATTATGCAGGAGCGTTAAAATTTATACCTTAAGAATACGCATAAGCTCGGTATAAGCCATAATAAGCGGAGCAATTCCCTTAGCCTCGTTTTTAACTACAGGCTCGCTGAGATAGTATTCCGCAGAGCCGTCACGATTCTGACTTCCGCCAAGACCGGCAACGAGACAGGTATTACTAAGCACAGGAAGATTATCCGTGTTGAAGGTGATGTAGTTATCAACAACTGCAGAGAATAGTTTAATGCCGGTGTTTTTGATATTTTCACCGCCCACGCCGAGTCTGTATGCCTTCAGGGAAGCATATGCAAAAAGCAGTGTACCGCTTGTTTCGGGATAGTTGTCCTTTAAATCAGGCTTTGCGGGAAGCTGACAGAGCATACCTTCATGGGTAATATACTGCGAAACGGCATTGATAAGCGAGCAGAGGCTTTCTGCACAAAGCTCTGAAAGCTCAGGAGCATAATCCTGAGTTATCTCGCAGATATCCGCAAGAGCAGAAGCATACCAGCCCATAGCTCTCAGCCAGAATTCCTGTGAAAGTCCTGTAGTCTTATCCGACCAGCAGGTTATGCGTGACTGCTCATAGCCGTGATAATAAAGACCCGTATTGCTGTCTCTCATAAGTCTGATAATGTTTTCAAGCTGATTTTTCACATCGTCCAGCAGAGCGTTATCCTTAGTCTGAACAGCATATTCAGCAAGAAAAGGCAGAGCCATATATGAGCCGTCAAGCCATATCTGCATAGGGTAGATTGCCTTATGGTAAAAATTACCGCAGTCAAGTCTTGGCTGTGAGCATATCTGCTGAGCATAGAGCTTATCGACGGCAAGCCTGTATTTTTCATTGCCTGTAAGCTTATATAGAGCGATGAGGTTTTTGGCTCCGTTGATGTTGTCGAGATTGTAATCAAGAGGATTCATCGACGGAATATCGCCATTATCCTCAACATAGCAGTCATTAAATCTGACAGTGTAATCGAGAAGACGCACATCACGGCTGAGGTCATACATCATAAGCACCGAGCGTATAATGCAGTTATCGATATAGTTCCATTTTCCCTGTTTTGAGAACATAAAGTTTTCTCTGTTCCACAGCGGAAAAAGGGGATCAGAAGCCAGAATGAGCTTTTCTGTATAAAGCTTTATAATTTTTTCTGTTTTTTTCATATTTATCATGAGGATAAGCCTCCGGCAGTAATTCCTTTTACAAATTTTTTCTGTGCAAGAGCAAAAACGGTAATTGAGGGGATAAGTCCGATTACCGACATTGCGATGATTTTATTCTGTTCATAGCCCTGACCTGTGCTGTCTACGGAAAGTCTCAGTGCCAGTGAAAGAGGGTAATTTTCTACTGAGGGAACCATTATCAGCGGAGTAAGAAAATCATTCATAGTCCACAGGAAAGTAAACACCGCAATAGAGATAACAGCGGGACGTATACAGGGCACGAGAATATACACAAGAGTTTTTACAGCGTCACAGCCGTCTATTCTTGAAGCCTCGTCAAATTCCTTTGGAACTCCCTTGAAGAACTGTACCAGTATGTATACAAACATACCTTCACAGGCAAACAGTGACGGCAGAGTAAGGGGCAGATAAGTATCAAGCAGAGCGCCGTTTCCCACAGAATTCCACATAAGGTATTCAGGGATAACGGTAACGATTTTCGGCATAATCATACTTCCTATCATAAGCGAGAAGAAAAGCTTTTTCAGCGGAAAATCAAATCGTGCAAAGCCATATGCTACCAGAACAGATGAAACTACGGCAAAGACTGTTTTAGGCACGATTATTTTAAAGGTATTGAGAAAATAGTGTCCCATATTATATGGAGTAACTGTTTCCCAGCCCTTGCGGTAAGCGTCAAAGTCAAAGCTTTCGGGAATAAACCATATTGAGCTGAAAATCTCTTCATTGGTCTTGAAGGAAGCTCCCACAAGCCACAGCAGGGGATACAGCATAATGACAGACAGGACTATCAGCAGAATGTACACAGGAAGTTTTCTCATCAGCTGTCCCTCCTTGCTTTGCGTGTGACAGCATAGAGCAATGCAATAACAAGGGTAATGAACATAAACAGAACCCATGAAACAGCATTTGCATAGCCTGCGTTGAAATAGCTGAACATCTCGTCATAAATGAGCATACCTACAGTATAAGTGCTGTGCAGAGGCATACCGTCGGTTATCATATACGGAGCGTTGAACTCCTGAAGGGCGGAAATGGTCTGAAGCACAAGATTTATAAAAATAACATTTTTAAGCTGAGGCAGAGTTATACTGAAGAAGGCTCTCACATTGCCACAGCCGTCCACCTTGGAGGCATCGTAGTATTCCTTTGGGATATCACGCAGAGCCGTAAGGAAGATAATCATAGTAGAGCCGAACTCCCATACTCTCAGCAGAATGATTATTGCAAGAGCAGAGGAGGGGTTGCCGTACCAGCTTACAGGAGAAACTCCCGCAAGAGCAAGAAGCTGATTGACCAGTCCGTCAGAGGTAAAAAGAAACTGCCACATAATTATGACGGAAAGGTTAGCTCCGAGAATTGAAGGGATATAGAAAGCTGTGCGGAAAAAGCCCACACCCTTAAGCTCAAGATTGAGAAGCAGAGCCACAAGAAGGGATACAATTAGCTTTACAGGCACAAGGATAGCCGTATACTTCAGGGTTACCACAGAAGCCTTCAGGAATTTTTTATCCGTAAGCAGAGATACGTAATTATCAAGACCGATAAATTCGGGTGCAGACGACATATTATAATCTGTAAGTCCGAGGATAAACGAAGAAACAAAGGGATAAAGCGTAAACAGTGAAAATCCGACAATAAACGGCATAATAAGCCAGAGACCTGTATATTTGCTTACGCCCACAGGGTTATTATAGCTTTTTAATCTTTTCATCTGTTTATTTTCTCCAGATAGTTTTCGATAAGGTCATACATTTCCTTTGACGCATCGTCGGTGGAGCATATACCGTATGAAACCTTTTCAATGGCAGAGTTATAGTACTCTTTAAGCTGAGCCAGCTCCATATACGGGCTGATTGTCACAGTATCAAGCTCATTGAGCATAACAGCGTTTTCGTGTGCAAGACCGTTAAGCATACCTGTCTGCTCAAGGTGCTCAAAGGCATATTCTGAAGCGGGAATACCTCTTGAAGTACCGAGTATTTCAGCACACTGCTGATTATTCAGAAGAAAATCCATAAATGTCGCAACTTCATCGGGATATTTTGTGTTACTGCTTATTGCATAAAGAAGCGAAGGCTTTATCATCCAGCCGGTATTGTTTTCGTTATCGTCGGTAAGGAATGGACCGCTTTCAAGAACTCCGTCATCAAGCACAGACTCGTACTTGCCAACGGCACTGCCCCATTCAAGAACTCCCGCAATGTTGCCACCAATAAATTCAGAGGACTGATAAAGCGCAGAATTTCCGTCGCTTTCAATACGCTCCTTTACAGTGCGGATAACGTTATTGTCCTCAAGAGACTTATAAAAATCAAGAGCAGACTTAATATCCTCGCAGGTAAAGCCAAGCTTGCCGTCCATAGTGATAAACTCTCTGCCTGTATTCTGCTGAACATAAACTACAGCGAGATACCATGCGGTAGAGCCGGACTGGATATCAAGGTCAAGAGGGTATGAGTTTTCATCTTTAAATGTATCTCCCAGAGCAATAAGCTCATTCCAGGTACGTGGATATTCGGCACCCACAGAGTCAAAAGCCTGTGAATTGTAAAACAGACCTCTTCCACTCATAGAAACGGTAACAGCATTCAGGGAATCATTGACTTTGCCGAATGAGAGTGTTTCCTCGTCAAAGCCTGAAAGGTCGAGCGAGTCTGTCAGCAGATTGAGGTCATAGAAAGCCAGCCCGTCGGAAGAAAGGTTGATAAGCCAGTCGTAGTTAATCTGCATAAGGTCAGGAGCAGAGCTTCCGTTGATCTGAGTATTGATTTTCTCTGTCCAGCCGTCCCAGCCACCGTATTCGGGCTCGATAGTAATTTCGGGGTGGAGTGTATTCCATAGCTCTATAGCTTCTAAAGTAGCTTCGTGACGGTCATCGCCTCCCCACCAGGAAAATCTGAGAGTACACTTATCCAGCTTTCCGTCGGGCAGAGTAACAGAGTCGGATTTTTTATTATTGCAGGCTGAGAGTGAAATCAGACAGCTACAAGCAAGAAATATTGAAAGCAATTTTTTCATAATCCCAGCCTCCTTTTAGTAATTATACAATAATTATACAACATTTTCTCTTAAAAATCAAGGAAAATGTGAGAAATAAACAAAAAACAAAGGGACGAAATAAATTCGTCCCTTGAAAATTCATATCATACTATTAAACAGGATAGCAAACAAAACAAATAATGTCATAATACCACCTGCAATAATGGTTAAAACAGCATCTGAGAAGAATTCTGCACGATACTGTGAAGGCTTATCAGGATTGATAAAAAGCGTTGTTTTTTCGCCTATTCTGTATTCTACAACATTGTTGGCGTTTTTGCCTTCAACTCTGTAATATCTTCCATTGTAATAATATTCCCAGAAAGGCCTGATAATATAACTGTTTCGTTTCCCGTGACGTTTTATTTTTTCTTTTTCGATATCCACGCAAACAGCTTCAACCTTTTCGGTGCAGTATTTCAGTTCAATTATTCTGTAAACAATACCTATTATAGTTATAAGAACAGTAATGCATAGCACTACAAAAAGTACAATAGGAATTCCCAATATCATAAAAATAAATCCCCTAATTATTAATTAAACGTTGAAGCGGAAGAGCACGATATCTCCGTCCTGCATAACGTACTCTTTACCCTCAAGACGAACGAGTCCCTTTTCCTTTGCGACAGCCATAGTACCGCAATCCATAAGGTCGTTGAAGGAGATAACCTCTGCACGGATAAAGCCCTTTTCAAAGTCGGTGTGGATTTTACCCGCAGCCTGAGGAGCCTTGGTGCCCTTAGTGATAGTCCAGGCACGAACCTCGGGCTTGCCTGCTGTAAGGTAGGAGATTAATCCGAGAAGAGCATAGCCTTCCTTGATAATACGGTTAAGGCCTGAAACTTCAAGACCGAGCTCGCCGAGGAACATAGCCTTATCCTCATCGCCCATATCGGAAATTTCCGCTTCGATCTGAGCGCAGATAGGAAGCACGGCAGAGTGCTCTTCTTCAGCCAGAGCGCAAACGCTCTTGTAATTTTCGTTGGTGTCTATGTTGTTTACAAAGTCGTCCTCGCAAAGATTTGCAGCATAGATAACAGGCTTAGCGGAAAGAAGGGGAGTAGACTTGATAAGCTCACGCTCGTCATCGGTGAAGTCAAAGGCTCTTGCAGACTTTCCGTTTTCAAGATGAGCCTTAAGACGCTCAAGGAAGTCGATTTCAGCGAGATACTTCTTATCGCCCTTAACAGCCTTTTTAGCTCTGTCGATACGTCTGTCGACCATTTCGATATCCGAGAAGATAAGTTCAAGATTAATAGTTTCGATGTCGCGGAGCGGATTGATACTGCCGTCAACGTGAATGATATTTGTATCCTCAAAGCATCTTACAACGTGAACGATAGCGTCTACCTCTCTGATATCAGCGAGGAACTTGTTTCCGAGACCTTCACCCTTTGAAGCTCCCTTAACGAGACCGGCGATATCCACAAATTCAAGTGTAGCGGGAGTAAACTTATCGGGATCATACATTTTTGCCAGAGCGTCAAGACGTTCATCGGGCACAGAAACGATACCCACGTTTTTTTCGATGGTGCAGAACGGATAATTTGCAGATTCTGCTCCTGCGTTTGTAAGTGCGTTAAAGAGTGTGCTTTTGCCGACATTGGGCAGTCCAACCATACCAAGCTTCATTTAAATAACATAACCTTTCTTAATTTGATGTATTGTTGATTATTTCACTGCTCAGTTAGAGCTGTATGAAATTCTTTTTTCATTTACCACAGAATTTACAGTAGAACTCTGAATCTGTAAATCTCCGCCCTGAGTACCGATATCCATAGGATTGGAAGAGAGCATATTGAGATTGATTTTTGAATTGACGATAGTAACATTACCTGTACCGAAAACGTCACCGATACCGGCAGATTCATCACCTTCAGAGTCGATATCGATCTGAGCGTCCTTGATTTTTGTATTGACGCTACCGTTGATAGCACCGATACAGGAGTGCTTAGCGGAACGCATTTTGATATTGATTTTACCCTTTTTGATGATAATGCTTCCGTCGCCGTCCTCCAAAGCGCCGATAGCCACAGCCTGAGCGCCTGAGCAATGTACATTGATATCAGCAGACGAGGTAATGGAAGCGATGCCCTTACCACTGCCTATACCTGTGATTTTGATACCTGAAACTGTGAGGTCAAGGTGACAGGCCTCTTCGATATCGATAATAGCGTCGCCGTTAAGACTTCCGATAGCTATACCGTTGTG
Organism: Ruminococcus sp.; assembly: GCA_015066875.1. GTDB lineage: Bacteria > Bacillota > Clostridia > Oscillospirales > Ruminococcaceae > Ruminococcus. The sequence goes on from SVNM01000005.1 coordinate 41,491, forward strand.
TGAGTACATAAAGATTTTGATATTACCTGAAAGGAGCTTGATTTCCGACTCCTCATCATTATATCCACCGCCGATACAGAGAGTTTCCTCGCTGTTGCTGATGATTTCCAGATTACCGAGCATATTGACAGTAATATCGCCGTAGCCGTGCTCGTAATCGTTACCGATACCGATACCTGTAGAGGCATAGCAGTCGATAGTGAGGTTACCGTTGCCTGTAAGCTCGATCTGCGAGCCCATAGGAACATAGATACCCGAATAGTTGAGCTTATTGTTCTTTTTAAGGTTAAGAACGAGTCTTGCGTACTCACCTACAGAGATAGTAGGCTTGCTGTTACCGCTGATCATATTTACGTTCTTAAGGGTAAGCTCACAGCTATGGTTATCCATAATAGAGATATTCATTTTTACAGGCTTATCGGGATCGCCCACAATAGTAAGCTTGCTCTGATAAACGTGAATATCGGTATATCTTTCAAGCGCCAGCTTAAGAAGATCAATTTCGGTATCGTTGTTTGCCGAGTAGATTTTCTTAGCACCGAGGGGACGCGACTCAAGATTTGTTCTGATGATCTCGTCCTTGATTTCAGTTGAAACGTTGTTGAGGATAAGAGGCTTTGGCTTTGAGGTGTAATAACCCTGAATGAGGTCAACGCCGAGACGGATAACAGTTTTCATTTCCTGAAGAGTCTCAACGCCCTCAGCAAGTGACTGAAGCTGATTTTCGTGACAGAACTCAACAATCTGAGTAACAAGCTGTTGTTTCTTAAGGTCGTTATGGATATCGCTGATAAGCGAGCGGTCGATTTTGATGTAATCGGGCGAGTAGTTAAGCAGATTTGCGCTGTTTGAGTAACCTGTACCGTAATCGTCGATAGCAAGCTTAGCGTGCATAAAACTACAGCGTTTTTTGAGAGTTTCTATATTCTGAGGAGTTGAAGCATTCTGCTCAACGATTTCGATAACAGCTTTTTCGAGGAGCTCACCATAAGTAATATAGAGCTCATTGAAGTCCTCATCTGTGAGCAGAGAAGCAGGCATACAGTTGATAAAGAGCTTTCTGTCGGCAAAAATCTGCTGATTATCGCTGATAAGCTTCATTGTATTGAAGAGAGTCATTTTCTCAACAGCATAGAGGTTATTCTGACTTTCAGCGATTTTAAGAATCTGTGTAGGAGTCATCTTGATATCGCCTGAAGTACGCATAAGAGCCTCATAAGCGACGATTTCGCCTGTCTGAGTCTCAACGATAGGCTGAAGGTGATATGTAATAAGGTTATCCTGAATAATTCTTGAGAATATCTGAGCGTTTTTGTAGGAGTCCTTTTCACGGATATAGTTATCTTCAGAGAACCAGTTAATAACGTGACGCTTGTCGGTTCTTGCCTCGTAAAGAGCGAACTCAGAGTAATTCACCAGCATATTGAAGTCAGAAGCTTCATCGGGATAGCAGGAGCAACCGATAGAAAGGCTCAGCGAGCTCTTATCGGAAATATCGATAATCTCGCCGAAATCATCGGTAAGAACACAGTTCTGAACGGCCTCGTCCATACTGTTGAGCAGGTTATAAACGCTCATTTTATCGCAGTCATAGAAGAACACGCAAATCTCGTAATTTGACTTTGAGCTGATAATAACATTTTTACTTTCAAAGCTTTTAAGAGCCTCAGCGACGGAAGTAATACAGTTATTTGTGTTATCAACCGTAAGGAAAGTACCAAGCTTGTCGATACCGTTGATATAAACGGTAGCAAGGAAGCACTTTTCAGCTTCGGGCATAAGAGCCTTGACCTTCTGAGAGAATGAAGGGTAGGAAGGCAGACGGGTAATGGGGTCATACTCGACAAAATTATTCTGTCCCACAGATTCATTGAACTGTCTTGTATAGTCCTGAACAAAGCCCAGCCACTCGTCACTGCTTTCAAAGATATTCATTTTGATATACTTTGTAGCATTGTTGTAAGAGAATTTATATATGTGTTTTTGTCCCTCGACAGGATTTTTTGAAATTTTCTCAAGGAGGTTAAAAAACTCATACTCATTGATTTTATCGTTAGAGCAATACAGCATACGGCAGGCCACGGGGTCCAGGTAAGCTGTCTTATCCTTGGCGATATACATAAAAGCGCCGATATTTCCCATAAACTGCTGGAAAAGTTGCCAGTCGTGGCTCAGGGAAGGGACGTTTCCGTCAAAGTTAAAGATACTCATAAAAGCTCCTTGGCCGAATCACAAGCACAGGAAGAGGGGTTTGTGAAACGGTTACTGCAAATTCCGGCCTGCAGTACAGCCGTAATCTGAATACTATTAATTTAATTATAACCGATATTGTATTGAATGTCAACGCAAAAAATACTATGACAAGGACTATTTTTGTACACAAAAATACAAAAAAACGAACCCCGTAAGGAGTTCGTCTGACTGTATGTAATTATCAGTCAAGGAAGTCCTTGACCTTTTTGCTTCTGCTTGGGTGGCGGAGCTTTCTGAGCGCCTTAGCCTCAATCTGACGGATACGCTCACGTGTAACGTCAAAGCGCTGTCCGACCTCTTCAAGAGTGCGTGATTTTCCGTCCTCAAGACCGAATCTCAGCTTAAGAACCTTAGCCTCGCGGTCTGTAAGAGTAGCAAGAACCTCGTTAAGCTGTTCTTTCAGGAGAGTGTGTGAAGCTGCCTCTGCGGGAGCGGGCGCGTCATCATCGGGGATAAAGTCACCAAGGTGGCTGTCTTCCTCCTCACCGATAGGAGTTTCAAGAGAAACGGGATCCTGAGCAATACGCATAATTTCGCGGATCTTGTCAACGGGAAGCTCAAGCTTTTCAGCGATTTCCTCAGGGCTTGGATCGTGTCCGTTTTCGTGGAGAAGCTGGCTTGATATCTTCTTCACCTTAGTGATAGTTTCAACCATATGAACAGGGATACGGATAGTTCTTGCCTGATCGGCAATAGCACGTGTGATAGCCTGTCTGATCCACCATGTAGCGTAGGTTGAGAACTTAAAGCCTTTGGTGTAGTCGAACTTTTCAACAGCCTTGATAAGACCGAGGTTACCCTCCTGAATAAGATCGAGGAACTGCATACCTCTGCCAACATATTTCTTGGCAATACTTACAACGAGACGGAGGTTAGCCTCTGAAAGTCTTTTTCTTGCATAGGGATCACCTGTAGCCATTCTCTGTGCAAGCTCGATTTCCTCTTCGGGAGTAAGAAGGGGCACACGTCCGATTTCCTTAAGGTAAATCTTAACGGGGTCGTCGATAGCGATACCCTCAGTGGAAAGAGCCATTTCCAGATCATCGGTCATAGTAGAATCAAGACCGATTTTAAGGTCAACATCGATATTCATATCCTCGATGATTTCGATGTTGAGATTTTCGCAGTTATCATAGAAAGTATTAAGCTGGTCCACATCGAAATCAAGCTCTTCAAGAGCGTCTGTGATTTCCTTGGTAGTAAGCTTTCCTGTAGATTTACCCTGTTCCATAAGGGTTTCGATGGTATTCTTTTTGGGTTCCATAAAATTCCTCCTATTTTTTACTTTTTGCTTTGAATATATCGAGAAGTTCCTGATTGCTTATATCCTTATCGTTGCCGTCGGAAGACTTATCGGCAGAGCAGTTTCTGAGAACGCTGACGCAGTCATCAAAAACCTGAGGACTTATATCGAATTCTCTGTTTCTTGCTTCGATACCGATAATTCTGCCCATTTCATCGGGAGAAAAGCTGTCTGCAAGCATTGAAACGGTAAAAACACCGCTTTCTTTGATTCTGCCGAGAACAGCCTCATACACCTTTTTGTTGAAGGGAGTAATAAAAATGTCGGCGGGTGCCTGAGAGGAGATTTTTTCAGCTTCCTCAGGACGTTTCATAAGGTAATAAATTATGTTTTCCTCAGCTCTTGCCTCTTTTTTGAATTTCTGAGCCTGAGGGTTTATGTTATCATTAATGTATGTAGTTTTTGATTTGATATTTCGCCATTCCTGTTTTTTCTCAAATCTGTCTGACTTGTTAAGCATACTGTCGATATGAGCTTTAAGCACAGAAACGGGTATATCGCATTTTTTTGATGTACGGGAAATATATACCTCACGTTCGAGGGGAGATTCAATACCCGCAAGAACCTTTGATGCACGTTTAAGAAGCTCAACCCTTCCCATTTCGGTATTGAGGTCCAGACCGTCCTCGCATTTATCCAGCATATAATCGTTGGCGTCGAAGGAAGAGTCAAGAAGCATACGGAATCTTACGCTTCCGAATTTTTTTATGAACTCATCGGGGTCTTTAGCACCCTCCATACGTATAATACGGGTACGCAGTCCCACATCGGCAAAGTGATTTATAGCCTTCTGAGTAGCCTTCTGACCGGCACCGTCGCTGTCATAGGCGATAACGACCTCCTGAGCGTAATGACTGATAAGCCTTGCCTGATTGGGAGTAATAGCCGTTCCGAGAGTAGCCACAACGTTGTCGAATCCCGCCTGATTTACAGCGATAACGTCCATGTATCCTTCGCAGAGGATAATACGTTTTGTATCGGAATTCTTAGCGAAATTCATTGAAAACAAATTGCTTCCCTTATCGAAAACAGGAGTCTGGCTTGTATTGAGGTATTTCGGCTGTGAGTTATCAAGAACTCTTCCGCCGAATCCTATAATATTGCCACGCATATCGACGATGGGGAACATCACACGGTTTCTGAACATATCATACATCTTACCGCTTTTTTTAGAACGTCCGCCCAGCCATGCATCGATTATTTCTTCCTCAGAGTAGCCCTTTGATTTAAGGTATGAGCAAAGGCTGTCCCACGAATCTGAGGCATATCCGAGACCGTATTTTTTTATAGTCTGCGGAGTAAGACCTCGCTCGGCAAAATACTGAAGTCCCTTCTTATCGTTACCTTTAATAAGGTTAGAGTAAAAGAAGTTTGCGGAAAGGCGGTTCATCTCGTAGATACGTGTTTTCCTCTGAGCGTAACGGCTGTCCGCAGAGCTGTACTGCGGAATTTCGATCCCTGAACGCTGAGCGAGAAGCTTCACGGCTTCGGAAAAATCGAGGTTTTCGATTTTCATAATGAAGGTGATAACGTCTCCGCCGGCACCGCAACCAAAGCAGTAAAAGCTCTGGGTATCGGTGAAAACGGTACACGAGGGAGTCTTTTCCGAATGGAAAGGACAATTACACACGAAGTTACGTCCGCGTCTGATAAGATGAAGATAATTTCCCATAACAGCGTCGATAGGGTTTGCAGTTCTCAGACGATAGAGAAATTCATCGTTCCGGAGCATATTGTTACCTCCGTTATTTCCAGAATTTTGGAACGAAAAGCTCGGTATAGAGGTCAACTGCATAAGCGTCGCTCATACCGGAAATATAGTCACAGACAGCTCTGTCGGCGTCTGTTTTTTTCATAATAATGCGGTATTCCTCAGGAAGCTTTGCGGGGTGCTCGATGAAATACTTATACAGCTTTTCCACAAGAGCAACAGCCTTGGCTTCTTCCTGTTTAGCCGAAGGATTTGTATATACCTCAGCAAACATAAACTCTTTCAGCTTATCGTGAGCCTTTCTGATTTCGGGTGAAAAGTCGATTTCATAGGCTCCGTGGCTGATAACCGAGGAAATGAGAGTTGTAATTCTTTTTGTCTTGGTATTTCCCAGGATTTTCACGCAGTCTGAGGGCAGTGATTCGGGGGTAAGTATTCCCGCACGGATAGAGTCCTCGATATCGTGATTTATGTAGGCGATGGTATCGGCAAGTCTTACAACACAGCCCTCACGTGTATCGGCAACAGCATTTGTGTGGCACTCGATACCGTTTCTTACGGCATATGTAAGGTTAAGGCCTTCGCCTTTTTTCTCAAGGCAGTCAACAACGCGCACGCTCTGGAGATAATGCTTGAAGCCGTGGGGACATATTTCGTTGAGCACAGCCTCTCCGCAGTGACCGAAAGGCGAATGTCCCAGATCGTGGCCGAGAGCGATAGCTTCGGAAAGGTCTTCATTAAGACGCATACCTCGGGAAATAGTACGGGCAATCTGAGAAACCTCAAGAGTGTGGGTAAGACGTGTGCGGTAGTGATCTCCAACAGGGGAGAGGAAAACCTGGGTTTTACGTTTCAGACGTCTGAACGAATTGCAATGGAGAATTCTGTCGCGGTCACGCTGGAATTCAGTGCGATAGGGACATTTTTCCTCACGATTGGCACGTTTTGTACCTTTTTCGTCAACGCTTGTACAGGCATATTTGCTTAAAATACCCATTTCGGTAATTTCGAGCTGTTCACGTACTGACATAATTCCTCCTTTGCCTCTGCTTTCCGGTGAAAGAGCAATGCTGAAAGCAGAAAACACAATTGCTCATAAAAATGCTTACATATATAAATACTCAGAAAAAATAAAAAACCCTTTAATTTTTACTGAGATTTTTTCACTGATGAAAAATCGTGGTAGCGCTCACCGCAGTCCTCAATGGAAACCGAGCCGTTTGTAACATCGGTAAGCTGTTTTACAAGAGAATCATACTTTTCGGAAAGCACAAGAATTTCCAGAGAAACGTCGCTTCCGAAATCTGAACTGAGGGTGATTGTTTCAAAATCGGGGAGAAGATATGTGATTTTGCCGTACATATTGTAATCGGAAGTGATTTTCACAAGTCTGCAATGGCACATATGCATTATTTCCGAAGCGTCGCATGCGATAGAAGCTCCGTGTGAGTAGGCTCTCACAAGGCCACCGCCACCGAGGAGAATTCCTCCGAAATAGCGTGTTACAACGACGCAGACATCGGTAAGACCTCGCTTGAGGAGCACATCGAGAACAGGAACTCCGCCCGTACCCTGAGGCTCGCCGTCGTCGGAATAGCGGGAAATATTATCCTCACGCAGAACATAGGCATAGACGTTATGTCTTGCCTTTCGGTGTTTAGCCTTGATGGAGTTTATGAACTCCACAGCCTCTTCATTTGTTTTAACAGGAGCTATATATCCGATAAATTCGGACTTTTTTTCGATAAAAGAAGCCTCAGCAGGCTTTGAAACGGTAAAATAGTTCATAAAATCACCTTCAAAACAGAAGTAAAAAGCCGGTCAGAGACCGGCTTGTTTGAATTACTTGTCCAGATTGAAACGCTTCTTGAATCTGTCAACACGTCCGCCTGTATCAACAAGCTTCTGCTTACCAGTATAGAAGGGATGGCACTTTGAGCAGATTTCAACCTTGATGTTTTCCTTTGTGGACATAGTTTCCATTACGTTACCGCAGTGGCAAGTAATAGTTGTTTTCACAAAATTAGGATGGATACCCTCTTTCACGATTGTCACCTCTTTCAGAATTACTTTTTGTAAAACCTCAGTAGCCCATCAGATACTTTAGACAGTAGTACATAAGTTGTACAATAACTTATATAGTATAACACGGGAAAACGTGATTGTCAAGAGGGGATTTAAAGTTAAATAATAAAAATATAAGAGGCAGATGAACTGCCTCTTGATAATATTACTTCATAACCTTAGTGAAGTCCTCAGCAAGCTTAGCTTCAAGAGCAACAGCCTCTTCGTGTGTAGGAGCCTTTGCTGTGAAGTAAGTCTTGATCTTGGGCTCAGTACCTGAAGGACGAACAATAGCCTTAGCACCGCCCTCAAGATAGTAAGCAAGAACGTTTGACTTAGGAAGATTGATAACAGACTCAGTACCGTTTGCGATATCCTTGCATACGCTTGTCTTGTAATCCTCAAACTTAACAACGTTAAGACCTGCGATTTCAGCGGGAGGATTATTTCTGAGATTGTTCATAATGTCGTTCATTTTGTTCATACCGCTCTCACCCTCGAAAGTGAAGCTGTGGAGAGTGTGGTGGAAAACGCCGTACTTCTTGTACATATTTTCACGAGCCTGAAGGAGAGTAATACCCTTTGTGCGGTAGAAAGCAGCCATTTCGCAGATAAGCATAGAAGCGTTTACAGCGTCCTTGTCACGTACATAACCGCCTGAAAGGTAGCCGTAGCTCTCTTCAAAGCCGAAGATATAGCGGTTTTCCTCGCCCTTTTCTTCAAGGAAGCCGATCTGCTCGCCGATAAATTTAAAGCCTGTGAGAACGTCGAGAACCTCAACGCCGTACTCCTTAGCGATAGAATAGATGATATCGGTAGTAACGATAGTCTTTACAGCGATGGGATTTTCAGGCATAATACCCTTTTCGATGCTCTGAGCGCAGATGTATTCAAGAAGCATAGCTCCTACTTCGTTGCCTGTGAAGAGCACATAGCTTCCGTCCTCAGCGGGAACAGCGATACCTACACGGTCACAGTCGGGGTCTGTAGCGAGGAGAAGGTCAGGTTTAACCTCTTCGCACTTTTTAAGACCGAGCTCAAGAGCTTCTCTGATTTCAGGATTGGGATAAGGACAAGTTGTGAAGTTGCCGTCGGGCATTTCCTGTTCCTCAACGATAGTAACGTCAGAGATACCGATTCTCTTGAGAATTTCACGAACGGGCTTGTTGCCTGTACCGTTAAGGGGAGTATAAACAACCTTAAGACCGCTTGAAGCGCAAAGGTCGGCATTGATACCTTCAGCGAGAACCTTCTCGTAATAAGCTTCGATAACGTCCTGTCCGATATATGAGATGTTGCCCTTAGCGAGCTCTTCATCGAAAGAAGCCTTCTTGACATCGTTGAAAATATCAAGAGAGTTGATTTTTTCAAGGATAATCTCAGCACCTCTGAGAGTAATCTGGCAACCGTCATCGCCATAAACCTTATAGCCGTTGTACTTAGCGGGGTTGTGGCTTGCTGTAACCATTACACCGCCCTGGCAGTTAAGCTGACGAACAGCAAAAGAGAGCATAGGTGTAGGCATAAGCTCTGTATAGATATAAACCTTGATGCCGTTAGCTGCAAGAACCTCGGCAGCGGTTTTAGCGAAAACATCTGATTTGATACGGCTGTCGTATGAAAGAGCGACAGCAGGGGAAGAATATTCTTCATTGAGATAATCAGCGAAGCCCTGAGTAGCTCTGCCGACTGTATAAACGTTCATACGATTGGTACCTGCGCCGATGACACCGCGGAGACCGCCTGTGCCGAATTCGAGATCGCGGTAGAATCTATCGTTGATAGCTTCGTTATCACCATTAATACTATTAAGCTCTGTCTGCAGATCGGGATCGCTGACAGCATTCTTACACCAGAGATCAAAGAGTTCGAGTTCTGACATAAAAAAACCTCCAAATAGAAAATATACAATCATTATAACACAAAATTCCATATTTGCAAACCTTTTTTTGAAAATTGGATAAATATTTATCTTTTTACTTAATATCAGGAAGTTCATTAAAGTGGGGAGATGCGCAGTGGAACGAAAATAATCTATTATAATATGTATAAAACTGTGGAAAACTCTACTCTTGGACAAAGTGTACAAAAAAATGTTGAAAACTTCTTCAAACTTTGAGTTGACAAAGTAAGAAATGGGTGATATAATAATAAAGCTGTCGGAAATAAAGCCGAAAGCGAGCGGACTGAATCGAAAAAAGTTTTTGAAAAAAGTACTTGACAAAGCGATTTGGTTGTGCTATAATATTAAAGCTGTCTTGGAAGAGAGGCAGAAAACAGTATCTTGAAAATTGAACAATGCTAAGAAAAGTAACACGACCCTTGAAATTCCTT
>SVNM01000006.1 GCA_015066875.1 Ruminococcus sp.
TGTTTTCGTTATCATCTGACCATTAACAAAACAGGAGTGAAAAAATATGGCTATCGGCGAAAGAATTAGATTTATCCGCAATCTGCGTGGAATGACACAGAAATGGCTTGGTATGGCTGTTGGCTTTCCAGAGAAAACAGCAGACATCAGACTTGCGCAGTACGAGTCAGGAACGAGAACACCAAAGGCAGAGCTGACAAAGGAAATAGCGAAAACACTTGACGTCTCTCCGGCAGCGCTTGATGTTCCGAACATAGAGAGCTATATCGGGCTTATGCACACGCTCTTTGCTCTTGAGGATTTATATGGTTTCCGTATTGATACGCTCAATGATGAGGTGTGTATTAGATTGGATAAGGATAATGGTGTAGAGTTTCTTACAATGACCGAAATGTTCACTGCTTGGCAGAAACAGGCAGAGAAATACCGTAATGGTGAAATTTCCAAAGAGGAATATGATAATTGGAGATATAATTATCCTAGAGATGATATGACAAAGTTGGGAGAGTGATTATTAATGGCATTTGGTAAAGTTATTAAATTGTTTTTAGTTGATGGTACTCCAAATGGACGATGGATTTGTGAATTGTCAAATTGGACAGGGATTGCATATAAAATTCCGCGAAGTATGATAAAAGAAAGCGAAAATCGAACAGAGCTTTCTTCGCCAGGAGTATATTTTTTGTTTGGTTATGATGATGTTAACGATAAACCACTTATTTATATTGGGGAAGCAGAAGATATTATAAAAAGATTAAAGCAACATTTAGAAAAAAAGGATAATTGGAATGAAGCTATTGCTTTTATTAGTAAGGATTCCAATCTGAATAAAGCACACATAAAATACTTAGAAAATCAGTTTTACGGTATTGCAAAAGAATGTGATAGATATTCTATAGATAACAGTAATACACCTACTAAATCTTCGGTATCGGAGGCAGAGCAAGCCGAATTAGAAGAATTTATTTACAACGCCAAAATACTTGTGAATGCACTTGGTCATAAGACATTTGAAAAATATTCGGAAAATCAAACTGAAAACCAGAATAATAATCCTATTTTTACTGTATCTGCAGGTACAGGTAAAGCTTATGGTATGCCAACATCAGATGGTTTTGTCCTGCTTAAAGGTTCTTCTATACATAAATCTGCTGCAGAATCTTTAAACAACGGAATAAAGAAAAAAGTTGAACAAAGTAGAGCAAGCGGCGAAATTAAAGATGATGTTTTGCAAAACGATAAATTGTTTTCGAGTTCATCATCTGCAGCGGCTTTCGCTGCAGGTTATAGCATTAGCGGTTCACAACAATGGAAAACTGAAAAAGGTGAAACATTAAAATCTTTTGAAACAAATAAATAGCAAAAAGAGCTATCCGATTTAAAATCAGATAGCTCTTAATTTTTAGAATAATTCAAATGTTGCCAAAACGTTGCCATTTTTCTGCTATGATAACAGGAAACAACGTAGTTAAGCCGTTTGTGTGGGGCGTGTTATTATTCCCACTCGCAAACCAATAAAGCACATTTCATTTTGTGTGGTATTTAAACCGCTTTTTTATGCCGTTTCGGTTGCGATTTTATTTTTATTATTTGTGATTTATTATAAAACGGTATCATTTCGGTATCAGTAGATGATTTATAAGTGATACGATATAATCAATTCTTTTTCCGCTTTGCACTCAAAGACTTATGACTTTCTTCAGCGTGTGAAAGAGGATACCTCTGACACCAACTATCATACTCTTCATGTGTAATCTCACCTGCTGCCAACTGTTCCTTTTTTTCATACCAGAGAGCAAGCATTTTAGGTAGCGTTCCATTTTTGGTTGTTCCATCGAATTTAAGGCATAAAACACCGTCAATTTTTGTAGCTGTCAAGCCGTATGTTTCTTCCAGCTCAAAAAGCGTATGGAGAACGCCGACATAATCATCTATTTCGGGGTCTGATATTGCATAAACACTGACATTCAGAGCAGAGGCAATCTTTTCTAGCTGCTGTGCAGATGGTGTTCGGTTGCCTAATTCATAATTGCGGATAGCAGGTTCGCTCAATCCGCTCATAATTCCTAATTCTTTCTGCGACAAGTTACGGCTCTGTCGCAGCTTTTTTATTTTCTGCCCTGTTGTCATATTCGTTACTCCTTGTATGGATTAGTATTCTGAAACAATTATAGCACATTCCGTTCAAAATTGAAATACCTAAATAAAATTTTTTTATAAACCTCTTGACAGTTCGATTATGAACTGATATAATATAAATACAGTTCAGTATTGAACGGAATATAAACAGGAGGTAGATACTATGACAAATTCTATTCTTATTGATGCAGCAGAAGTTGCACAAACACTTAATGTGTCAAAAGCATTTGCTTATAAGCTGGTACGGGATATGAATGATGAACTTAAATCCAAAGGTTTTATCACGGTTGCTGGCAAAGTAAGCAGAAAATTCTTTGAAGAAAAAATCTATGGTATGAAGAAGGAGGCGATATAATGCCTGTCTATAAGGATAAAAAAGCGGGCACTTGGTTTGTTTCCTTTTGGTATACTGCTTGGGACGGGAGCAAGAAGAAAAAACTCAAACGAGGCTTTGCAACAAAAAGCGATGCAAGTAAGTTTGAGAGAACATTCCTGATACAGCAGCAAGGCGATATGGAAATGACTTTTGAGGAGTTCTATGAGCTTTACAAGCAGGATATTAAGCCACGGTTGAAAATGAATACTTGGCTTACCAAAGAGGCAATTATTACAAAGCATATTATCCCGTATTTCGGAAAGCGTGTTATTTCAGATATTGCTGCAAAAGATGTGATTAAATGGCAGAACAATCTTCGGAATTGCATAGGTGAAAACGGCAAAACAATTTCTGTTTCATATTTGCACACTATACATAATCAGTTGAGTGCTATGTTCAATCACGCAATACGCTTTTACAACCTCACAACAAACCCTGCGTCCAAAGCAGGTAATGTAAGCACATCTGAAAAGACAGAAATGAAGTTCTGGACGCAGGAAGAATACAAAAAGTTCTCGGAAGTAATGATGGATAAGCCTGTTTCATTCTATGCCTTTGAAATGCTCTACTGGTGCGGTATCAGAGAGGGCGAACTACTGGCACTGACACCTGCTGACTTCGACTTTGAAAAAGGTACTGTATCTATTTCAAAATCATATCAGCGTATTGACAAGCAGGATATAATCACAACACCGAAAACCCCTAAAAGCAACAGGATTATACAAATGCCTGATTTCCTTGTTGATGAAATGCAGGATTACATCGGGCAATTATATAAGATACAACCTAATGACAGACTATTTGTTATTTCAAAGCATTATCTTCACAACGAGATGGACAGAGGTGCTAAAACTGCGGGAATAAAGCGGATAAGGATACACGATATTCGTCACAGCCATATAAGTTTGCTCATAGATATGGGATTTTCTGCGGTAGCAATCGCTGACCGAGTCGGACACGAAAGCATAGATATTACATATCGTTACGCTCATCTGTTCCCATCGACACAGCTTGAAATGGCAGATAAATTAAGTACATTCAGAAAAGGAGAAGATTAAGATGTCGGCTAAAAATCTTGACAGAAAAGGAAGATTTCGCAGTAAAACCATTGCTTTCAGAGTATCGTCCGAAGAAAATGAACAGCTTAATATAGCTGTGGCGTTGTCTGGATTAACGAAACAGGACTATATCACAAATCGTCTGTTATCCAGAGATATTGTGGTACAGCCTAATCCTAGAGTGTATAAAGCTCTGAAAAATCAGCTTGAAATGGTATATTCCGAACTCAAACGCATTGATAATGGAGAAAATACAAACAGCGAACTCCTCGAAACCATCAACCTCATCGCCGTAACTCTGAACGGCATAAAAGGCGGTGAGAGCTGATGCCCGAAAAAGAAAAGACCGCTCCGAATGCACCTACGGCAATAGGTGCGGAGCAGCCTTCGCAAAATAATTGTAATAATATTATAACAGAAAATTCTGAAAATTTCAATAGCAGCAGGAACATTTTACAAATGGTGCGGCAGGCGTTCGATCCGTATCATATCAACACTTTCACGATGGAAGAATTGCTGAATACGGCGTATGCTCCCGTAACACCGATTATTGATGACCTGCTCTATCCGGGCGTTTATCTCTTTGTAGGAGCGCCAAAGCTGGGAAAGAGCTTTCTGATGGCACAGCTCGCATATCACGTTAGTAAGGGTATTCCGTTGTGGAATTATACTGTTCATCAGGGCACGGTCTTGTACCTTGCCCTTGAGGATACATACCCTCGTCTGCAAAGGCGTTTATCACGAATGTTTGATGTAAGCGGAACAGAAAAACTGCATTTCTCAATTACATCAAGCGGCATAGACAGCGGCTTGGATAAGGGACTTGAGGGCTTTGTGCAGCAATATCCCGATACAAAGCTGATAATAATCGATACGCTCCAGAAAGTGCGAGAAACCGGCGGTGTGGAATACAGTTATGCCAACGATTATCAGATTATGTCAAAGCTGAAAGAGATAGCTGACAGGTACGGAATATGCTTGCTGCTTGTTCATCATACTCGAAAGCAGCGGTCTGACGACAGCTACGATACCGTATCGGGAACAAATGGTCTGTTTGGTGCGGCTGACGGAGCGTTTCTCTTGCAAAAAGAAAAGCGCACAGCGAATACTGCAACTCTTGAAATATCGGGACGTGACCAGCAAGACCAGAAACTGCACCTAGTCCGTAATACAGAAAAGCTCTATTGGGAACTGGAGCGTACCGAAACAGAGCTTTGGAAAGAACCGCCCGAACCTATACTTGACAGGATTGCGGAGTTTATAACTGCAGACAATCCCCATTGGGTTGGGACAGCTACGGAGCTTATCGAGAAAATCGGGACGGACATTCCCGTAAATGCAATCACAAAAAAGCTGAATGTCAATGTAGGTCGGCTTTTTAATGAGTACAGCATTGTTTACAAAAGCAGCCGCACCCACGACGGACGCAGGATTGAACTGCATTTCGGCTCTGCTCCGTGACAGTTCGTGACAGCTGTGACGGTTTTTATGATAGCGGTGGCGGTGTCTAAATAACCGTCACAACCGTCACCAGCCGTCACGCAAGGGGGAATTAACTGACCGATAAATTGGAAGAACTGTCAAACTGAAATTTTCAAGTGTGTTGTTAATTTCCTATAGAAAGATATGTTATGTGACACACTACGGAATACTATATATCACAAACTTTATAGCAAAAATAAGTTCCTGGAGTTATATTGTCATCATCATAATATAATAATCCAATTTTGTTGAATCTAAATATCTGATTATAATCCTTCTTTGTCAATTCTTCATGAGCTTTGCAATATGATTCAAATGGTGCCCCACCAATAGCAAATGTCATATGAAAAATATAATCATCATCATGCTCTGCTGGACATGGTCCAAATTTTTCATTTAATCCTTCATTTAATTTTTTCTGCGCTTCTAACAATTGAACTGTTTCTTTAACTCGCAAGCTCATACACCCCGATGGAGTTCCTCCTAACACATTTGAAGGACATACATCCAATTGCACAAATTCAATATCAAAAGGAGATAGTTCCTTGGCAAACTCATTAAAGAACTCTTCCATATCCTCTAAGTTTGGAATTGAAAACGGTTGTTTCAAAGAAACATGCTGTGGCAATCTAGCCATCTCAAATCCCATTTTCCCATACTTATGTGCTTCTAACATTAGTTTTCTACCATAATTTTCTGCATTATTATCTGCAATTAGCACAATTGTAGCTTTCATTCTTTCTACCTCCTATTTCATAGTTCTTACAAATTCAAGTTTATCGTTTAGTCCATTATACCACATCCATCCACAAAAATCAATACGAAAGGACTTATAATTATGACCGAACTCAAACAAACCTTAACCATCGAAGAACAGGAACTTATGCAAAATCCCATTGACCGTTGGGGACAGGAATGGCGGAAATTTATGCAGACGCATTATCCCGAAGAAATCCACGCTCTGCAAGAAAATCAGAAATGGGAGCTTATCCCTCGGCAGATAGACAAGGAGGCTTGGAAAATGTGGGAGCTGCTGCGAAAACAGTATGCGGTGAAAAATCCCCGCCCGACAACTTTCCTTGAAATCGCAGAATGGGAGAAAAAGCGAACTCTCATAATCGAGCACGAAATTATGGAGCAGATTGTTCTGCAAATTCGTGGCTGATAAAAAAATTGCAGCAGCGGAGTTTTTTTCGCTGCTGTTTGAATTTCGTTTTCTGCGGTTTTCTGAATTTTTGCAATTCTGCGTAAATATTATTTTTTCAGTTTTGCAAAAATCGGGGTTTCAGGCGGGTTTGCCTCCTGACGAAATGTGATACTGATGAGGCTCCGCCTTGTCAATATCACTATTGAGTTATAGTAACATTGACACCGTACCCCATAACCGCACAAACAATTTATTAGATTTTTATAAAAATCGTAAAAGGAGGTAAAGCTATGTCTGAACAAAAAATGTCGATTTCGTTCAGAGTTGACGATGGCGTTATTGAGCACAACAACCGAACTGTCATCGCAAAGAATGTTGACATTTCAAGAACGGAAGATAACATTACATACATAAACACCGACATCAGAGATTTCTATAATCAGATTTTCGGCGAGGCACTCTCGGAGTACAACAGCCACCAAAAACGAGCTGACAGGAAAATTACCGATTACTACGAACACATCAAAAATTCGGGCAAAGGAAAGCTGTTCTATGAGATAGTTGTGCAGTTCGGCGATATAAACGATTGCGGCGTAGGCTCACGAAACTGGGAAACGGCGAAAATTATGCTGAACGTATATATGCAGGAGTTTGAAAAACGCAACCCAAACCTCAAAGTGTTCAATGCGGTTATGCACCTTGATGAGAGTACACCGCACCTGCACATAGATTTCGTTCCCGTTGCCCGTAGGAACAAGAAAGGTCTGTCCTTGAAAAACTCAATGAGCGGAGCTTTGCGTGAACAGGGATTTTCCTCATCAAGCCGAATGCAGAATGAATGGACAGCTTGGTCTGAAAGCGAGCGTTCATATATGGAGCAGATTTTGCATAAGCACAGCTTGCTGCGTGATGACAAGAACATTCATCGGGAGCATTTGTCGGTTGAGGAGTACAAGGAGCGAGCACATCGGGCGGAAGAACTGCACAGAATACAGACGAGAATTACAGAGCTGAAAAAGAAAAGCACGGAAGAATACTCCGCCGAGGAAATCACACTTATTAAAAATCAGAATGACTTTCTCCGTTCCGAAATCACCAAACGAAATGAAACTATTTCTGCGTTGACTGAGCAGGTCGGAGCGAAGTTTGTGCCCGTGGATATTTTCAATGAAGATAAATTGCAATACATAGCGGACGGACTTACCAGTGCCAAAATTCCGTTTGTGGCTGAAAGCAGTACATTATATATTCCCGACTATGGACTTAAAACAGCGAGTGCTATCTCTTCTCACTACAAGCCGACAGTGAATACCACTACAATTCGTGAGAGTATCGCATTTGACATAGACAGGCTGATATACTCCTCTGAATGCGTTGAGGACTTGCTGAACAAGCTGAAAGAGCGTGGTTACGAGGTCAAGTATGGAAAGTACATAGCCGTGAAAGCTCCGAATGCGGAAAGATTTGTGCGGCTGAAATCGCTGGGCGAGGATTATCTCCCGAAACAGCTTGAAAAACGCATAGCTGAAAGGGATAAATTCGCTAATATTGTTCGGAAGAAAATAAATGACAGCGGAGATTTCGACAGAAAAATCTATGTTTCAGTTTTAGAAACGACTGTTGCGGTCAAGCAGTTCAGACTTACTCCCCGAAAGATTTACCCGAAGAAGATTTACAGCTACTACAACGACGAGAATATCAAATATCTTGCCGAACAGCTCAAAACTATAAGCGAGTTTTCGTTCACATCCAGCGAGAGCGTCTACGCAAAGGCGCAGGAGCTGCAGCGTACTATCTCCGAGAACTGCAAGCACAGAATAAGGATACTCAATCGGTACAAGCACAGTTACAGCGTGTTAAAGAGCTGGCGAAGGCTTATGAGAGGATTGTTGAGGGGAATTATGTGGATAATCTGATAAAGGCACAGAATGCTCGAGGAAATATTCCAAAAGCAAGGAAATTATGAAAAAAAGCTCTCACTTTGGTTAAGTTTTTCTCAACAAATACGCTGTGGACAAATCAAGAGAAATCGGGTATTATTATAACAGGAGCTCCAATAAACATACGGAGGATAATACTATGCTTAAACTTGGTGAAAACCTTAAAAAACACAGAACAAATCGTGAGCTGACGCAGGAACAGCTTGCGGATGTGCTCGGCGTATCGGCTCAGGCTGTGAGCCGCTGGGAGAATGGTACGACTTACCCTGATATAACACTGCTGCCAACTATTGCAAGCTATTTTGAAATAACTCTTGATGAGCTTATGGGAATGCAGGATTTTAAAAGCGAAGAACAAATTAAAGAATTGCTTGCTAAAATTGATGAAAACAGTAATAAGGGCTTGATTTATGAGAATATTCTGCTCTTAAGAGAGGCGGTAAAAACTTATCCCACAAATTATCAGCTGCAATTCAGGCTTGTAAATCAGCTTACATTTTGTCAATTTAAAAACGGGCAAGGCTTATCAGAGGAAGAACAAAACGATCTTAATCGGGAAGCAGTCGAGATAGGAAACCGTATTCTATCACGCTGTAACGACGGTGAGATAATCCACCGCACAACGCAGCAGCTGTGTTATATCTATTCAAGGCTTGGTGAAACGGAAAAAGCTATTGAATATGCGAAAAAGCTCCCTGATATAGGTGCTTGCAGCACGGTAATTCTCGGCGATATATATGAGGGGAAACAGCAGAAGTTGCACCTGCAGCAAGCAGTTAAGTATTATACAAGCATATTCTGGTGTGATTTAAGGAATATGGCAGACCTTGAATATAAAGACGAAACAATGACTACAGCCGAAAGAATTGCAATACTGAAAAAAGCACTTGAACTTCTTGACCTCGTATATGAGGATGGTGATTATTTGAATTTCAGTGATACAGTTTCGGTCACACACCGCTATATTGCGGCTATGGCTATGCTTGAGAATGATTATGAGCTTGCCTTGTCAAGCATTGAAAAAGCGGCGGAATTTGCGATAATTTCCGATACTCTATCCGATAAGGAAAAACATACATCACTGCTTGTAAATCAAATCGAATATGTTGCAGTTAATATGATGAAAAACTATGATTTTACTGACTGTAAGGCGCTTTATGACAAATTGCAGCAGGATAGATATAACGCTATTCGAGATGATAAGCGGTTTATAGCTGTTCTCGAAAAAATCAAACCGTATTGCTAAAATTATCAGAACGTTGTTCGCTCAAAAAAAGCAATTAAACTCAAAAGATAGCTTGACATATCCTATATCCTGTGGTACAATATAACAGTAATCGAAAGGTAGGTGAATGATATGAGAAATTTAAATTACCGAAACGGGAGTATCTATCATTCACATTTTTATGCTTAATGCAGTCAAAGCTACAATGTATATGGTGAAATTCAAGTGTTCTCGTTGTCGGGAACACTTTTTTGTTTGGCTGCATTAAGGAGTTTATATGAATAGATTAAGTTATCTGCAATTAGAAAAAGAAAATGCTGAACATTTCGAACTTGCAAAACCTCTTTGGATTGAATTCAACAAGGAGGTAAATGAGCACGATGGTATCACTGAAACCGATGAAGAAATTCTGACGGACTTGAAACGCCGAATAAACATTCAAGGCAGCAGACCTGATATGCACTTCGAGATTGCTTTTATAGGTAGTACACCCGTTGGCATTTCGATGTTTGCAATCGACACAGGAACTATTTACGGCTTATTGCCTAAAGGGTGTGGAACGATTATGGGTTTTTATATCATTCCCGAATACAGACGCAAAGGCTATGGAAAAGAATTGTTTGAGCATATTGAGGAGATTTTGAATACACAAAATTCGGTTATGCTATACCTTACTCCCGATGGTGTAACTGGTAAACCGTTTTGGAAAGCTGTGGGTTTTATTGATAGCGGAAAAATCGACCCGGATAATGAGATGGAAATTTATATAAAAGAAAAGACATAATGATCCATTTATTATCTTAAGCAGTTCTTTGGCTACAAATTGGCTACACAATTTCTAAACAAATAAACAAAAACAGGACAGCAACCATAAGAATTGCTGTCCTGTTAAATTTTGTTTGATATCAGCTCAAAACCGCTTGGTTATTACTCTCCCGAAACAGATTTCGGTATCAAAACGGTATCAGTGAGCTGATCAAAGTGCCTTAAATCGCTTTGTTATGCGGTTTGTTTGAGCGTTTTAATTACTCCCACTCAATAGTTCCAACAGGCTTGGGAGTGAGGTCATAAAGAACACGGTTGATACCTTCAACCTCAGCTGTGATACGAGCAGTGATCTTGTGGAGAAGCGCATAAGGAATCTCCTCAATAGAAGCGCTCATAGCGTCAGTAGTATTTATAGCACGGATAATAGCAGGCCAGCCCTCATAGCGTAACTCGTCCTTGACGCCGACGCTCTTGATATCGGGGATAGCGATAAAGTACTGCCATACTGTCTTGTTAAGTCCTGCAATTTCAAACTCTTCACGGAGGATAGCGTCTGCCTCACGAAGAGCATTAAGACGATCACGAGTAATAGCACCGAGACATCTTACGCCAAGTCCGGGACCTGGGAACGGCTGACGGTCAACCATAGAAGCGGGAAGACCAAGAGCCTTACCTACAACACGAACCTCGTCCTTGAAAAGAAGCTTAACAGGCTCAACGAGCTCAAACTGCATATCTTCGGGAAGTCCGCCTACATTATGGTGTGACTTAACAGGCTTACCGCTCTCCTCAGCCTTGATAGACTCAAGAATATCGGGATAAATTGTACCCTGAGCAAGGAATGAAATACCGTCAAGCTTAGCAGCTTCCTCATCGAACACCTTGATGAATTCACCGCCGATGATCTTACGCTTTTTCTCAGGATCAGCAACGTCCTTGAGAAGATCGAGGAAACGGTCTGTTGCATCTATATATACGAGGTTTGCGTCGAGCTGATTACGGAAAACTTCAATAACCTGTTCGCTTTCACCCTTACGCATAAGTCCGTGATTTACGTGAACACATACAAGCTGTTTACCGATAGCCTTAATAAGCAACGCAGCAACAACAGAGCTGTCAACTCCGCCGGACAATGCGAGAAGCACCTTTTTGTCGCCTACCTGTGCACGAACTTCGGCAATCTGCTCTGCGATGAACTTCTCCGCCAGTTCGGGGGTAGTAATTCTTTCCATTGAATCAGGTCTTACATTAGTATTCATAATACACTCTCCTCAGCTATATACTTTGGTTTAATTCTGCAGATCCGCAGAAAAAACATATAAATAATATACCACATAACAATTGATTTTTCAATAGTTTTTTTCAAAAAAATCTTTATTATTTTTTGGTGGAATTTAGTGGTAAAAGACGAAAAATCAAACAAATAGCATTAAAAAGCCCTCTGATTAACAGAGAGCTTTGTCGTTTATCAGAGCTTTTACTATCTCCCCCGCCATAATGAGTCCTGCAACTGGAGGTACAAATGCTGTACTTCCGATTGTTTTTCTGTGCGACTGGTCCTCCTCGCTCTGAGTCTTATGGGGTACGGGAGCCTCTGTGGAATACACGACCTTATGGTGATTAATTCCACGCTTTCTCAGCTCAACACGCATAACCTTTGCTAAGGGACACATACTTGTTTTGCTTATATCGGTCACCACAAGCTTTGAAGGGTCAAGCTTATTGCCCGTACCCATACTTGAAATTATGCCTGTGCCCAGCCTGTGAGCGTTTTCCACAAGGTTAAGCTTTGCGGAAACGCTGTCTATAGCGTCGGCGATATAATCAAACTGAGACAAATCCACCTCTGTGCCCGTATAGAAAACCGGCAGAGCTGTAACCTTGCAGTCGGGGTTTATGTCGAGAATACGCTGTTTTGCTACCTCAACCTTAAGCTGTCCCACTGTGGAGTGAAGTGCAATAAGCTGGCGGTTGAGGTTTGTAATATTTACTGTATCGTTGTCGATAAGGGTGATTTTCCCCACTCCGCTACGTGCAAGGGCTTCAGCAGTATACGAGCCTACCCCTCCCACTCCGAAAACGGCAACGTGAGCCTTTTTAAGGAGCTCCACACCCTCTTTTCCCAGCAGAAGCTCTGTTCTTGAAAATTCATTGAGCATAATATTATCAGACCTCACTTAGGATTATCGTCATAGAAAACATTATAGCTTCTTGCGCGGTGACTATAGACGCTGAGCACAAGTCCTATAACGACAAACATACTTACCATAGCCGTACCTCCCGCACTTAAAAAAGGAAGCGGAACACCGATTACGGGAGCCACCTTAAGCACCATACCTATATTCATAACGCAGTGAGAGAGCATAAGTCCGAAAGCTCCCATACAGATAAATTTCCCCATACGGTCACGTGCAATACGGCTGTCGCCGAATATTTTAAGGCAGATGTACATCAGGATTATTATGATACCGACAGCACCTACATATCCGAAAACCTGTCCAGCATATGAGAAAATAAAGTCGTTGTGTATTTCGGGCACTGAGATGTAGTCCTTTTCATCGCCAAGCAGACCTTTACCAAGGACTCCGCCTGATTTAAGAGCCGAAAGTCCTAAATTCTGCTGATATTCCAGTCCTTCGGGATCAGTTCCCGGATTGACAAGTACGAGAATTCGTGATTTGTGAACATCACCCAGAACGAAAAACCACAAAGCAGCTGCGGCTCCCGCAACAAGAAACGGAGCCACAAGCAGATATTTCCACGAAATATCCGCTGAAATCATCATAAAAAGGAATATTGACGCAAATACAATTGCCGTTCCGTAGTCGCCCTGAAGTCCGATAAGGGCAACAGGAACTCCGCCGTGAACACACAGCAGAAGCATATTCAGGGGCTTGTTCATTTTCTCTTCAATACGTGAAAGATGAAGGGAAAAAGTAAGAATAAAGGCAATTTTCAGGATTTCCGATGGCTGAAACTGGATAAATCCCAGGTTGAGCCACGCTCTGTCATCGGCGCCCTCACGCTGGTATCCCAGCGACGTAAATACAAGCATTGTCAGTCCCAGCGCTATGGGAGCATATACAAACCAGAGCTTTGCAAGTTTTGAATAATCCAGAAGCGAAATTATCAGTGCCAGCACCACACCCATAACAAGTGAAACAAGCTGTGTCTGCCAGTAGCTGTCGCCAACCTTATCGAGCACTTTATTACTGCTTATTGAGAAAATCAGAAGCACGCTTATCACTGAGCAAAGCACCACCGCAAAAAGCAGTCCCACGTCAATGCCACTGCGTCTGACCTTTAATTTTTTGAATACCGATTTCATTGTAACCTTCCTTGTTATTTTCTGTATTTATTATGTATCTTCAGACCAGTATTTACGGTCAAGGCTTCTGTACTGAGCCGCTGCCGCAACGTGCTGTTTGCTTATGACCTCACAGCCGTTTATATCTGCGATTGTTCTTGCAACCTTGAGTATTCTGTCATAAGCTCTTGCGCTCAGCCCAAGCCTGTCAAACACGTTCTTCATAAGCTTTACAGCTCCGTCGTCCATAGGACACATCTCCTGAAGCTTATCGGGAGTAATCAGTGCATTACAGGTTATTGAGGTATTGCGGAAACGCTCCTCCTGAATTTTTCTTGCCTCGATAACTCTCTTTCTGATGTCTGCCGAGCTTTCCTCCTTTGCTTCAGAAGAGAGGTCCTCAAACTCAACGGGAGCAACCTCAATATGAAGGTCAAAGCGGTCAAGCAGAGGTCCTGAAATTTTTGAAAGATAATTCACAACCTTTTTGTGATTGCAGATGCATTTTCTCTTCGGATGTCCGAAATATCCGCAGGGGCAAGGATTCATAGCTCCTATAAGCATAATTGTGCAAGGGTATGTAATAGTGCCCGAAGCTCTTGCGATAGTAACCTTGCGGTCCTCAAGAGGCTGGCGGAGGATTTCAAGTGTGCGTCTGTCAAATTCAGCAAGCTCATCGAGGAAGAGCAGTCCGTTATGAGCCAGCGAGACCTCACCGGGATGAGGAATAGTGCCTCCGCCCGCAAGTCCCGCTGAAGAGATTGTGTGGTGGGGCGAGCGGAAGGGACGCTTTGTGATTATAGGATTATCAGGGGAAAGGAGTCCTGAGATAGAATGGATTTTAGTTGTTTCAAGTGCCTCGTCAAAGGTAAGAGGCGGAAGTATTGAAGGCATACGCTTTGCAAGCATACTCTTTCCGCTTCCCGGCGAACCGATAAGAAGCGCATTGTGTCCGCCCGCAGCAGCAATCTCCAAAGCCTTCTTCGCAGACTGCTGTCCTCTTACGTCGGCAAAGTCAAGAGTTTCATTGTATGCTGTCTCAGGCGGTGCAAAATGCTCACAGGGAGTAAGAAGCTCCTGTCCTCTGAAATGACGTATAAGCTGTTCACCGTTACTTACGGCATAAATATCGATTCCGCTGATTACGGAAGCCTCCTTTGCATTGTCTGCGGGAACAAATACTGCCTTTATTCCCGTCTCTCTTGCAAGCATAACCATAGGAAGCACACCGTTTATGGGACGTATATCTCCGTTAAGCGAAACCTCGCCGATAAAGCTGTACTCGTCGGCAGGATCGTCAATCATTCTCATCGCCTTCAGCAGAGCCATAAATATAGCCATATCGTGCACAGATCCGCTTTTTTTCGTATCTGCGGGAGCAAGATTTATCATTACCGATGCCACAGGAAAATCAATACAGCACGAACGAAGGGCTGATCTTATTCTTTCACGGCTTTCTCTTACAGTTGCATCGGGAAGTCCCACGATATCAAACTGCGGACTTCCTCTGCTTATGTCGATTTCCACATCAACGGGAAACGCATTGAGCCCGAAAAGTCCCAGACTGTTTATTTTTGCATACACATCAATCACTCCTCATTGCTGAAATGCGGAATTCTCACAGCACTTTCACGCATCTCGCAGAATTTTTTATGACAGGGCTTGTATATTTTTATATCACGAAGCTCCGACTGTTCTGACGAGCCGACAGCCTCTATTGAAGCCATTTCCGTTATATCATCTTTCTCTGCAAAAGCTTCGGGAGCATTGTCTTCTTCAATCTGAGATATGTTATCCTCAGCAATTTTCGAAGCTTTGTTGTAATATTCCTCGTATTCGGTAACCTCGTCCTGTACGGCAAGACGCTCGTTAAAATGAGGAAAGCCCTCAGTCTGTGAAAGTATCTGATAGTCAAGCCAGTAGCCTGTTGCACGGAATGTCATAGCTGTACCAACGGCTCCGATAAAAAAAGTAAATACGTCTGAAGGCTTGTTTGTAAACAGACAGGACAGCATCATAAGGATATAAAGCACATTAATGACTACTCCCAGAACCTTCATTTTCCCCGTTGCCAAAGCAGACATAACGGTTATACCGATAAGTATTACTCCCTGAACTAAATTTGCCGTCACATCTTCGGGAGCACCGATCAAATCTGGAATAAATGAGATTATGTTGAATCTCATTCCGAAAAGAGTGAGGACTCCCATAAGAAAGCAGACTGCTGTTGTATAGAAAAAGCATTTTGTACCGTATGCCTTTATTGTGTTCATTCTTCCCAGACACGCGGGATAATGCTTGTAATCGGGCTTTTCCGCAAACATTTCGCTTCTGCTTATTTTATTGTCTTTCATTATTCCCCTCCCTGATAACAAAACTATATCTCATATTACAGTATAACACTTTTCCACTGAAATGTAAAGAATATATAAATATTCAGCACATATCTGCAATTATGAAAATATTTCCCCGCTATTTACAAATTCTGCGTTATATGTTATGATTATATAAGAAAAATATCCGGAGGACAAAATGACAGGAAAAACTTCAAAATTCAAAAAAATGCGGTTTCTTGCTCTTGCGGAAGCCTGCATCATACTCGTTATGATTATTCTTCTTGTGTGGGCGTTTTTTATTAAAGGTTCAAACGACGCTGTTCCCGCAAATGCACAGCTATCTGATGACCCTCAGGTCCGCACAAGAGCTGTTATAAATAAAGAGGAAACCTTCTATCAGCTTGACGGGAAGAAAATTCTCCTTTCAGACGGAACCTACGGCGAGATTTATCTCCCTGTTTATCAGAACGTTCCCCCCTGCTCGCTTGATATGGACTCGGTAATATCACGAAACGGCTACACCTTCTATAAGGAAAACAACGCTGTTGCGTCAATTCCCGGAATTGACATCTCCGTTCATCAGGGCGACATCGACTGGCAGAAGGTAAAAGAAGCCGGCGTGGAATTTGCTATGATAAGAGTGGGCTACCGTACTTACGGCGGTGGCGAGGTCAAATTCGACGATAAATTTGCTGAAAACCTCAAAGGTGCACGTGAGGCAGGTATCGAAACGGGCGTTTATTTCTTCTCTCAGGCTACCACCGTCGACGAAGCTATTGAAGAAGCCGATGCTGTGCTTGACGCTATCGCTCCCTATGAGATTACCTATCCCGTTGTGTATGACTGGGAGATTATCTACGATGACTCAGCACGTACAGACGATGTGCCTGTTGATGTTCTCACAGACTGCTGTATATCCTTCTGTGAAAGAGTACGCTCTGCAGGCTATACTCCTATGATTTATCAGAACAAGAGGACAACCCTTTTCAAGCTTGATCTTCCCCGCCTTCAGGATTACGATTTCTGGCTTGCGGAATACGGCGATGAACCTACATATTACTACGATTTCGATATGTGGCAGTACTCCTGTACAGGAAAAGTTCCCGGCATTACAGGCGATGTCGACCTTAACATCAGCTTCAGGGATTACTCGTCAGAGTAACCGATACAAACTTATATCAACCACAGCAGTGAGGCTTTTACCACCTCACTGCTTTTGTTTTTCTGCGGAAAATGCCCTGTATTTGTATTTTTCTCAGGATAATCTTGAAAAAAACTATTGAAAAATGCGCAATTGTATGTTATACTTATAAGGTTAATTATAATATTATGGAGAGTTGTACGCTCTCCGCTTTAACGATTTATTACGGCTTGGCTGTAAGCCGTCAAAAATACAGTCTCCGTTTTTCGGATTTGGAGATATCAATGAACTTTACTGAAAATCTTATTACTCTTACACAGGCACAGGAAACATCGCTTTTCCCATTCCCTTTCAGCACTCATATCATTTTTTCCTGTATTGCAATCGCTTTCCTCATCTTCCAGTTTGTCAGAGAGAAAAAGCCTTATCAGCTCATCATTTCTGTAGGTGTTGCTCTTTCTCTTGCTATCTGGATTTCGGATAACAGAACACTCTTCTACGCTATCGGTATCGCCGAAGCTCTGCTTCTTGTTTCCGCTTTCGTAACTGCTGTCGTGTTCAAGCATAAGGAGCTTGAGGAAGAAACTCCCGAAACTGCCAAGAACGAAGAAAACAGCACAGAAAATGCTCAGGAAGCTGATGAAACTGCTGAAGAAGCTAAGGAAGATGAGCTTTCAGACGCTTCAGAAACAGATACAGATACAAACAGCGGAGAGTAAGCTATGAAAATTGCCGTACTTGACTGGAATACTATGACTATGAACGGTGACCTTTCTGCCGATGTACTTGAAAAATGCGGAGAAACTGCCATTTACGGTCTTACTTCCGCTGAACAGACCATCGAACATATCGGTGACGCTGAGGCTGTTCTCTGCAACAAGGTGCTAATCACCAGAGAGGTTATGGATGCTTGTCCGAATCTGAAATATGTGGGACTTTTCGCTACGGGCTTCAACAATGTGGATATTGAATATGCCACCGAAAAAGGCATTACCGTATGCAATGCGGGACAGTACTCCACCAACGCTGTGGCTCAGCAGACCTTTGCTTATATCCTCGACCACTTCAGCCGTGTCCGTGAGTACGATAACGCTGTTAAGGAAGGGTTGTGGGAGCGCTCACCTGTATTCTCATGCTTCCCCTTTGCGACCCGCGAGCTTGCAGGAAAAACTCTTTCCATTGTGGGCTTCGGAGCTATCGGACGTGCCGTTGCTAAAATCGGCGAGGCCTTCGGTATGAACATTGTTGTGTGCACAAGAACTGCTCCGACAGATTGTCCCTATGAGGTTGCAGACCTTTACACTGCTTCCCGAAAAGCTGATGTGCTCACATTCCACTGTCCGCTTACTCCGCAGACAAAAGGTATCGTTTCGGCTGAGCTTCTTTCGCGTATGAAAAGCTCTGCCGTGCTTATAAATACCTCTCGCGGAGGCACTGTAAATGAGGCTGACCTTGCACAGGCTCTCAGAAACGGAACTATCGCTTCTGCTTACCTTGATGTGCTGGATAAGGAGCCTATGAGTGCTGATACTCCCCTTAAAAACGCTCCTAACTGCGTCATTACACCTCACGTAGCGTGGGCTCCTCTTGAAACAAGAGAGCGCCTTCTCAATATTGTGTGCGAAAATCTGAAAGCGTGGAGCTGTGGCTCACCGCAGAATAAAGTAAACTGAACGGAGTTACATATAATGAGAAATATTTCCGATAAAAAACGTATCGTAATAAAGCTGGGTACTTCTACCCTTGCCCATAAAACAGGTAAACTGAATATCAGACGTATGACCAATCTCGTAAGAGTTATCTCTGATATCCACAACTCAGGAAAAGAAATTATACTTGTTTCTTCCGGAGCAGTAGGTCTCGGTGCAGGTAAAATCGGTCTGCCCGAAAAACCTAAGGATACTCAGACAAAACAGGCTGTTGCAGCTATCGGTCAGTGCGAGCTTATGCACGTTTATGACGATATGTTTGAAAAATACAGCGTTACTGTGGCTCAGATTCTCCTTACCAAAACCATTATCGCCAATGCCGACCACAGTAAAAACTTTGAAAACACTATCGAAAAGCTTATAGAAATGGACGTTATCCCAATCGTAAATGAAAACGATACCATCGCTATTGATGAGCTTGAACTTGAAATCGGCGAGAATGACTCGCTTTCGGCAATCGTTGCCTCACTTGCAAAGGCTGACCTTCTCCTTATCCTTTCCGATATAGACGGTCTTTATGACGACGATCCAAGAGTTAACCCCGATGCAAAGCCTATTCACGTGGTTGAGGAGATTACTCCCGAAATCGAAAATGTAGCAGGCGGTGCAGGCTCAAACCTCGGCACAGGTGGTATGTCAACCAAGATCAATGCCGCTAAAATCGCAGGTGCCGCTGGTATTGATATGGTTATTATGAACGGAAAAAATCCCGAAATTCTGTATGACCTGTTTGAAAATAAGGAAATAGGTACTATATTCAAAGCAAAAAAACAGTAAATACAAAACCTCACAGAGCTTGTGCGATATTGCCTGAACTCTGACCACTTTATTTCTTTACGGAGGAGATTATTATGACTTATATCGAAGAACTGGGCAGAAATGCCAAGGCTGCCGAGGCTTCCATAGCTTCTGCGTCTACTATGCTTAAGAATAATGCTTTGGCTGCAATTTCCAAGGCTCTTATGGAGAATACAGCTCTCATTATCAGCGAAAACGCCAAGGATTTACAGGCTGCTGCCGATAATGGTATGTCTGAAGCTATGCAGGACAGACTCCGCCTTGATGAAAACAGAATCAAGGGTATGGCTAAGGGTGTTGACGAGCTTATCGCTCTTAACGATCCCGTTGGTCATATTGTTGACGGTATTACTCGTCCCAACGGACTCCAGATCGTGAAAACAAGAGTTCCGCTTGGTGTAATCGGTATTATTTTCGAGTCGCGTCCCAATGTTACAGTTGACGCTGCAGCACTCTGCCTTAAAGCCGGAAACGCTGTTATCCTCAAGGGTGGCAAGGAGGCTATAAACTCTAATAAGTGCCTGTGTGCCGTTATGAGAGACGCTATTCAGTCTGCAGGACTTTCTGCTGATGTTATCCAGCTTGTTGAAAATACCTCCCGTGAGGCAACTGCTGAGCTTATGAAGCTTAACGGTTATCTTGACGTTCTTATCCCAAGAGGAGGCGCCGGTCTCATTCAGGCTGTTGTAAAGCAGGCTACTGTTCCCGTTATCGAAACAGGTACAGGTAACTGCCACGTTTATGTAGACTCTGACGCTGATCTTGAAATGGCTTGCAATATCGTTCACAACGGAAAAACATCAAGACCTTCCGTGTGCAATGCCGTTGAGAGTCTTCTCGTCCACAAGGACTGCGCTGAAGCTTTTCTCCCTGTTATCGCTGAGCGTTTCAAGTCTCACAGCGTGAAGATCTACGGTTGCGATAAAACAATGGCTATACTTGGCAGTGAAGTTTCTCCCGCTTCTGATGAAGAGTATGGAAAGGAATTCCTTGACTATGCTATTGCTGTCAAGGTGGTTGATTCTATCGATGACGCTATCGCTCACATCAGACGCTTCGGTACAAAACATTCTGAATGTATCGTTACAAAGTCTCTTGACTGCGCAAAGAAATTCCAGCGCGAGGTTGATGCCGCCGCTGTGTATGTAAACGCTTCCACAAGATTTACCGACGGCGGAGAGTTCGGTCTCGGCGCTGAAATCGGTATCTCTACCCAGAAGCTCCACGCAAGAGGTCCTATGGGACTCAATGAGCTTACTACCATTAAATTCCTTATCAACGGAGACGGTCAGATAAGATAATCCTTACTACTTTGGAGAATAGAATGAATATCAGAGACGAAATCGACGCAATGCTTGATAATCTGAAAACGGGCGGAGTAAAACCTGCCCCGCCTTCAGTCAAAGCTGCGCCTAAGAATATAAATCCTTCTGCACCCAAAACAGTTAAACAGCCTAAAAACATCTATGATGATATGTCGGTCGATGAGCTTCTTAACTCGCTCACTGTACAGGCTAAGGCCAAGTCGGAAGAAGCTGCTATGCGCCTTTCTGAAAGTAAGGCTGAAGAAAAAAAGACTCCTATAGCTGATTATGCTGAAAAGCTTGTTGCTGCTCCCGCACCTTCTTTGAAATCAGAGCGTGCTGTAAAAAAAGAGTCTGAAGCAGCTCAGAATAACAGAAGATCCGCAGTCGCAAGCATCAAGGCTGCTATGGAGCAAGCTGAAGAGCCTTCTGTAACAGAAAACGAGCCCGCTGTTTCTGATATTATTCAGAAAGAATCCGGTTATATCGCTGATGAAGTAAACGCAGAGCCTTCATATGACCATATCGCCGAGGAGCCCGCTACAAAGGAAGAGCTTTCCTCTGACACTTACGTTGATGAAGATTATGCCGAGGAAACTTACGCTGAGGAAGAATACTCTGAAGGTAACTACGACAAAGAGGTCTATTCCACGGAAGCTGAAGAAGAAATTGTGGCTGATGAATCGAAGACTAAGAAAAAAGGCCTGTTTTCGGGATTGAAGTCTCTTTTTTCAAAGAAGTCTGTGACCGAAGATGACAAGATTGCTGACTCTTTCGAAAATGAGATGTCTGAAGAAAATGAAGCTGATGTGGAAATCTCAGAAGAATTTATCGCTGAGCCTGATTATCCCGCTGAGGAACCTGAGGAAGAGCTCTTTTCAGAGGAAGAACTGCTTGAACAGCTTGATGATGAGCTTCCCGAAGAGGTTAATGATTATATTCCCGAAAGCTCAGATGAGCCTGTACAGGACCTTTTCGATGAGGATACCACTAAAGCTGAGAATTCTTTGCCTGATGAAACTGATAACAGTGCTCCCGAAGATACTCAGGAGTCTGCTACCGACCTTATAGATGCCGCTATTGCTGCTATTGAGGAGCTTAATCTCGACTCTGAGGAAAATGAGAGTTCAGATTTATCAGGCGCTCAGCCTGAAACAGACGATAACCACGAAGATGCTGCCGATGAGCTGATTTCCGATATCCGCGAGGACGCTGCTGAGGTTATTGCTGAAATTACCGGTGAAAAGTCCGACGATACCACTGTTGAATCAGGGGAAACTGCTGAGGAGTCTGCTAAGGAAACAGAAGACTCCGGATCGGAAAACAATGTCGATATTGATATAAATGTGGAGGCTCCCAAGAAAAAAAGCCGTATTATTGCTGTGCTTGAGAATATTCTTGAGGAAAATCCCGATGTTATTTCAGACGAGCGAAGTGAGAAAACCGAGGCTGATTCCATTGATATCTCTCTTGAGAAAAAAGGCTCAGGCAAGCTGAAAAAATATCTTTACACTATCTGCGGTGTGTTCTTTGCCATTTTCACTGTGGTGGGAATTATCGCTTCCGTAGGCTTTATCTCTTCCCGCTTTAAAAGCTTTACCGCCGGCGAAAATAAAAAGGACAGCTTTACTGATATTATCTATCCCGCTGTTATTATGGATATCGAAAGCTTTGCTTCACCTTCAGAGCTTTCTTCACAGCAGATTATCTCTGCTTCACTGTGGTCGCTTATTATGTCTGAGGAGAAAATGTCAAAGTATCAGCAGACCTTCGATATCATTTCTGTTCCCGCTGTTGACGTTGAGGCATATGCTACAGAGCTTTTCGGCAAGAATCTGCCCGAAATAAGCCACTCTACAGTAGGCTCAGGCGAGCTGAAGTTCTATTACAACTCTGAAACGAAATCCTATAACGTTCCCGTTAACCCTATTTCCTTTACATATGAGCCTGTGATCACCTCAGTTTCAAAAACCGATAATAAATATACTCTTGTGGTTGATTACATTAAAGAGCTTCCCGCGTGGATTGAGGATAAGGAAGGCTATACTCCCGATGTTTCAAAGACCGTTGAGTTTGTTCTCAACGAAAAGGACGGAGTTTACACTATCGCTTCAATGACTCTGCTCAATGTAAATGTCACACTGTAATTTATCTGTAACACTTTAAATAACTTGTCACAATTTGTAATTTCATAGAAATTGAAAAATACTCCCCCATAATGTATAATGAATTCATAAAATACATTTTGGGGGATATTTTTATGAAAAAAATCAGAATTTATATTGCCACTCTTGCTATGGTTACCGCGTTTTCCTTTACAGGCTGTGGAAATGATGTGCCTGCTACGAATAGTATCGCTGAGGTAACCGAAGCTTCTGAGGCTGAAACAACTGAGGCTACCGCTGAGGAGGAGACTAAAGAGACTGCAACAGAGGCAATTACCGAAGTTACTACAGAAGCAGATACAACTGAGGCTCCTGCAGAAGAGCCTACAGAAACTGTTGAAGCTTCCGACTATAAAACAGCTTATCTTGATGTTATAAACTCAGCTGAAGACTCAGAAACACTTAAATACGGTCTTATCTATTTGGACGAGGACGATATCCCTGAGCTTGTTCTTGGTAACAGTGGCTACTGGGTAAGTCTGTACACATACGCTTACGGTGAAGTATGCACCCTTATGAATCAGTGGGTATATGGCGCTATGGGTAATGCCGGCTATGAGTATGTGCCGAAAATGAACAGTGTACGAAATTATAACAGCGATTATGCCGGACTTGTTCGTTGGACCGGGTATGCGTCAAACACAAATAATTCCGAGCTTGATTGGTCAACCGTACTGGAAACATATTATTTTGATGACAAAAACGGAAACGAGATGCCCGATGAAGACGAGCCCTATTCCGAGAAAGCCTGTAAAATATTCCTTCACAATGATGAGGACAAGACCGAAATCACCGAAGATGAAGCGCTGTCCTATAACTTGGGAGAGTATGAGTATATCAGCCCCGATATGACTCTTGACGAAATAAAGGCTGAATTAAGCTAAGCTCTGTATAAAATAATAACCCGTAGGCCTAAAGTCTACGGGTTTATTTTATATCTTATTCCTGTTCACCGAAAGCTCTTACAGCCTTCATCATAATAGCGCACTCAAGACGTTTTTTCTCAAGCTGACAGGAAATCTTGTGTGCAGTGTGGATATCGCCCATATACTGATAATTGTTTGCGTTACAGCCACCGCTACAGTAGAATTTAGCCCAGCACTTGCGACATTCAGGCTTTGAATATACGTGAGCACTTGCAAACTCCTTCTTCATCTCCTGATTAAAGGTTCCCTCGTCGATATTGCCCATTTTGTACTCTTCAATACCTACAAACTGGTGACAGGGGTAGATATCTCCGTCGGGAGTAATTGCTACGTAGTCGTTTCCACAGCCACAGCCTCTCAGACGCTTGATAACGCAGGGGCCCTGGTCAAGGTCAAGCATAAAGTGGAAGAAGTTGAACTTTCCGCCCTTTTTCTCATTCTCGATAATACGCTTTGCAAGGCGTTCATACTCGGCAAATACTGCGGGGATTTCCTTTTCTGTAATAGCGTAATCCTCAGAAGATTCGCCCACAACAGGCTCTACAGAAATCTGGTCAAAGCCCTCATTATAGAGGCTGAAAACGTCCTCGGAAAAATCAAGGTTATGCTTTGTGAAGGTACCGCGGACATAATATTCCTTCTCACCGCGGTTATCAACAAGCTTCTTGAAGGCAGGCAGAATTTTATCGTAACAGCCTGTACCGTCCACACGAAGTCTCATAGCGTCGTTGACTTCCTTACGTCCGTCAATTGAAAGAACCACATTGGACATCTCCTTATTGATGAACTCCATCTTGTCATCGGTAAGCAGAAGTCCGTTTGTTGTGATTGTAAAGCGGAATTTCTTTCCGTATTCAGCTTCACGGCTTCTTGCGTACTCTACAATTTTCTTTACTGTATCGAAGTTCATAAGAGGCTCACCGCCGAAGAAATCAAGCTCTAAATTCTGGCGGTCGCCCGAATTTTCAAGGAGAAAATCTATAGCGTGCTTACCTGTTTCATATGTCATAAGCTTGCGTCCCTTGCCGAAATCGCCTGTTGAAGCAAAGCAGTACTTGCATCTGAGATTACAGTCGTGAGCGATATTCAGACACATAGCCTTTACAGGTGAAACTACTGAATATTTAGCGTACTTCTCGTAATCGTCATCGGAAAAGAGTATCTTATCGTTGTAAAGCTCTACGATTTCGCTGTAACAGGACTCAATCTCCTCTTTATCATAAAACTTTGAAAGCTTTTCAACAACCTTTTCCGGACATTTTTCCTCGAAAGGAGGCTCTACATTTTCAAGAAGGTCGTATGTAAGCTCATCAACAATATGAACTCCGCCACTGTTAACATCAAGAACTATGTTAAATCCGCAAAGCTTATATTTATGTATCATAAAAAATCACCTTTCAAATTAAACTGTTATAATATTTCACCGCGCAGACGTTTTTCAAGACGCTTCTTTGCGCGTTTATTTACTTTATGTATCAGAAATCCGACGACAACAGGCGGAACGATATACCACATCAAGATAACCAGCATTTCATTTGGTACCTTACCTGTTATTTCCTCATACAGAACACAGGATACCCCCGCAGAAAACAAAGCGGTAAACATATGCACCACAAACAGCGCACCGCTTACAAGAGGGGAAATACGCTCTTTCAGATAAAGCTTTTCCGCATTTTCTCTTACTGTTTTTGATCTGCTCTGCGCCGAGCTTCCGTAATCGTACCCCGGAGCATTCTCGTCATAGGAAAGGCGCTCATAAAGCTTTTCCTGAGCCTTTCTGTTACGCTTCATCACATACGGAGCTCCGATAATAATGGGCAAAAGGAAGGTAACTATCCACACCACAAAAATAAGCTCTGGCTTATCCACATCAAAGCCCATCATAACTCCCAGTGTAATAAAGGTAAACAAAAACGAAGCCACTGCATCAAGGACAAGCAAAAGTCCCACAGGGACACGCTCCTTGCGATAAAGCATTTCCGCATTCTTTTTTTCTTCAACAGCACGCTGATGAAGCTCATTATCATAAGCCTTCAGCCTGGCTCTTTCATTTTTCAGCTGAGTCTCATAACGGCTGAAAACTGATTTCAGCTCTGCTTCTGTATCAGCCGAAGCATTTTTTATATCTCTTACACATTCCGCAAGAGTTTCCATAGCCTGTGAGTCATTAAAGTTCTGAGCCTGAAAGCCCTGAAGCTCGGAAGGAAGCTCAGTAACGCTCATATTAAAGCAACAAGGAATAAGCACCTTACCTTTATCACGCTTCATAAACTCAAGAAAACGACTCCACTCGTTTTTCACCCACACAGAGTTGAAGAACTCGGTTTTCGAGCCGACTGCAATCATAATTCTTGCCGTATTTATCGCCGAGAAAATGTAGGGTTCAAACTCTTTGCCCAGCTTGTCCTTAAGAGTCTCTCTTGCAAAGAACACCTTGAAGCCGTCTGCAGTAAGGCGATTGTAAATCTCCTGAGCAAGCAAGCTGTCCTCAGTTCTTGAGCCTTTATCGGATTCCTTATAGCAGATAAAGACATCAAAGGGCTCTTCCCCTGTTGCAACAGTAATAATTCTCTTCTGGATAAGGTCGATAAGCTCTGCCTCTGCCTGATACATTTTCTGCGAAGCGTAATCCGAGCACTCTATGGCCATATGAAAATTGCTGTCATCAAGGATACTTCTGAACGAGGTTCTGTGGCAGGTAGGGATTTTATCACCCGTAGCGGGATCGTCCACATATTCTATACCGTAACGGCACAGACAACAGCCCCAGTAAGCCTCGGCTTCATCGGGGAACTCGGCAATAATGGCGTTATAGGCGTCATAAGCCCTGTCGAATTCACATTCAAATCTTAGCTTATTAGCATTATCAAAAAGCCTCAGCTTTTTTTCATTGCTTATATCGGGAACAGTCTGCGTAGTACGGCAATAACCGCATTTACAAATCCTTACCCCTTCGGTAACATCAAGATTGCCCCCACACATCTTGCATTTGAAAACCGCCATTATTTCACCCCATATCAGAAAAAATTTGAGGCAGCATAAAAATACTGCCTCAAAAGAACGATTAAAATAGCTTTTGGCTTATCTCTCGCACTTCTGGTTAGCAACAGTGCATGAGGTCTTGCAAGCTGACTGGCATGAAGCCTGGCACTTGCCACAGCCACCCTTCTGAGCAGATTCCTTAAGATTAGCCTTGTTCATTGTTTTAATGTGTTTCATAATAAAATACCTCCGAAGAAATATACAGTGAACATCATCACTGAAATTACTACTATTGTATCACAATTCCCCTTAAATTTCAATAGCAATTGCCAAATTAAAGTGAGTTTTGTCATTTTTAGTTACTTTTCACAATTTCACCACAGATTTAAACGTCAAGTTCAACAAGCCTATCGAAGTGCTCGTCGATTTTATTCTTCAATTCATCGATTTCAGCGCACTTTTCATTCATAAGCTCGTAATTGCTGTAGACCTCTTCAGAAGCGATTTCCTCAGTCAGAGCGTCTATTCTTGACTGCATCTCGTCAATCTCGTTTTCAAGACGCTTCATTTCATTTTTTCTTGCCGCATCTGCACTTCTCTGCTGCTTGCTACGGTATGATTTCTGGGATTTATCCTTTGCTGCCTGAGCAGCCTTTGCGAATTTTTCTGCGTCTGCTATACGTTTTTCCTCTGCCTGCTCTGCTCTGAGAACATCAAGATACTTGTCAAAGCCGTACTCGTGAAGTCTGAACTCTCCTGCTTTAAGCTCGATAAGGCGGTCTGCTATCTTGCTGAGAAGATAACGGTCATGTGATACGAATATGACTGTGCCTGTATATTCCGCAAGAGCCTCCTCAATTGCTTCCTTAGAAGAAAGGTCAAGGTGGTTTGTAGGCTCGTCGAGGATAAGCACATTACCGTGCTCCTGCATCATTATGGCAAAGCACACTTTTGCACGCTCGCCTCCGCTGATAACACCTATCTCCTTAAAAACGTTCTCGCCCACAAGACGAACCTTTGCAAGAAGATTACGCACTTCAAGGTCAGACATTGAAGGATATCTGTCGTGAAGCTCGTCCATAACGGTCAGCGATTTATTGAGGTTTGTACTTTCCTGTTCAAAATAAGAAATTCTGATATTGCTGTTCCAGCGCACAAGTCCCTTATGAGGAAGAAGCTCCTGAATTATTTTCAGCAGAGTAGACTTGCCAATGCCGTTATCGCCGATAATTCCGATTTTATCACCTCGGCGCACATCAAAGGTTATATCCTCCACAAGAGTCTTACGCTGAGCGCCCTCGCCTACAGAGATATCTGCCCCCTTGACTTTAAGCACATCTATAGGAGGCTCTACGGGATAGGTAAAGCTGATTTTGGCTGTTTTTGTCTCGTGGAAGGGCTTTTCTATGCGCTCGATTTTTTCAAGCTGTTTACGCTTGCTCTGAGCCATTTTGGTTGTAGAGGCTCGCACAAGATTTTTGGCAACGTAGTCCTCAAGCTTAGCTATCTGCTTCTGCTGAAGCTCGTATTCCTTTTCCTGACGGGTATCATTTTCCTCACGCTGACGTACAAATGCCGAGTAATTTCCCTTGTAGCGTTTCAGAGTACCTCTTTCGATCTCGCAGATAGAGGTACAAAGTCTGTCAAGAAAATATCTGTCATGGGATACTACAAGCACAGCTCCCTTATAGCTTCTTAGGTAGTCCTCAAGCCACATAATTGTTTTGAAATCAAGGTGGTTTGTAGGCTCGTCAAGAATGAGCAGATTAGGCTCTTCAAGAAGAAGCTTTGAAATGCTGAGACGTGTTTTTTCTCCTCCGCTGAAGCCCGAAACGGTACGGCTGAGCTCGGTTTCCGAAAATCCCATACCGTTCAGCACCATTCGTATCTTCACATCGGTGTTGTAGCCATCGTTAGCTTCAATCCACGAAGTCAGCTGTTGATACTCGTCGGCTGAGGAGTTGTCTCCCCTTTCGATCTCAAGCTCAATCTCACGCAGACGCTCTATGGCACGGTGTACAGGCTCAAAGACGCTCTGCATCTCTTCCATAACGGTGTTTTCAGAGCTGAGCCCTCCCATCTGCTCAAGATATCCCACAGATGTTTTTGAAGCTGAGGAAACAACTCCGTCACGCTCGTTGAAGCGGTCGGGCTCTACCGAGCCTGTGATGATTTTCAGCAGAGTGGATTTTCCACAGCCGTTTATTCCCACAAGACCGATTCTGTCATTTTCCTCAATGGTCAGGTTTACTCCGCTTAGCACAGGATTACCGTTGTAATATTTATGTATATTTGTAAGGCTTAAAAGCATACTATCTTCCTTTTCTTCATACTTGCATTAATCATACCACATTTCCCTTCTTTTTTCAATAGCAATATTCCAAAAAACAGTGACAAATGTCACTGCATAAAGTGACCTGTGACACATTTACTCTTCTTTACAGCTGTGATATAATTCAGTTAAAGGAGGCGTAAATCATGAAAATCAGAAGTATTATTCCTCTGTTAATTCTCTTGTCTGTTCACTTTTATACGATAATCGACGCCTCCTCATGGGGTAATTCCGACGCTGTTATTCTCCATTACATTATTTCTCTTGTGTTTATAGCTGTAGGCTCTGGCTGTGCTGTATTCACAGAGAAAAAGTCTCTCAGAGTTTTCAGGAAATACTGCATCACGATGATTGTAGCATCGGCTGTTTCCGCTTTTTTCAGAGTCACAAAGACTCTGCCGTATACTCTATATGAAATCTCACACCTTTACATTCTTCCGCCTTTTTATGGCTTCAGAGCTCTCGGAGCTATAGCTGAATACTTTGTATCTCTTGCAATATCGGCAGTATGGCTTGCTGTAATCAGATTCAGGTCACATAAGGAGGTGTATGTATGAAAAAACTTTTTACTGTCAGCTCAGACAGCGATAACGTGAATTTTGCAATAAGAAAGCGTCCGTTGTACTTTTTCAGGAATATCCTGCTTGAGCTTTTCCTTATCGGCTCGGTTTACGCCCCCTGGTATACAAATGCTATGTGGTGCTTCGGTATGGGCAGAGAGCCTGCACTCGGCACTTTTATGAATACACTCTACTTCTTCGGAGCAGTACTTCTCTTTGCGTTTCTTGCGGATAAATGGTGGAATATTCCCTGTGGAATATATATGCTTCTTATGGCAGTGGGCTCGGCTGTAGGGATTATCGCTCCGTCAAGCGCTCTTTATGAAGGCTTTAATTTTCTGGTGCTTTCGCCGGTGTGGGGACTTTATTTCTTCGCTCCGCACAGCAACATATGGAGCGTAATTTCGCTTATAATCACTGTCATTTTCTCTGTGGCGACTCTTTGGATTATGCTTCGGAAATACATAAGAAAGGAGCAGAAAAAATGAAAAACTCACGCCTTTACAATATCCTGTCGGGAATAGGTTTCCTCATCGCTACCGCTCTTGCCTGGTATTTCAGCCTTATACTTGCTTTTGATAATATTCATTCAGTGGGAGTCTCTGTATTCGCTATATCTCTCATATACATCACAGCTGTGATAATCTACGCAATTCACTCGGATAAATACTGGAATATTCCCTGTATGGCTTATATGCTTCTTATGGCAGTAAGCTCTTTCCTCTACCTGTGCAGTCCCGATTACGCCGATGACCTTATTATCTGGACAATTCCTCCTGTTATGGGACTGGAGTTTCTCTTTACCCGAAATTTCGGACTTATGAATTTTTCAGTCATTATTTTCAGCCTTATTGTGCTTTTTATAACAGGTTCAAAGTATTTTCCGAAGGAAAAACCGTCAAATGGATAATTTTTCGCGTAAACGCTTGCAATTTATTTTATAATCTGCTATAATTAATTGTAATTGTGTTTTTACAGCACTTTTTATTATAATTTATGAAAAGAGGAAATATAATGCCTGCTAATATTGTTGTCGGAACTCAGTGGGGAGACGAGGGTAAGGGTAAAATCATTGATATTCTTGCTTCCCGTGCTGACGTGGTTGTTCGTTCACAGGGCGGTAACAACGCCGGTCATACTGTTGTAAACAACGGCGAGGTTTACAAGCTCCACCTTATCCCTTCGGGAATTCTTTACCCCAATACTCTCTGCCTTATCGGCGCCGGAGTTGTTCTCGATCCTAAGGATTTCATCGGCGAGCTTGACAGTCTCGAAGCAAGAGGTATCTCTACAGCTAACCTTAAGGTTGATCCCCGTGCTCATATCGTTATGCCCTGGCATATCACTCTTGACGGTCTTTCGGAAGAGTTCAGAGGCGGAAGCGATATCGGTACTACAAAGCGCGGTATCGGTCCTACATATATGGATAAGTACGAGCGTTGCGGTATCAGAATGTACGATCTCGTTCACCCTGAGGTTCTTGCTGAAAAGATCAAGTCTACAGGCAATCTTAAAAATAAAATCATTACTGAGGTTTACGGCGGTGAGGCTTTCGATCTCGACGCTGTAACTGAAGAGTACATCGCTTACGGTAAGAGACTTGCTAAGTATATGGACGATGTTTCTGTCCTCACCTTTGAAGCTTCAAAGGCAGGTAAGAATATTATGTTCGAAGGCGCTCAGGCTACTCTTCTCGATATCGACTTCGGTACATATCCTTACGTTACTTCTTCACATCCCCTCTCTGCAGGCGTGTGCGTTGGTACAGGCGTTGGCCCTAAGGTTATCTCAAACATCATCGGTGTTGCTAAGGCTTATACAACTCGTGTCGGTAAGGGACCCTTCCCCACAGAGCTCGATGACGAGATCGGCGATACTATCCGCGAAAAAGGCGGTGAGTTCGGTACTACTACAGGTCGTCCCAGAAGAACAGGCTGGTTTGACGCTGTTATCGTTCGTCACTCTGTAAGAGTAAACGGTCTTGACAGCCTCGCTATCAACAAGCTTGATACACTTTCAGGTCTTGATACTCTTAAAATCTGTACAGCTTACAAAATGCCCGATGGAAGCGTTATCGAAAACTTCCCTCCTACTCTTGAGGACCTTGCAGGCTGTGAGCCTGTTTATGAGGAGTTCGAAGGCTTCAACGAGGATATCTCCAAGTGCACAAGCTTTGATAATCTTCCCGAAAAGTGCCAGTCTTACATCAAGCGTCTTGAAGAGCTTGTCGGCTGTCCCGTTAAGATGGTTGGTATCGGTCCTGACAGAAGCCAGATACTCGAAAGATAATTGTTTATTATGCAAATCATTACCCTCCTTTTAATAAGGAGGGTATAAACTATATAAAAGAGGTGTTATCTTTGAACGACGAGAATATTTACAATCAGAACGGAAGCGATAATGCTTTTTCTGCTCCCGTGCTTGATGATATCGAATATGATGCTCCTTCCGCAAAGAAGGACGGTCCTCAGGGCGTTTCTGCTCCTGTACTCGATGATATGGACTTTGTTGCTCCTTCATCAAAAAAAGACGGTCCTCAGGGCGTTACTGCGCCTGTGCTTGACGACTTCGACGATTACGTTCCCAAGCAGTCTGCCAAGAAAGGTGCTCCCGAAAACGTTACCGCGCCTGTGCTTGATGATGATTCCTACTCTGCTCCTTCTAATGCTATTTCAGATTACGAGATCATCTCTGGTATGACTGATGAGCAGAAGGCTATGTACGAAAAGCTTCCTTTTGAAAAACAACAGCAGATTCTCGAAATGAGAAGAGCACAGCTCGGTCAGCAAAACGGCGCTCCTCAGCCAGCTCCTCAGGAAATCAAGGCTCCTGTGCTTGACGATGCTGACAGCTATGTTCCGCCCCCGAAAAAGGAAGAGCCCAAACAGCCTGAGGCTCCTATAAACGCTCCTATCCTCGATGACGAGCCTGAGCCCGCTAAGTATGTTCCTAAGTTTGCTGACGAGGATCTTGAAAGAGTTAAACAGGAAGCCAAGAAAAAGGCTGTTTCTTCTCAGCTTACTTCAAATCAGAAGGACGAAAAGGAAAGCCTCAGAATGATGCTTGAGCTTAAGGCTGAGCGTGAGGCCGAAGCTGCTAAAAAAGGCTTCAAAATCGTTATCCTTCTCGCTTTTGTCGGAATCATTGGCGCTGTGCTGTTCTATATGCTCTATTCAGCTAAGTTCTTCGGACTTGAATACGGCGATATAAGCGCTAATAAGGTCACTTCTATCATATCAAAAAGCTCAATCTACGTTGCAGGTATTGCAGGTGCTTCCGCTCTGCTGATGATTACAGGCCTCGGTGCTATGAAGTCGCTCTGCTCTTTCATCTACCTTGTTTTCAGCGTAGTTCAGGTTATGTCAGTTGTTTCTGTTCTTCCTCAGATTGAAGGAAGCGGTATTAAATGGGCACTCTTTGCAGGTGCTCTTATCTGCTCAATCGCTGTTTTTGTTACTCTTTCCACAAGCGATTCTGTCGGTAAATTCTACAAAAAGCCTGCCAAAGACTACAATCACTAAAAAATTCAAGGCTCTCGCTTTTCTGCGGGAGCCTTTTTGTGTCTGTTTCACCTTTTCCTCTCTTTCTGAATATTATGTATTACCCGAAGCCGTGCGCTTTCGGTCAGAAAGGAGGATTTATGAACTTTAATCTGTTTGACGACCTCGATGGTCTTGTTCTTCATGAACGTGAAAACTCCCGTTTCAGAAACTCTGAACCCGATTATACAAAAAACAGTAATACTTTCAACGGCAATACTTCGCGTTTTCCCGCCTCGACTCCCCTTGCTATGGCGTATGTTCCTTTTCAGCAGTTGGGAGAGCTTTATCCCGAAAATGAGGCTTTGAAAAAGGGAACGCTATTCCCCGAATTGTGCTTCCCTTTTACGAAAGGAGGCTCATATAATGAATGAACGACGCGCTCTTATGAATAAAATCCAGCAGTTTGATTTCACCCTTAAAGAGCTTCATCTCTATCTTGATACTCACCCTGACTGCAGAAGAGCTCTTGCTCTTTTTGATAAGTACCGCTCTGCAAAACAAAAATGCGTTGATGAGTATGTAAAAAAATTCGGTCCCATTACTCCCGAACAAAATTCAGATGCTAATCATTGGTCATGGGTTGATGAGCCCTGGCCCTGGGAAAGGAGTTAATATATGTGGCAGTATGAGAAAAAACTTCAGTACCCTGTAAATATCAAAAATCCTAACCCTAAGCTGGCTATGGCTATTATCTCTCAGCTTGGCGGTCCCGACGGCGAGCTCGCCGCTTCACTGAGATATCTCAATCAGCGCTTTGCCGCTCCCTACTCAGAGGTTAAGGGTATTCTCACAGATATCGGCACCGAGGAGCTGGCACACGTAGAGATGATTTCAGCTATTCTTTATCAGCTCACACGCAATCTTTCGATAGATGAAATCAAAAAAAGCGGATTTGACACCTACTTTGTCGATCACACAACAGGCATATACCCTGTCGCTGCCTCAGGAGCACCTTTTACCGCAGCCTATTTCCAGAGCAAAGGTGATGTAATCACTGATCTTACCGAAAATATGGCAGCAGAACAAAAGGCGCGCACCACCTATGATAATATTCTGCGTCTTGCCGATGATCCTGATGTGCGTGATCCTATAAGATTTCTCAGACAGCGAGAAATCGTGCATTTTCAGCGTTTCGGTGAAGCACTGCGCATAACACAGGAAAACCTCAACGCCAAGAATTTCTACGCCTGCAATCCATCATTTGATGCAAACTGCGGAAAGCGAAGATAACTTTGTCGCCCCACTGAAACACCATAAAAAAAGAGGACGCCTCAGCGTCCTCTTGATTTTTTTACTTGAGATATGATTCAGGAAGTACCTCGATTAACTGAGCAACCTTCTTCTGAATTGAAAGTGCATCTGATGTATCAACACCGTCACCATTCTGGTAAACGTCAGCATTTACCTTACCCTGTTCTGAGAGAGGATTCTTTTCTGAGTTAGCACCGTATGCCATTACCTTGATAACGTCGTCCATTTTAACCTGGCCGTCAACGTTAGCATCGCCCCAG
Organism: Ruminococcus sp.; assembly: GCA_015066875.1. Lineage (GTDB taxonomy): Bacteria > Bacillota > Clostridia > Oscillospirales > Ruminococcaceae > Ruminococcus. The sequence continues at coordinate 34,749 of SVNM01000006.1, forward strand.
AGTGTTACCTCAAGCTTTTCAGGCTCCTTGGTTGTTGTAGTTGTTGTTGTTGTGGTAGTAGTTGTTGTTGTTGTAGTTGTTGTAGTTGTTGTAGTCGTTGTTGTGGTTGTAGTAGTTGTGGTAGTTGTTGTTTCGGGAACATCGTAGTAAACCTCTACCTGATCAATTGTGATAGCGTCTGTCTCGCCATAGTAATATCCGAAGTAAAGATTTCCATCGGGATTAATAAAGTTTGAAAGTGAGCTTTCGCCTGCGATTGTTGTGGGAATGATCCACATAAGCTCTAATGAATCGCCTGCTTCAAGATTTACAAAGTTTGTAGGCTCCTGGAACCAGTATTCTTCCTCTGTAGGCGCATCTGCTGTTACGCCTGAACCGGGACAATATACAAGCTTGCCGATATCAGCCTTAGCTGTAATATCAAATCTTACTGCATAAACGTCCATATCCTCTTCGATTCCAAGGTCAGCATAAGCTATATTAAGAGCATTGTTTGCTTCGTCAGCGTGCTCGATAGCTGTGTTTACGCCTGCAACTACAGAACCTGTATAAGGAACTATCTTTTCCTGTGTATAAGTGATTGCGATTTCCTTGAGAGTTACTGACTCAAGCTCTGTGTAGTCATCAGCAACCTCTGTACCATACCAGAACTGGAATGAAACTGAGTCATTCTGGCCATATGTTACATAAGGCTGAACCTCTGCGGGAACTTCCCAATAGCACTCGATATAAGAACCTGCGCCTTCAAGAGTTACACCATTTCCGGGAGTTACACCGAATTCTACTCCAGCCTCTTCAAACTCAGCAACCTCTTCTTCGCCCATATCGTTATACCAGTAACCGCCTTTTTCCTTAACGCCTGCTTCTACCTTAGCAGACTCTGTGTCAGCTTCTGAGCCCTGCTTTACGTTAAGTCCGCCACCGTACATAAATGTATCAGCCTCTACACCATCAGCTGTCTCAACAACTGCTGTAATAGACTCAATTGTGATACCTGTCAAGTCTGTGATACCGAACTCTGAATATGTGAACTTGTGGCTGTTGATAGGATCGCCTTCCTGCCAGCCTTCTTCTGTAGCTTCGTAAGTTTCCTCATCGTAGCCTGCTGTAAGGAGGTAATCAAGACCATCGATCTGCTTTGAAACAGTTGCGATTACTGTACCTGTACCGTCGCCGTTATCCTTGAAATCCCAGTAACCGTTCTTTCTGTTATTGCTGGGAACATTTGAACCGGGAGTCTCAGGATCCTCATTTTCTCCGGGATCAGTTGTACCTGATGAAGTATCATTAGCCTTTACGCTTGAAATTGTGATATCTCCGCCGTAGTAGTTTCTGAATTCCATCTTACCGGGATACTGGCTTGATGAAGCGTTGTAGCTGAGGTCAAGTGAAGAAACATCGATAGTAATAGTTGTTTCCTTGCCTGCTGTTACTGCAACAGAAGTACCTTCAACCTCGACTGTACCGCCCTTGGTATCAACCCATTCCTCGTTATTGCCGTCCCACTCATACCAGTAAGGTGAAGTAGCTGTACCCACACCTAAACCGAATGAGAAGTTGCCTGTAAAATCAGGCACGATTGTAATGCTGATAGTTTTCATTCCGCTTGTAGCGTAATCTGCTGTATATAAAGTAACAGCGTCGCCAACGGAAAGTGATTTGTTTGCAGTCTTCTGAGAAACTGTAACATCAGCTACTGAAACAGCAGAAGCTGAAAAAACAGGAACGCAGGTTGCTGCGATTACAAGGCTCATTACTGTAGCCTTAACTCTGTTTGAGAATTTTGAATTTCTCATTGTAATCATTCCTTTCATAAACGAACTCTTTTTTCTTTTCGTAACATCACTTTAACGTGATGATAGCTTTTGCTATACGGTAAGTATATCACATTTTCGTAGATTTTTTGTTAATATTCTATGAACAACAGCTAATTTTGCCTAATTCCCCTCACAAAATTACAAGTAATTTTTTATATATTTTGCATACTAAATAATTAATCCATTGTTTTTTATTGTTCCGTTCACTTACTATCAGTAAATCCTTAATTAGTATATACATACAGTAAAACAAAAGCCGACGTTTCCGCCGGCTTTTTTCTTTATTTATTCCATTCAAAGCAATCTGACAAGAGTATTACCTCTTTATCTGATACGTTCAGAATTCCGCCCTCGGTAACGCCTTTACGCTCATCACCGTCGGGAAGCTCTATTCTGCATTCGCATTTCCTTACCGCAGTAATAAACGGGATATGTCCCGCCATTACAGCAAGATCGCCTTCTATTCCTCTTACAGAAATTTTAACCGCATCGCCCTTGAAAAGATTTCCGTCCGGCGACGATATTGTCAGGCTGAATGTGTTCATAACGATACCTTCTTTGCCTTTTCAACTGCCTCATCGATTGTTCCTACAAAGAGGAATGCAGATTCGGGCAGATCGTCGTGCTTACCTTCGATTATTTCCTTGAAGCCTCGTATTGTCTCGGAAAGAGGCACGTAAGTACCCTCAATTCCCGTAAACTTCTCTGAAACAAAGAAGGGCTGTGAGAGAAATCTCTGGATTTTTCTTGCTCGCTGTACAAGAAGCTTATCTTCATCTGAAAGCTCATCCATACCCATAATTGCGATAATATCCATAAGCTCCTGATAACGCTGGATAATTCTCTGAACCTCACGGGCAACGTAGTAGTGCTCCTCGCCGAGAATTTCCGCAGAAAGAATACGGCTTGTTGACTCAAGAGGGTCAACTGCGGGGTAAATACCCTGTGAAGCTATATTTCTTGAAAGTACGGTTGTTGCGTCAAGATGGGCAAAGGTTGTTGCAGGTGCCGGGTCTGTAAGGTCGTCCGCAGGAACATATACCGCCTGAATTGACGTAATAGAGCCTCTTTTAGTTGATGTGATACGCTCCTGAAGAGCTCCCATTTCATTGGCAAGAGTAGGCTGATATCCTACCGCAGAAGGCATACGTCCCAGAAGAGCCGATACCTCTGAGCCCGCCTGTGTGAAACGGAAAATGTTATCGATAAACAGAAGAACGTCCTGTCCCTCTTTATCACGGAAGTACTCTGCCATAGTAAGTCCCGAAAGAGCAACTCTCATTCTTGCTCCGGGGGGCTCGTTCATCTGTCCGTAAACGAGAGTTGTATTGCTTAAAACGCCCGACTCCTTCATTTCGTTGTAGAGGTCGTTACCTTCACGGGTACGCTCGCCGACGCCTGTGAAAACAGAAAGTCCGCCGTGCTGTTTAGCGATATTGTTGATAAGCTCCATAATGAGAACTGTTTTTCCTACTCCCGCGCCTCCGAAAAGACCGATTTTTCCTCCCTTTGAATAAGGACAGATAAGGTCGATTACCTTAATTCCCGTTTCAAGAATTTCGGTAGAGGTTGAAAGCTCATCGTAATCAGGAGCGCTTCTGTGGATATTCCAGTGCTCCTCGGTATCGGGAACAGGCTGATTATCAACCGCATCGCCCAGAACGTTGAAAATTCTTCCCAGTGTATCTCTTCCCACAGGAACGCTGATAGGTGCGCCTGTATCGGTAACCTCAACGCCTCTTCTGAGTCCGTCAGTAGATGACATAGCGATACAGCGTGCTGTATTGTCGCCGATATGCTGAGCAACCTCTACTGTAAGCGTTTTTTCGCCCTTGGGAATTGTTAATGCGTTATATATGGAAGGCAGACAGCCTTCTTCAAAACGGACGTCTACAACAGGTCCCATTACCTGTGAAACAACGCCCTTTGATTTTTCTGACATTTATAATCCTCCTTTTACATACCGCTTCCCGCAACGATTTCGGTAATTTCCTGAGTAATTGCTCCCTGACGGGCGCGGTTGTATTCAAGCTGAAGCCTGTCTATCATTTCCTTTGCGTTTTTACCCGCTGAATCCATTGCACATCTTCTTGCAGAAACCTCGCTGGCAAAGCTTTCACGCACTGCTGACACGATTTTTCCTGCTGTGTATATTGGAACAGCCATATTAAGCACCGAAAGCTCATCGGGCTCAAAAACGATACCCTTTACCGCCTCAGACTCTTCACGCACAAGGGGAAGTATCCAGCTGACATAGCTTTCCTGTGACATCATTGAGATATACTTTGTGCCGATAATTCCCACACGGCTGATTTCTCCCTGAGCAAAGCGTCTGCAAAGCTCCTTGGCAAGCTCTGAAGCCTGAGCAAAGGAAAAATACTCTGCGGAATACTCTCCGCCGTAGCGTTCACAGGCACGTTTGCCTATGGCTATAAACTGAGCATCGGGAAAGTCTCTGGCAACTCTGAAAACATTGGCATTGTAGCCTCCGGCAAGTCCCCGGTCTCCCGCAATGATTATGATACAGGTTCTGCCGTCGGGATTACCCGCCATATACGGACTTTTTTCACATTCACTGCAGGTTGCGAGATTACTTACAATTCTGCCTGCCATTTCAGCATATTCCTGACTTTTTGCCATTGCTTCCATAGCTTTTCTGATTTTTGATGAAGCTACAAGTCCCATTGCCTTTGTCAGATGAAGCGTTGAATCCACGCTTTTTATACGGTTACGCAGAACTTTTGTATTTGCGCCCATTCAGCTCACCTCTGCATTTCGCTCAGAGCCTTCTTGAGAGTCTCAACGTCCTCTTCCTCATAAAAGCCCTGTTCAAATCGTTCAAGAAGCTCGCTGTAGCCCGCTTCAAGCTTATCAAAGAGTCTCTGCTCGTATTCCTTTACGCTCTTTACGGGAACATCGTTGAGATATCCCTTTGTAACGGCATAAACTATCGCTACCTGACAGCCTACTCTTACGGGAGCATTTCTGCTCTGCTTGAGAACCTCTACAATTCTCTCACCAAGAGCAAGTCTTGCCTTTGTATCCTTATCGAGATCGCTTCCGAACTGAGCAAACGACTGAAGCTCACGATACTGGGAATAGAGAAGCTTAAGCTCGCCGGCAACCTTCTTCATCGCCTTAAGCTGAGCCGAACCGCCCACTCGGCTTACCGAGATACCGGGGTTAATAGCCGGCATAATTCCCGCGTGGAAAAGCTCGGTTTCAAGGAATATCTGTCCGTCTGTAATTGAAATTACGTTTGTGGGGATATATGCTGAAACATCTCCCGCCTGAGTTTCGATAATGGGAAGAGCTGTAATTGAGCCTCCGCCGTACTCCTCATCCACGCAGGCTGCGCGCTCAAGAAGTCTTGAATGGAGATAGAAAACGTCTCCGGGATAAGCCTCACGTCCGGGCGGTCTTCTGATAAGAAGAGAAAGTGCTCGATAAGCAACAGCGTGCTTTGAAAGGTCATCGTATATAATGAGAACGTCCTTACCCTGTTCACGGAAGTACTCTGCCATAGCACAGCCCGAATACGGAGCTATATACTGAAGGGGAGCTGATTCCGAAGCTGATGCAGACACAATGATTGTATACTCCATTGCTCCCGCACGTGCAAGCTCGTTTGCAAGCTGAACAACAGAAGTGCTCTTCTGACCTATGGCTACGTAAATACAGATTACCCCTGTATTACGCTGATTTATTATTGTATCGATAGCTATTTCGGTTTTACCTGTCTGACGGTCGCCGATAATAAGCTCACGCTGACCTCTGCCGATAGGAATCATACTGTCAATAGCCTTGATTCCTGTCTGAAGAGGCACTGATACGCTTTTTCTTTCAATTATTCCGGGAGCCTCGCTCTCAACAGGTCTTGTTTCTGTTGTAACAACAGGTCCCTTTCCGTCAATGGGACTTCCCAGTGCATCTACAACTCTGCCGAGAAAAGCCTCGCCTACGGGAACCGAAACTACCTTTCCTGTACGGCGCACCTTTGTTCCCTCACGGATATTATTCTTATCAGACAAAAGCGCTACGGAAACAGTCTCCTCTTCCAGATTCTGCGCCATACCGAAGCTTCCGTCCTCGAATTCAAGAAGCTCGCTTGCCATACATTCACGGATACCGTAAACTCTTGCAATTCCGTCGCCTACGAGTATTACCGTACCTGTTTCACGCATTTCAATACGTGATTTATAATTCTTTATCTGAGCTTTGATTATATTGCTGATTTCCTCAGGTCTTGCGCTCATCTGCCAATCACATCCTTTACTTCGTTCAGGCGTCTTCTGAGACTTCCGTCAATGACTCTGCCCTCTGTTTCTATAAGAACTCCGCCCATAACCGACGGATCTGTAACACATTCGATTTCAACGCTCTTTCCAAGCATTTTTTCAAGCTTGGTTTTTATACGCTCTTTTTCAGACTGCGTAAGCTCTACAGCAGTAGTTACAACTGCTCCCGCAACGTTTTCCGAAGCGTCAACAAGAGCATTATACTCCTTCACGCAATCGCTGAGCCACTGTATTCTTCCCTTTTCGCAAAGAAGCTGAAGAAAATACACAACGTATTCGGGAAGCTTTCCTGTAAAAGCCTCTTCGATTGCCGAAAGACGTTCAGACATAGGTATTCCCGGACAAAGAAGAAACTCCATATATTCGGGATTTTCCTCAAAGCCGTTCTTTACGCTTTCAAGAGCCTGTGCGTACTCGTCCTTTGAGTTTTCCTCACACGCAACCGCAAAAAGAGCCTCGGCGTATTCAAGGATCACATCATTCATGGTCTTCACCCATTCCGCCGATAAAATCATCGATCATTGCGCGGTGATCATCAGCATTGATTTCTCTTCCGAGAATTTTCTCGGTAAGAACTGCCGATACATCAACGATCTCACGCTTGATGCTTTCATCTGCTCTGCGCAGTTCAAGCTCGGCCTCATTCTGAGCCTGACGGATAATTCCGTCTGCTCTGTCCTTAGCCTCTGCCACAAGTCTTTCTCCGCGCTGTTTTGCGTCATCTGAAGCGCTTTTTATAATTGCATCGGCCTCATCTTCGGCACTGCGCAGTTTTTCTTCCCAGGCAGTCTTTGTTGCTCTTGCCTCATCGCTTGCCTTATCGGCTTCAAGATACTTCTCATCAAGCTCCTTCTGACGCTGTTCAAGAACGTTCTTAACAGGCTTGAAAAGAAGCTTTTTTAGTATCAGAAAGAGTATTGTTAGATTTGCAAGAGAAATTACGATCTGCCAGAAGTTTATGGAAATTACATCTAATGACTGCATTCAATTCACTCCAAATCTCAGCCGATTGTGCTCATAAGGATATCAACAAGTCTGCCGGGAGCAACGAAGATAAGCAGAATTGCAATAACAAGTGCATAAAGACCTGTTGTTTCTGCGATAGCACAACCCATAAGCATTGTTGTTGTTACATTGCCTTTACATTCGGGCTGTCTGCCGATAGCCTCACAAGCCTTAGCTACTGCGTTACCTTCACCGATTCCGGGTCCGATACCTGCGATCATTGCGATACCTGCGCCAAGCGCACAGCTTCCGAGAATAATACCAATTGCCAGTTCTAACATTTTAATTTCCTCCATTTGATTAAGTTTTGTTTATACTGTTTGTTTATCTGATGCCTTGCGTCTGAAGTATTCCTCTGCGGGAAATCCTCCCGAAACGTAAAGCATTGTAAGCATTGCGAAGATATATGCCTGCAGACAACCGCTGAACACGTCAAAATAAATTGAAAGTACAGCGGGAATTCCTATCTGAAGCAATGGAAACTCTCCCAGAAATCCGGGAAGCCCGCCCAGAAGTTTTGAAGAAAGTCCCTGAAGGCCTGTAGCAAGAAGCACTGAAATTACAGCGCCTGAAAGCACGTTTCCGTAGTGTCGGAATGCCATTGATATAGGTGTTGCGATCTCACTGATAATATTCAGCGGAGCAAGGAATTTTACGGGATCACCGAAGCTTTTAAGATACATCAGCGGTCCGCACTTCATTTTGTAATAGGTTATCAGTATGAATACAAGTATCGCCCAGCCTGCCGTTATATTGATGTCTGACGTAGGAGCGTACAGTCCGAAAAGCGAAAGCAGACTCGAAAAAGCCGAAAGAGCAAGGATCGACGCTACAAAAGGAGCAAATCCAAGGAAAAACTCTCCCATATTTCCGATTACAAGCTTTTCTGCATTTTCCACTATCCACTCGGCGATATGCTGACGTTTCGTATCAGCCTTGACCTTTATTCCGTGTGTAAGGTAAAGACAGAGTCCCGTTACTGATATCATTACTATCCACGAGTTTATCTGTGATTCTGTTATGGGAAGATCCTGCAGAGGCATTTTTATGGTAAAAAACACTCTTGCACCTGAAATAGCTATACCCTCGCTTTGCGGATAGGTAAGTATTTTCAGAATTATTCCAGCCACAACAGGAAGTATCATCATCAGCAGATACACAATATCCATCGTCCTGAAATGACGCGGATTATTCTCCATCCTTTTTCACCTCCCCGATATTTTTCTTTCTGTCACGCAGGGGAACAAATGCAATTGCAATTCGTGGAAAGAACAAGGGAATTATTACCGCAACAGCATTGAAAACAGGGATTACTATTCCCAGCACAGCAACTATAAGAAGCATAATGCTCCTCATTGACTGCGAAGCCTTCATAGCCATTGAAGCTTCCTTTTCGTCCTTCATCACAGCACTCTGAACTGTAATTCCCATAAAGAGAAAATTAAGCACAGCCGAAGCTCCGCCTAAAATATTACCCAGCAGAACCTTGTAGCTCCACATACCGAGAATAAGAAAGACGGCTTCCATAACAGCGCTCAGTATCACAACCCAGACTGCGATATATTTTGTCTCGCCTGCAACAGTAGCATCTATTTTTGCCATAGTTTATCATTTCCTTTTTGATTTTTAAGCTGACCGTTAACAATTTATTATATCATTTTTTCTATGCATCTGTCAATAACTTTCCGTATAATATCAGCAATGCTGTTAGATTTATGTCGCTTGATAAACAGTGAATTATGTGATATAATATTTACCGTGAATTTTATCGTTACGGAGTTATTATGAAGCTACATTTCAGAAATCATACTAAAGGGCTTTGCTGTGTGCTCTGTGCATTTACAGCAACTGCCCTGCTTTATCTTATTTATTTCGCAATATTCGGGTTTTATCCCTTGGGTGAGCGCTCTGTTGTCTGGTGTGATATGGAACAGCAGTATACTCCTCTGCTTATGGAGCTGAGAGATATTCTTCTCAATAAAGGCTCGGTACTTCTCGGCAGAGGCGGTGGCGGACTGAATTTCTGGGGCGTTTTCCTGTTTTTTGTCTCCTCGCCCGTAAATCTTCTTGCTCTCTTTGCACAGGAAGAGAAAATGATTGTTTTCGTAAATATAATCACTGTTGTTAAGCTTTCGCTTGCATCGGCATCTGTGTCGTACTACTTCAGGAAAACCTTTGCTGAGATGCCTGCTCACTTTAATATTATCCTCAGCGTCACATACTCCTTCAGCGGATACGCTATGATGTATTATCAGAACAATATGTGGCTTGATATGATGATAATTTTCCCGCTTCTTGTGCTCTCATTATTCAGATTATGCAAAACAGGTAAATGGCAGACCTATTATCTTGCTCTTTGCATTACAATGTTTCTGAATTTCTACATCAGCTATATGGTGGTGATTTTCGTTGTTATCGCCTTCCCTGTACTGCTGATGCTCTGCACTGAAAAAAAGCTTCGCAAAGCTGTTTCCTTCAATTTTATCCTCGCTGATGTGCTGGGAGCTCTCACTACCGCTTTTGTGTGGCTTCCCTCGGCAAAGCAGTTTACATCTTCGGGCAGAGGCGACTCTTCGATTTCATTTTTCCTTTCGGGAAGCTTTTTCAGCGACATCGGCGATAAATCCGCTCAGCTCTGCTGTACCTCTGTTATAATCGCGTCGTTTGTGATTATGCTGACAGGCAGAAAGCTTTTCTGCAAGGACAAGCCTGCGTTTTTTGCTCTTATGACTATTATTCTCACTGTGGGAGCTTTTATAAGTCCCATAAACAAAATATGGCATACGGGTAGCTATCAGGCTTATCCTCTGCGTTTCGGCTATATGATAATGCTTATGGCTCTTTCGGTGTGTGCAGTACTGCTGAGCGCTGAAAAATCCCCTGAGAAAAATCATAAGAAATACCGCTTGGCTGTATTCGCTGTTGTTGTTTACGCGACAGCCGTTATTCCCGCAATAATCAATTACAAAAAGCTCTCATCATACACCGATACATTGTGGGTTGATGACTCTGACGCTGTTGTATTCACTATTTACGGTCTTCTGGGAGCTTTCGTATACGGACTGCTCATAATCCTGTACAGACGCAGACATATCAGCGGTAGGTTTGCATCTTCCGCAATGAGCATTGTGCTTGTGCTGGAGACTCTTTTCAGCTTCAGTGTATACTTCGGCAACGTCACAGATATTACTGCACGTTTCAATCGTACTGTTCACCTTTCGGATAAAATCGATGACGACTCTTTTTACAGAGTCAAAGCTGTGAAAAAATACTTCCACTCAAATATGCTTGAGGGTATGGGGTATAATTCTATCGGACACTACACCTCGCTTACCGACTGCGATTTCCTCTTTGCTTCAAAAAGACTTGGCTACTCTGCCTACTGGCTTGATATCTCTTCAAACGGAGGTACTGTCATTACCGACGCATTTCTTATGAACAAGTATCTCATAGGCTCTGACGGAGATATGAACTGCTTCAGCGAGAAATACTACAGCGGTGTCAATCCCGGAATTCATCTCAACAACGCTGTATGTGAAGGTCCCGTTATCTCCTCTGTAGCTCCCGAAGAGCTTTCTCTCTCCGACGGCACTGAGCGTATGGACGCTACTTTGCTTATGGCTGAAAAGCTTTTCGGAGTCACAAACCTTGCACAGGAAATTCAGCCCTACGCTACGGAAAATGTAACCGTTACCGAAAAGGACGGCATTACTGAGTTTACTCTCGACGAGGACGCTACAGAAGGCTCTGTAAGCTACAGCTTCTTCTTGTCAGGGAACAGTATACTTTATTTTGACATTTTCGGAAATTACTCAACCGACCTTACTGAGTCATATTCAAAAGCCGTTGATGTTCTTGTCAACGGAAAAGCAGTAGAAACAGACTATCCCTTCAAGCGTGCAAACGGTATTCTTGAGCTTGGCTGTTTCACAGACAAGTATGTTTCTGTAAAGCTCAGGATAAAAAAAGACTTCTCGGCAAGCAGTTTCGGTTTGTATTCTCTTGACGCAGACAAAGCTTCCGAGGGTATAAACTCTGCCGAAACAGGCAATATTTCCCTTGAAGGAAATAAAATCACTGTCACAGCAGAAAGCAACGGCAATCAGTGGGTATATATCCCCTTTGCCTTCAGCGAGGGCTTTTCCGCTGAGCTTAACGGCTCTGAAACGGAAATCCACCGCACTCTCGGCTCGTTTATGGCGGTAAAGCTTGATGAGGGCGAAAACAGACTTGTGCTCACCTATCGTCCCCCATTATTTATTGCGGGAGCTCTCATAAGCTTTGCAGGACTTGCGCTTACCGCCCTGTGCTGTGTTCTTTACCGCAGAAAAATCCGCATACCTCATATTATGGAAAAGTACTCTTATCGCGGAGTTATCTTTGCGGGCACAGCTCTCTTTGCAGTTATCTATATCCTCGCCCCTGTTTTGTGGCTTATTTTATAAAGGAGTTTTTATGGCTAATACTATTCTCAATCAGACCGTTATTATGCTTATCCTCATTATCGTGGGTATCATCTGCGCTAAAACAGGAATAATCAGCAAAAACGCCAACAAGGACCTTTCAGCTTTCGTGCTTCAGATTGTTAATCCCGTTGTTATTCTGATGGCTTATCAGATGGAATACAGAAGCGACCTTGTTAAAAATCTTCTGATGTGCTTTCTGCTTTCGCTTATGGCCTTTATTATTGTAATTCCTCTTGCATATCTGCTTATCCCTGATAAAACGGAGCGTGATACCTCGGTAGAGCGCTTTTCCGCCATATACTCAAACTGCGGATTTATGGGAATTCCCCTAATAAATGCACTTTTCGGCACTGAGGGTGTTTTTTATCTAACAGCATTCATAACCTTCTTCAATCTTTTTGTCTGGACTCACGGAATTATCCTTATTTCAGGCGAAAAGTCTCTGAAACAGGTCATAAAGGTATTCTACTCGCCTACGGTTATCGCTATTTTTCTGGGAGTCATTATGTTCTTTGCACGCATCAGAATTCCCTCAGTGCCAGCTCAGGCTCTTGAGTTCATTGCTGACCTCAACACTCCTATGGCTATGATAGTTTCAGGCGTAACTATGGCTGATACAAACGTAACGGCACTCATAAAAAAGCTGAGAGTATACTACATTGTTTTGCTCAAGCTTATTGTTCTTCCTCTCGCGCTTGCGGTTGTCCTCACATTCCTGCCTGCCGACGAGAAAGTGCGTATGACCGTTCTTGTTGCAGCTTCGGCTCCTCCCGCAGCAATGTGTACTCTTCAGTGCATACGATACAATAAAAACTCTGTGTACGCTTCTGAAATATTTACAGCGGGAACTATTCTTTCTATCATAACTCTTCCGACTGTTGTAAAGTTAGCAGAATTGCTATTTTCTTTAAGATGAATTTGTGTAGAATGCCGATTTTAAAAAATATATAATTTAAACCTTTGTTTTTAATTCAAGTTGTGTTATAATATATGTGATAATTGCAATAATAAAATAATTATTGCTGTTTATTTTTTTAAAGATAAAAAGACAAAAGAATGGAGAAATTTAATATGGAAAAACGTGGTATAAGTAAACTTGACCTCAAAAGAAGAAACAGAATGCAGATTCTCCGCGTTATCAGAGAATCAGGTCCTATTTCCAGAGTCGATGTTGCAAGCGCTCTTGAAATCACAAGAGCTGCTGTTACTATCATCACTAACGAAATGATTGAAGAGGGCGTTCTCGTGGAAATCGGCGAGGCCCCTATAAATACAGAAAAGCTCCAGAAGGGCAGAAGAAAGATTCTTATCACTATCAACGAAAACAGTAAGTTTGCTCTCGGTGCCAATGTTGACGAAAAGGAAGTAAGCATCGGTCTTACTAACCTTAACTCTCAGGTTCTCGATAAGGACAGTATGCCTATCGAGGAAAGAACTACAAGCAAGGATATCATTACCTTCATTATCCAGAAGAGTAAGGAAATGATCGAAAACAGCTGTCTTTCAAAGGATAAGGTTCTCGGTATCGGTATCGGTGTTGTTCCTTCTATGTGGGGTAAGCTTAAAATCTTCTATAAGGACGGCGAGCTGGATTTCTCCAACTTCATCGATAAGATTTCAAGCGGTGTTGATATTGATGTTCACTGCGGTAACGCTATCGGACTTCTTGCTCTTGCAAATAACGATTTCAAGGGAATTAACGGCTATCAGATCAATCAGGCTTTCTTACATAACGGAAATCAGGTCAATCTCGCTATTATCAATAAGAATGAGCTTTCTTCAGATTACCTTTCTTATACCTCTACTATCGAAAAGTATATCGTTGCTCCCGGCGGAAAGTCCTATGAGGGCTATCCCAACGGCTCGGTAAAGGCTGAGCTTTCAAGAACTGCTATGCTCAATTCCTTCTATGAAATCTACTCAAAGGAAAAGACTCCTATCCTTTTTGAGCTTACAGAGGGCGATAAGAACAATATCAATACCGAAAAGGTGTTTATGGCTCTTATGAGAGGCGACGAGGCTGTCAAGAAGGTGGTTGACGATATTATAGCTAAGTACACTGTGCTTATCAACAACCTCGCTATCAGCCATTTCGCTAAGAGAATCGTTATCCACAACTATAAGCTCAACGAAAAGCAGTTTGATTATGTCAAGAGAGAGATGATCAGACTTGTAAGCGAGGATATCGCTGACAGAGTTGTTCTCAGTAAGCTTGAGGGACGCAATAACTTCATCGGCGGTTGTGCTCTTATTATTCAGGATAACTTCTATACAAAGGGCGGTATGCAGTAAGCACTGCCAAAAATATAAAATTTACCCGTTCTGTTTTTGCAGAACGGGTTTGCTTTTTTCTTCCTGTTGACTTTTTTTATGCGTGGGTATATACTATTGTTGTAGAATTTTTATTTTTTCAGGAGATTTGTATGAATATTTTTACTTCTTCAGCTCAGCTTATCGGAAAAACTCCCCTTCTTGAGCTTAACCATATCAGACAGGAGCTTTCACTTGATGCAACAATTCTCGCCAAGCTTGAATACCTTAACGTTACAGGCTCTGCAAAAGACCGAGCTTCCATCGCTATGATCGAGGACGCCGAGAGAAAAGGTATCCTTAAAAAAGGCGGTACTATCATAGAGCCTACTTCAGGAAATACGGGAATAGGTCTTGCCAGCGTAGCCTCTGCCAAGGGCTACCGCACTATTATCGTTATGCCCGAAACTATGAGCGAGGAGCGTCGCAGACTTATACGTGCCTATGGCGCTGAGCTTGTCCTCACAAACGGAGCTGAAGGTATGAGCGGTGCTATTAAAAAGGCTGAGGAGCTTTCCCGCGAAATCAAGGGAAGCTTTATACCAGACCAGTTTTCAAATCCCGCAAATGCCAAAGCTCACTATGAGACAACTGCTCCTGAAATATGGAGCGATACCGACGGAAAAGTGGATATTTTCGTTGCAGGTGTGGGCACAGGCGGAACTATCACAGGCGTGGGAAAATACCTGAAGGAGAAAAATCCCGGTATAAAAATCGTCGCTGTAGAGCCCGCTTCCTCACCTGTTCTCTCCGGTGGAAATGCCGGAGCTCATAAAATTCAGGGCATAGGTGCAGGCTTTATCCCCAAGCTTCTTGATACCTCGGTTTACGATGAGGTAATCCCCGTTACCAACGAGGACGCCTTTGCCACAGCTCGTCTTATTGGCAAGAAAGAGGGTATCCTTGTAGGAATTTCCTCAGGAGCTTCCGCTTACGTTGCTATAAAGCTTGCTCAGCTTCCCGAAAACAGAGGAAAGAATATTGTTGTTCTGCTTCCCGATTCGGGCGACCGCTATCTCTCTACCGAACTTTTTGCATAATCGCTTAGTTACACAAAAAAGGGTACCGAGTTTAAGAGTAATGACCACACAGAAGTTATTACGTGTAATATTGAGGAAAACCCTTTTGAAAAAGGGTTATTCCTCAAACTCCTTTCCTAAAACTTTAGTTT
>SVNM01000072.1 GCA_015066875.1 Ruminococcus sp.
ATCAGCGCTTTTGAAAAGGTTAAGATAGAGGCTCCTTATCACGAGCTTACAAATGCGGGACACATCAGCTATATCGAGCTTGACGGCGATCCCCTTGAAAACCTTTCAGCCTTTGAAAAGGTTGTACGCTGTATGAAGGAGTCAGGTATCGGCTACGGAGCTATCAATCACCCTGTAGACCGTGACCCTGTATGCGGATACACAGGAATAATCGGTGAAAGCTGTCCATGTTGCGGACGCCGTGAGGACGACCATAACGTTGCATTCGACAGAATCCGCCGAATTACAGGCTACCTTGTGGGAACAATAGACCGCTTCAATAATGCAAAGCGTTCAGAGGTAACCGACAGAATCAAGCATAACGTTTAAGGTGATGCAATGGAGCTTAGAATAGCCGGAACAGCAAATGATTCCATAGTTGACGGTCCCGGAATACGATTTACGGTGTTCACACAGGGGTGTCCTCATCACTGCGAGGGCTGTCATAACCCTCAGACTCACGATTTTGAGGGCGGTGAGATATGCGATACAGCTGAGCTTCTGAAGAAAATCAGCGGAAATCCTCTTCTTGACGGAGTAACCTTCAGCGGTGGCGAGCCCTTCTGTCAGGCAAAGGCTCTTGCAGAGCTTGGCAGAGAGGTGAAAAAGCTCGGACTGGATATAATAACCTATACAGGCTATGAGTTTGAGGAGCTTTATAAAAACCGCGAAAAAAACGGCTGGGGCGAGCTTCTTGAGGTGACGGATATCCTTATCGACGGAAAATTCATTCTTTCTCAGAAAGACTGGAACATAAAGTTCAGAGGAAGCAGTAATCAGCGCTATCTTGACTGTCGTGCAAGTATGGAAACAGGCATTGCCACAGATGCTGAAATTAAATAAAAATTCAACCCGGAAGAGCTTTCTTCCGGGTTGTTTTGCGTATATAGAGCGTTCTGAGAAATAAATTTACTTAAACAGGGAAATAAGTTTGTTTATTTCTTGACAAACAGTGGTGTTTTGTTGTAAAATAAAAGTAGTATTTTTTTGAAAGGACTGAATACAAATGGGTTTAACTTTAACTGAAAAAATCCTTAAGGCACATCTTGTTGACGGTGAAATGGTGAAGGGACAGGAAATCGGTATTAAAATCGACCAGACTCTTACACAGGACGCAACAGGTACAATGGCTTATCTTGAATTTGAGGCAATGGGAGTTCCGCGTGTAAAGACAGAACGCTCGGTTGCTTACATAGACCATAACACTCTTCAAAGTGGTTTTGAAAATGCTGACGACCACAGATTTATCGGAAGCGTAGCTAAGAAGCACGGTATTTACTTCTCACGTCCCGGCAACGGAATCTGTCATCAGGTTCATCTTGAAAGATTCGGTGCTCCCGGAAAGACACTTATCGGCTCAGACAGCCATACTCCTACAGGTGGCGGTATCGGTATGATCGCTATCGGCGCAGGCGGACTTGACGTTGCTGTAGCTATGGGTGGCGGAGCATATTATATCACTTGTCCAAAGGTTGTAAAGGTTAACCTTACAGGCAAGCTTCAGCCCTGGGTTGCTGCAAAGGACGTTATTCTTGAGGTTCTCAAGAGAATGTCTGTTAAGGGTGGCGTAGGCAAGGTTATCGAGTATTGTGGCGAGGGTGTTTCAACACTTTCAGTTCCTGAGCGTGCTACAATCACAAATATGGGTGCAGAGCTTGGTGCAACAACCTCAATCTTCCCTTCAGACGAGATCACAAAGCAGTTCCTTAAGGCACAGTGCCGTGAGGACGTATGGGTTCCCCTTGCAGCTGATGAGGACGCTGTTTATGATGAGGAAATCAACATCAACCTCAGCGAGCTTGTACCTCTTGCAGCATGTCCTCACTCTCCCGACAACGTAAAGAGCGTTGAGGAGATCGGAAAGCTTAAGATCGATCAGGTTTGTATCGGTTCATGTACAAACTCATCACTTCTTGATATGCTTAAGGTAGCTCACATTCTCAAGGGCAAGACAGTTCACCCTGACGTATCACTTTCAATTGCTCCCGGTTCAAAGCAGGTTCTCAATATGCTTGCTATGAACGGTGCACTTTCAGATCTTATCGAGGCAGGTGCAAGAATTCTTGAGAGTGCCTGCGGCCCCTGTATCGGTATGGGACAGTCACCTAACTCAAAGGGTATCTCTCTCAGAACATTCAACAGAAACTTCGAGGGACGTTCAGGAACTAAGGACGGACAGATCTACCTTGTATCTCCCGAAATGGCAGCAGCTTCTGCTCTTACAGGCGTTCTTACTGACCCCAGAGAGCTCGGCGATATGCCTGAATTCAAGCTTCCCGAAGTATTTGCAATCAACGATAATATGGTTGTGCCTCCTGTTGCTGAGGCTGATATGGACAGTGTTGAGATCCTCAGAGGACCCAACATCAAGCCTTTCCCTGAGACAGCTCCTCTTCTTGAAACAATCGACGCTCCTTGCTCACTCAAGGTAGGCGATAACATTACAACAGACCATATTATGCCTGCGGGAGCTAAGATCCTTCCGCTCCGTTCAAATATTCCCGCTATTTCACAGCACTGCTTTGCTGTATGCGATGAGCAGTTCCCCACAAGAGCAAAGGAGCTTGGCAAGAGCATCATCGTAGGCGGTTCAAACTACGGACAGGGCTCATCAAGAGAGCACGCAGCACTTGCACCTCTTTATCTTGGTGTTAAGGCAGTTCTCGTTAAGTCATTTGCACGTATCCACAGAGCTAACCTTATCAATGCGGGTATTCTTCCTCTCACATTTGTGAATGAAGCTGATTACGACAATATCGCTCAGGGCGATGAGCTCGTTCTTGCAGACGTAAGAAAGGCTGTAGAAGAGGGCAAGGCAGAGCTTACGATCGTAAATAAGACAAACGGTAAGGAAATCCCCGTACTCTGCGAGCTTTCAGGCAGAACAAAGGATATTATGCTTGCAGGCGGACTTCTCGATTACACAAGAGAGTCAATGAAGTAATTTATGCAGTTGATTTTTCCTGTTCTGGTGATTGTCACTGTTATTTTGGCGTGTCAGTTAATACAGAAAAAATCGGAATTTCCAAAGAAGGAGATGCAACTCTCACGGCAAATAAAATCTCTTCTTCTGCTTGCTTCACCTGTTTTAATATTCTTCATTATTATTATGGTGATAGCAATATGCTTAATGTAACCGCAGTCCGAAAGGAGTATGATATATGGAAATTTCCAAAACAAAAGGTCTGAATTCTTCGGAACTTAAATATATCGCAATACTTGCAATGCTCATTGACCATATTGCGTGGGCATTTATTCCACTTGATACTCCTCTTGCGCAGATTATGCATTTTATCGGAAGAATAACAGCGCCCATAATGTGCTTCTTTCTGACCGAGGGCTTTCACTACACAAGAAATTTCGGAAGATATCTTGGAAGAATGGGGATATTTGCGGTTATTTCGCACTTTGCCTTCAGCTATTTTATGTCAGGCCAGCTTATCGGATATTCCGTTTCAAGTATGATTTCAACACTTGCGCTGTGCCTTGTGACGCTGTGGTTGATAAATAAAAAGGAGCTTGAAGTTTATTGGAAGCTTCCGCTTCTTGTGCTTGTTGCATCACTTGCTCAGAAATGCGACTGGGGAGCCAATGCTGTTCTTTTCACAGTTGCATTTGAGCTTGCAAGAGGAAACAGGAAAAACCAGCTTCTTAGTTTTTCAGCTGTAGCTCTGATAACCTATGTGCTTTCCGGTGTGGGAGTTCTCTTTAAAGACCCGGGATACTTCCTTTCAACTCAGATATTCCGCCTGGGAATATTCCTCAGCGTGCCCCTTCTTATGCTTTATAACGGAGAGCGCGGAGGCGGAAAAGCTACAAAGTGGATTTTCTATGTGTTCTATCCTGCGCATTTGTTTGCTCTGGGATATATATACTTCAATTATTGAAGAAACAGGGGATAAAGGCTGTACATCAGCGAAAATATAAAGATAAATCAACCGATGGGGGATATAATAAATGGGTTTAATGAATATCGGCGCATTACCGCTTGCAAGAGTTGTAAGACTTCCTGCAACTAAGGAAGGCTGGATTGCGGTAATAATATGTGCACTCGTATTATTTGCTTCACAGTGGATTCTCGGAAAGTTACTTGAAGGAACATCACTTGAAGAAAATCAGAAACAGACAGTTACCAAAATAGCTTCCTATGTTATTGCATTTGTTGTAATGCTGTTAATTTTAGTATAATTGTGCTGTTTACATATAATTTTTACAGGAGGTAAAATAAAATGGCAAAAATTCAGATGAAAACGCCCCTCGTTGAGATGGACGGCGATGAGATGACAAGAATACTCTGGAAGTGGATCAAGGAGACTCTTCTTGAGCCATACGTTGACCTCAACACAGAGTACTATGACCTCGGTCTTGAGCACAGAGAGGCTACCAAAGACCAGGTTACTATTGATTCAGCAGAGGCTACAAAGAAGTACGGCGTTGCTGTAAAGTGTGCTACAATCACTCCCAATGCAGCAAGAATGCCTGAATATAATCTTACACAGATGTGGAAATCGCCCAACGGAACAATCCGTGCGGCTCTTGACGGAACAGTTTTCCGTACACCTATCATCGTAAAGGGTATTGAGCCCTATATTCCTACATGGACAAAGCCTATCACAATCGCTCGTCACGCTTACGGCGATGTATATAAGAATACTGAGCTTAAGGTTGCTCAGGGAAGCAAGGCTGAGCTCGTTGTAACTGATAAGGACGGCAACGAGACTCGTGAGCTTATCCACAATTTCAGCAATTCAGACGGTATCATTCAGGGACTTCATAACCTTGACAACAGCATTTCAGGCTTTGCAAGAGCTTGCCTTAACTACGGTCTTGATCTTAAGCAGGACGTTTGGTTTGCTACAAAGGACACAATTTCAAAGAAGTATGACCACCGTTTCAAGGATATTTTCCAGGAAATTTACGATAACGAGTACAAGGAGAAGTATGAGGCTGCAGGCATTGAGTACTTCTATACACTTATCGATGACGCAGTAGCTCGTGTTATCCGTTCAAACGGCGGATATATTTGGGCTTGCAAGAACTATGACGGTGACGTTATGTCTGATATGGTTTCAACTGCATACGGAAGCCTTGCTATGATGACATCAGTACTTGTATCTCCTGATGGAATTTACGAGTATGAGGCTGCTCACGGTACAGTACAGCGTCACTACTACAAGTACCTCAAGGGCGAAGAGACTTCTACAAACTCAGTAGCAACAATCTTTGCCTGGAGCGGAGCACTCCGCAAGAGAGGCGAGCTTGACGGCACACCTGAGCTCTGCGATTTTGCAGATAAGCTTGAAAAGGCAACAATCCAGACAATTGAGGAAGGCGTAATGACAGGCGACCTTTATATGATTTCAAAGCTTGAAAACAAGAAGAAGGTTGATTCAAAGACATTCCTTGAAGAAATCAACACAAGACTTGCTTCATTAATGGCGTAAATTGATAAAAAAGAAGGGCATATAATAATGTCAAAAAGTACAGTATCTAACTCGGTTATAAGACGTCTGCCGAGATATTACCGATTTATCGGAGAGCTTGAAAAACAGGGTGTAGTGAGAATCTCATCAAGAGAGCTGTCGGAACGAATGGGACTGACAGCTTCGCAGATACGTCAGGATTTTAACTGCTTCGGTGGCTTTGGTCAGCAGGGTTATGGTTATAATGTTGCAGAGCTTCACAGCAAAATAGGAGAAATTCTTGGTGTAGATGCGCACAGACCTGCAATACTGATAGGTGCGGGAAATCTTGGAAGAGCAATAGCTACACATATAAATTTCAGCAAATTCGGATTTGAGCTTATAGGAATATTTGACTCTAATCCTGAGCTGACGGGCAAAGAAACAGGAAATTTAACTATCAGAAATACGGAAGAGCTTGAAAGCTTCTGTGAAGCGAACAAGCCTCTTGCAGCGGTGCTTTGTATTCCGAGAGAGGCTGCGGCAGAGGCAGCAGACAAGCTTATTTCGTATGGAGTAAAGGCGTTCTGGAATTTCAGTCATTATGATCTGAAGATAGCGCACAGTGATGTAACGGTGGAAAACGTGCATCTTGGCGACAGTTTGATGACATTATCGTATGGTCTGAGCTCAAACCGAAGCGATGAGCGGGATTAATTTTAACAAAAACAAGGCTGAAAAGCCTTGTTTTTTCTCAAAGGAAAATGTGAAAAAATTATCAAACTTTCTTAATGAGATATTCGAAAAGGAATAAAGATATTCTTAATATATATAATACTGCGTCAGATTTTTTTGAAAAAGGTAATTTTGAACCAATTATTAAGTTTCTCGCTGAGTTCGTTTAAATGAATACAAAGATATAAAAATTCTGAAAAAATAATGATATTTCTTGTTCAAAGTGCAAGGATTGATCGGTGCATTTTATAAAAAGTATGAAATCAGCATTTAGAAAAACTACGTAAAATTGGTAAAAAATCCATAGAGTGAGAATTGGCAAACAATGGATGTAAATTGAAGTTCGGTCTTGAAATACCTTTAAACAGCCGAAAAGTTTGTTAATAATATATCATAATAAGAATATAGATATTCTTATTGTGAATTTGAAATTTTGCTGCATAACTGATATACTTATAAGTATATAAGAGGGATTTCTGCGCCTTGTTGTATTGTGTGGGCTGCAGAATTTCCATAAAACACAAGTTTACAGGAGGATTTCATAATGGAATATCGTATCGAACATGACTCAATGGGCGAAGTAAAGGTGCCTGCGGATAAGTACTGGGCTGCTCAGACCGAGAGAAGCCGCGGAAATTTTCTTATAGGCGCGGGAATTGAAACAATGCCAAGAGAAATTACATATGCTTTCGGTATTCTCAAAAAGGCAGCCGCTATTGCAAATAACGCTCTTAAGCCCGAAAAAATGACAGATGAAAAGCTTTCTGCAATATCACAGGCTTGTGATGAGGTTATGAGCGGAAGCCTTAATGAGCATTTTCCTCTCGTTGTATGGCAGACAGGAAGCGGTACTCAGTCAAATATGAACGCAAATGAGGTTATTGCTAACCGCGGAAATGAAATTGCAGGAGCAAAAATCCTCCACCCTAACGATGATATAAATATGAGCCAGTCATCAAATGACACCTTCCCTACAGCGATGCATATTGCTGCTGTAATCGCAATTGAGGATAAGGTTATTCCTGCTATAGATACACTTATTGCCACATTTGTACGTCTTGAAGAAGAAAACGATGATATCGTAAAGAGCGGAAGAACTCACCTTCAGGACGCTACCCCCATTAAGTTTTCTCAGGAGATCAGTGGCTGGAGAAGCTCGCTTGAAAAGGATAAGAAAATAATTCTTTCAGCTTGTGAGGAGCTCAAGGAGCTTGCCCTCGGCGGAACAGCCGTTGGTACAGGACTTAACGCTCCCGCAGGCTTTGATGTGAAGGTTGCAGAGGCTATCAGCGGAATTACAGGAAAGAATTTCGTTACATCTCCCAACAAGTTCCACTCACTTACCTCTAAGGACGAAATCGTGTTTGCTCACGGAGCATTAAAGGCTCTTGCGGCAGATATGATGAAGATTGCAAACGACGTAAGATGGCTTGCGTCAGGTCCAAGAGTAGGTCTTGGAGAAATCTTCATTCCCGAAAACGAGCCCGGCTCTTCAATTATGCCAGGCAAGGTTAATCCTACACAGTGCGAGGCTGTAACAATGGTTGCCGTACAGGTAATGGGAAATGACGTAACTGTAGGAATGGCTGCTTCACAGGGTAACTTCGAGCTTAACGTGTTTATGCCTGTGTGCGCATACAACTTCATTCAGTCTGCAAGACTTCTTGCCGAGTCAATAACTTCATTCAACAATAATTGTGCAGTGGGCATAAAGGCAAACCGCGAAAAGATGCACAATAATCTTCACAACTCACTTATGCTTGTAACAGCTCTCAATCCTTACATCGGATACGAGAATGCTGCTAAAACAGCTAAGAAGGCATATAAGGATAATATTTCTCTTAAAGAAGCCTGCGTTGAGCTCGGTTTCCTTACAGAGGAAAAATTCGACGAGGTGTTCCACCCCGAAAAAATGGTTTGATGGAAAGGAAATTAACTATGACTTTCAGTTATTATCCGGGCTGTACGCTCAGAACAAAGGCTAAGGACCTTGATAAATATGCGAGACTTTCAGCACAGGCTCTCGGAATTGAGCTTGAAGAGCCTGCTGACTGGCAGTGCTGTGGCGGAGCTTATACCACAGCAACCGATGAAATCGCCACAAAGCTTTCATCGGTAAGAGCTCTCAACAGCGCCAGAGAGCTGGGCAGAGGACTCGTAACAGTCTGTTCAGCCTGTCACAACGTAATCAAGCAGACCAACTACGATATTGCTCATAACGCAGATATGGCTCTTAAGGTAAACAACTATATGAAGCTTGATACTCCATATAACGGAGAAACAACAGTTTACCACTATCTTGAGCTCCTTCGCGATGTTGTTGGCTTTGATAAGCTCAAGGAAAAGGTTGTAAATCCTCTTACAGGAAAGAAGATTGCTGCATATTATGGCTGTCTGCTTCTCAGACCAAGCAAGGCTCTTGCAATGGATAACCCCGAAAATCCCACAATTATGGAGGATTTTATCAGAGCGATCGGTGCTGAGCCCGTAATCTATGCTCAGAGAAACGAGTGCTGTGGCGGTTACATAACTATGGAGGATAAGGCTCAGGCTTCAAAAAGAAGCAGTGCCATAATGAACTGTGCAGAGGAAAACGGAGCTGATATGATAATCACAGCCTGTCCGCTCTGTCTTTACAATCTTAAGAAGAATTCAGGCTCAGAGCTTCCTGTAGTTTATATTACAGAGCTTCTTGCGCAGGCTCTCGGAGTCAAGGAACAGGAGGAAAAGTAATGCATAGTGATAGCTTGAAAGAGCAGGTTCTCCGTTCAAGCG
>SVNM01000073.1 GCA_015066875.1 Ruminococcus sp.
CACAACAAGTAAAGAAGAAATCCAAGTATTTCTCTGTGTGTACCCTATGGGGCTTAAATTAAAACTTGAAAGTTTTAGGAAAGGAGTTTGAGGAATAACCCTTTTTCAAAAGGGTTTTCCTCAATATTATACGTAATTACTTCTGTATGGTCATTACCCTTATGACAGTCCCTGTTTTTTATGCTCTGAGGGCTTTTGTAAAGGCTATAAGCTGTTCCATATCAAGCTGTTCGATACGGGCAGATTCTGATAGTCCAAGAGCCTTAAGAGCGTCATATACACGCTGTTTTTCTATTCCCATCTGCGAAGAGAGCGCATTTGCCACAGTTTTTCTGCGCTGTGAAAATCCGCATTTTACTACCGAGAAGAAGAATTTTTCTTCCTCCTGAGAAAGTCTCTGCTCCTTGTTCACGTCAATTCTTATTACTGCCGAGTCTACATTCGGGGCAGGCATAAAGCTTCCTCTTGAAACGTTGAAAAGGCTCTTTGCCGTTCCGAAATAATTTACTCCCACAGTGATAGCTCCCGATTCGCGTGTTCCTACCTTTGCACAAAGGCGCTGAGAAGCCTCCTTCTGAACCATTACCGTTATTGACTCTATGGGAAGTCTGCTTTCAAGGAGAAGCATTATTACAGGCGAGGTTATGTAGTACGGTAAATTTGCACAGACTGCTATTTTAAGTCCCGCAAACTCCTCTGCGATTATTCTGCCAAGGTCGCACTTCATAACGTCCTCATTGATAATTTTCACGTTGTCAAACTCTGCAAGGGTTTCATCAAGAATAGGAAGCAGTCTTGTATCGATTTCAACCGCTGTTACCTTATCCGCACGCTTTGCAAGCTCAGCTGTAAGGACTCCTATACCCGTTCCGATTTCAAGAATTCCGTATCCTTCCCTTGCGTTTCCGTTTTCAGCTATTCTCGGACATATATCGGGATTTATTATAAAATTCTGTCCCAGTCCCTTTGAGAAGCTGAAGCCGTGTCTGCCAAGTATTTCCTTTACATTTCCGATGTTTGTTAAATTCATATATTTCCTTTCCTTATACCTTATGACGCTCTTTCTGACTGAACTCAGCCTGTTTTGCGTCATTAAGCTTTTCCATATCGTTTACAAGATAATCGGCACTGCGGTATGCACGCTGAAAATCAGTATCCTTGAAGTAAAACTTAAGGTCAACGAATTCTCCGTTGATTATAATGTCCATCATACTTATCTGTCTGCCGGGATGCTTCTTGTACGCGTATTCTATATATCTGTCGATTTCACGAGGACTCATCTGTCCGTTTATTACATTCACCTTCATAAAATCACTCCTCAATTACGCAAAGACTGCGCGCAAGCTTTGTTTTGGCAAGAACAGTCTCCTCGCCGTCTTTTATGTGAAGCAGATGCTTTCCGTCTGAGCAGACTATACTGCCGTCGCTGAGCACCTTATAATCAAGAACTCCCCTTTTAATTACAGTTTCACTGCCGTCGTTCTTCATAAGAACTCTTGAATACGGGAGAATTCCCGGATTTTTCTCGCCCTTTGAAGCATTTTCCTTTTCATTCTTCTTCGCTTCAAGAATTCTGCCCTCAAAGAAGAGTTCACGTTCTGATTTCTCCTTGATTTTAGCATTGCCGTTGCGTTTTTTCCCACCACGCAGAGACTCTCCGCCAAAAATAATGCTGAATACATTGAGAAGTCCCGCTAAAGCCCTGATTATCCGCACGGGGAAGAGAAGGATATCCTTCCACAGTGGCTCTTTGTCCTCCTTGATTTTATAGGGCTGTTTTATGTAGTAGAAATTCCCGTCAGAGTCATTCTGCGGACGAAGATAATCGTAATTCTCATCTGCAAAAAGCTCCTCCATACTGCCTGCTTCAATGTCAAGAGCAAGCACTGAACGAGGCGAAACAACCGAGCGGTTTCCGCTTATTGCCATACCGACAGTTGAACAGAAAATCCTGTTGTCTGTTTCCGACCACACAGGCTCCTCCTCAATACTGTCGCCGTCGGTAATTTCGCTCCAGCCTTTTTTGTAGTCATACACGCTGATGTGAGTTCCTCCGCCGTAACCAACAGCCAGAGCAAGTCTGCCGTTCTTTTCTGATATTCCCACAGGGACCGTGTTTATTTCAGTAAAGATATGCTCATCGGCAGAATCGGGCTTGCTTAAATCCTTACGGTAGATAGCTCCCATATCACCGAGAGTCATAGAGAAGATAATTCCGTTTCCGCTTTTTGCAAGCCTGTTTATATGAACAAGTGCAGTAGGGTCAATTTCCCCGTCATCAACTCTTGCAGTACCCATAAACTGAGCACCTGTACCTGTTTCCTTCCATTCTTTGTTTTTCTGAATAGAGCGTACTGTCTCGGTATAATGATTCACACGCTCGCTGTGAATTTCGCTTATTTTTCCGTTATCCCACAGGTACATTCTGTTGTCGGAAATATACGCAAGCTTCATTTTCACTCCCCCTTGAGTCTTAGTCTCTCAGCAACAGCTTCGGCGCATTTTATACCGTCTACAGAAGCTGATACTATTCCTCCCGCATAGCCCGCACCTTCACCGCAAGGGTAAAGTCCCTTAAGCGAAACAGACTGCAGGCTTTCATCTCTGTTTATTCTTACAGGCGATGAGCTTCGGCTTTCAACTCCTGTAAGGACAGCCTCAGCATCATCAAAGCCCTTTATTTTACGTCCCATTTCCTTTATGCCAAGTCTTAATGACTCGCATACATAATCAGGCAGATACTCTTCAGGCAGAGCCTTTTTCACCGCTGGAGCATAGGAAGGCTTTACTCTGCCGAAGCCTTCAGTAAGAGTACCATTCATAAGCTCGCCCACTGTAGCCGAAGGAGCCGAATATGTGCCTCCGCCCGCCAGAAATGCTTTTTCCTCTATTTCACGCTGAAAATACATTCCCGCAAGAGGGTGGTCGCTTCCGTAATCCTCAGGTCCCACGCCAACAAGAAGTGCGCTGTTTGAGTTCTCTGCGTCACGGGCAAAACAGCTCATTCCGTTTACAACAAGACGGTTTTCCTCAGAAGAAGCGGGCACTACTGTTCCACCGGGACACATACAGAAGGTATACAGCGAGCGTCCGTTTTCAAGATGCACCGCAAGCTTGTAATCGGCTGACTTAAGAGCTCTGTGACCGGCAAAATTACCGTACATAGCCTTGTCGATGTCAGTGCGAAGATGCTCTATTCTTACTCCCACAGAAAAATTCTTCTGTGAAAGAGCAATATCCTTATTGTATAAAAGGCTGAAAACGTCTCTTGCGCTGTGACCTGTTGCAAGAATAACGCTGTCGGTTTCAATGGTGTGCTCAATACCCTCACTGACGTATTTCACCTTTGTTATTCTGCCGTTTTCGGCTTCAAATCCGCAGAAACGACTGCCGAACAGAATCTCTCCACCAAGGGATTTTACGTGCTCGCGAAGATTTTTCACAACTGTTATCAGCTTGTCTGTTCCTATGTGAGGCTTTGAAAGATACAGTATCTCCTCAGGAGCTCCGAACTGCGCAAGCTTCTCAAAAACATAGCGTATCCTCTTATCCTTTGTGCCGGTTGTGAGCTTTCCGTCGGAAAAAGTACCCGCACCGCCCTCACCGAACTGTATATTGCACTCTGTATCAAGAGCTCCGCCTGTACGGAAACGCTCCACAGCCTTGCAACGCGAGTCAACATCTCCGCCTCTTTCCAGTACAACAGGACGAGCTCCGCACTCTGCAAGAACAAGAGAAGCAAACATTCCCGCAGGTCCGAAACCGACTATTACGGGACGTTTTTCTGCGTTTACCCTTTCGGGAAGCCTGTAGACATAAGGCTCGGTAATGATGGCTCCCTTGATTTTCTTTACAAGAGAGTTCTCGTTGTCTGCGCTGAATTCAACAGCAATTATAAAGCAGACATCGTTTTTCTTTCTTGCGTCCACAGCCTTTCCCACAAGACGCACGCTTCTGACTTTGTTTCTCTCAAGTCCGAATTTTCGTATGATAAAGCCCTCAAGCCTTTCAAAATCGAACTCCAGAGGCACCTTTATATTATTTATTCTTATCATTTCAAGCTCCGTTTTTCAGCGATTTTGCGCAGTTTCTTCCTGCGAATACTCCAGACGACCACGCCCATTCAAGATTATAGCCTCCGCAAAGGCCGTCTGTATCGAGGATTTCTCCGCAGAAATACACTCCCCTGTGTAATACCGACTCAAGCTTATCATCAACACAGCTTCCGTGAATTCCGCCCGAAGTTACCTGTGCATTCTGCCACGAGGAAGCTCCCGTAACCTTGAATTCAAGTTTTTTTATTACACTGCAGATAGCCTTTACCTCATTATATTTAAGGGTGGATATTCTCTCGTTAAGAGGTCTGCCCAATGCTTTTTTCACAAGATATACCGCAAGATTTTTGGTGAATACTCCCGTTAAAAGCTCCTCAAGAGGCTGATTGCTTCTTGCCGACTGAATACAGTAAATCATTTCTTCAAGCTTTTCATATGAGCTTTCGGGCATAAGGTCTGCAGAAAGTGTAAGCTTTCCCTTATACTGCGAATAAAGATACGCAAGATTGAAAACGCATATTCCCGACAGAGAATTTTCCGTAAACTGTATCTCGCCCGTTTCGCTCCTGAGAATTTTTCCCTCTGAAACAGCGGAAATCCTGCCCTTTGCACGAACTCCCTTAAGCCCTTTGACCTCTTCCGGCGAGACTCTCAGCGGAGCTACTGCGGGACAGATTTTTCCTGTTTTGTAGCCCTTTGCCTTTAACAGACGCAGAAATGCTCCGTCTGTTCCGAACGAGGGCGAGGCGTAGCCTCCCGTCGCTATTATAACTCTTGCACAGTCAAGAAAGCTATCGCCGAAAGTCAGCCTGTAGCCGTTATTCTTCTTGAAAAAATCCGTTACCTCAGCGTTGCATATCTCCTCAATATCCGCCTCTGCAAGAGCCATTCGCAGTGCTCCCACTACAGAAGCCGAGCTTTCACTGTGGGGATAAATTCTGCCTTGTGAATCGGCAATGCACATTACCCCCATACTCTGAAAAAGCTCACGGGTATCGCCTGTTTTACCGATAATATCCATTACATTTTTTACCGAACCGTGATAGCTGTCTGCGCTGATGTTTTTATTGCTCAGATTGCACTTTCCGTTGCCCGTTGCAAGAAGCTTTTTACCTGTTTTCGCAAGTCGCTCAAGAATTACTATTCTTGCCTTTGGCGCATATTTTCTCGCTGTAAGAGCTGATATCATTCCCGATGCTCCACCGCCTATTACTGCTATATCGGCAAAATTTCCTGAGCTCATAATCTTCAATCCTCCAAATAATCTCAATTCATAATCAGTATATCACATCGGCACTCTTTTGTAAAGTGCACACCGATTTTTTAAATCCTTAACAACAAAAAAGCTTCCGCCCTAAAGGGACTATCTATACGGAAGTATTATGCGTATTTAGTGGGGGAACCTTTCTGAAGAAAGGTGCCCACCACACCCCCTCCAAAGACTTTTGAGTCTAATTTAAGCCCCATAGGGTGCACACATCAAGTAAAGAAGAAATTTAATTATTTCTCCGTGTGTACCCTATGGGGCTTAAATTAAAACTTGAAAGTTTTAGGAAAGGAGTTTGAGGGATAACCCTTTTTCAAAAGGGTTTCCCTCAATAATTCACGTAAATACTTCTATATGGGGAGCGCCTTTATGCAGAAGCCTTGTTTTTTTATCAACCCAACTCAATAAGTTTCTGTGCAACTTCTACTGCCTTGTCATACTGAGCGTCTGTATCGCTGTCCTCTTTGTTTTCAACGATATAATCGGGAGTAATTCCGATTTCATTGTAGCACTCAGACTTTGATGTTTTATACTCGGCAACGGTAAGAACGATTGCTCCGCCGTCGTCGAACTCCGCAGTGATCTGCATTACGCCTTTTCCGTAGGTCTGCTTGCCTACGAGCTCTGCCTTATCAGCGTCCCTGAGAGCCATTGCGAAAAGCTCTGACGCACTTGCTGTATTCTCGTCAACAAGCACTACCATAGGTATATCAAGCTCTGACTCGTCGGAATAGACAAGGGTTTCCGAGCTTCCGTCCTTATACTCTGCGGTAGCGACAACTCCCTCAGGAAGAAGCGGGTCTATACACTCTTCAAGAGATGATACAAGACCTCCGCCATTTCCTCTCAAATCGAATATGAGAGCCTTTGCTCCGTTAGAGCTGAGTCTTTCAAGAACATCAATAAACTGCTCAGGAGTGTTCTTTTTAAAGCCCGAAATTCTTATATATCCGATATATCCGCCAAGCATTTCTCCGTGCACTGTTATAAGCTCCATAGAGCTTCGGGTAAATTTATAGTCCTTATCAACACCGTCACGTCTGACAGTGATTGTGATTTCAGTGCCCTCCTGGCCCTTCATAGCCTCTAAGGACTCCTCAAAGCCTGTCAAAAGAACATCGTTGCCGTCTACAAATGTGATAATATCGCCCACTGTAAGAACCGAATCGGCTACAGGAGAGCCTTCAAGGATCTCGGCAATTCTGATATATCCGCTTTCGTCCTCAGTAAGTGTAAGTCCCAGACCGACAAGCTCGCCTGAATTTTCGCTGAGCTCATTCTGATACTCCTCAGCTGTAAGATAGCGTGAATAAGGGTCATCAAGTCCCTCAACATAGCCCTTGAGAATACCTGTGTTAAGGTCTTCCTCATTGATTTCGCCAAAGTAATTCTGTCTTACATAGCTGTCAATATTCTGGATTGCGCTGTATTTCTTGGATTTTTCGTTTACGTCAACAACCTTTTCGTTGAAGCTCTGTAAAGAAAAAAACGATGTTATGATAAAGGTTATCGCCGAAGCTATAGCAATGAGACTCAAAGCAAGTCCCAGACTTATTTTTTTATTCATTATTCATCTTCGCTTTCGTTTTTTATAGCAATCTCACTGCTGAAGCAGAAAAGAATATACGGGCGCTGAAGCCGTTATAAAAAGCAAATCAAGCCACTTAGCTCAAAGCTCAGTGGCCTGATTTACGTCAGTATTCACTGTCGTTTATTATACATAATTTTCAGGATTCTTTGCAACTCCGTTTACACGCACCTCAAAATGAAGGTGGAAGCCTGTTGAAAATCCTGTACAGCCTACTGTACCTACCGACTGTCCCTGTGCAACATAATCGCCCACAGAAACATTTACGCTCTGAAGATGAGCATATACTGTGGAATAGCCGTTTCCGTGAGAAACAATAACGTAGTTTCCGTAGCCGTTTCCGCAACAGTTTCCTGTTTTTCTGTAGTTATGTGTACATGAGTTCTTTACTGTAATTACAGTACCTGCCTTTGAAGCTACTGCGGGAGCACCTGCAATTCCTCCGCCTGCAATGTCTATACCTGCGTGGAGTCTGCCCCATCTGTAGCCGTATTTACTTGATATGATGTAATATCCGGGAACAGGCCAGCCAAAGCCCGAAGCGCCCACTGAAGTATCGTAGATTTCAGATGAACCGCCACCACTGCTGTTATTGTTCTGCTGATTTTTCAAAGCCTCTTCCTGTCTGCGCTTTTCCTCAGCGGCAATCTGGTCGAGGATTTCCTGTTCCTGAGCCTTGCCAAGCTCGATATCCTTATTCAGCTCGTCAATGTCCTTATTCAGCTTATCCTCTTCAAGTTTAAGTCTGTCGATTTCTTCCTGAGTCTTAGCGTACTTTTCGTTAAGCTCTTCGATTTCTTTTTTACGCTCATCCCTCTTGATTTCCTGCTCCTGAAGCTTCATTTCAAGCGAGAGTTTTTCTGTTTCAAGATTCTTTTTTGCGCTTTCGATAGATGCAATTTCGTCAAGAATTTCGTTTACAAGCTCCTCATCGTGTTCAGCGATAGAGTTGAGTATTTCCATTCTTGAAAGCATATCGTAAAAGTCAGATGAGCCCAGTATTGCCGAAGCAAGACTGTTGTTGCCTGTGACATACATAGCGCACAGACGCTCCTTAAAGAGCTCGATATTCTCATCAACTCTGACCTGCTGAGCTTCAATTTCTTCGTTAAGCGACTGGATATTATCCTGTGTAACGGTAATATCAGCGTTTATCTGTGCAAGCTCATCGTCGAGAAGCTTGATATTCTCCTGAATAAGCACAATCTGGTCCATAAGGGTTTTCTGATATGCCTCTTCATCGGATTTATTATCCTGCAGAGCTTTAATCTGATTTTCAAGCTCATCGATTTCAGCTTCTTTCTTTTTACGCTCTTCCTGAATTTCGGCAATTGTCTTAGCCTCAACATCACAACCGCTGTCTGTGCGTGCTGAATAAGAGGAAATAAGAGCGACTGTCATTACACAGCAGGTAAGCGCTGTCAGAAGCTTTTTTATTCTGAATTTTGTAATCATTTCCATACGTCTGCACAATTCTTTAAAGACTGTGCACTCCTTTCATACACCTTCGTATTATGTCTGCGTCTTATACGTTTATATGTTTTCTTGTACTTATAACGCTTCCCAATGCCCCGATAAAGGAACCGCAAAGAATGTAGAAAATCAGAACATACAGTCTGATTGTATTAAACGGGACTATGCTTCCCATACCTATAACATTCATAACGCCCACCTGCTGGGTAAGAACATCAGCAACGGCATTATATCCCAGCCATGTAAGGAGGAATGCTCCCACACCGGCAAAAAGACCTGTTACCATACCCTCTACAAAGAAAGGAGTACGGATAAAGGCATTAGTTGCTCCGACATATTTCATAATCTGGATTTCCTCACGGCGGGCAAAAACGC